>DYFW01000244.1 GCA_020725005.1 Thiobacillus denitrificans
AGCTATATCCAGACCGTCAATCGCTATCCCATCCTGTCCCAGGAAGAGGAGCAGTCGCTTGCCCGCGATTGGCGATTGAACCAGAACATCGAGGCCGCCCGCCAGCTGGTGCTGTCGCATTTGCGCGTCGTGGTGAGCGTCGCCCGCCACTATGCCGGCTACGGCCTGCCGCAGGCGGACCTCATCCAGGAAGGCAACATCGGTCTGATGAAGGCGGTGAAGCGCTTCGACCCGGATCGCGGCGTGCGCCTGGTGTCGTTCGCGCTGCACTGGATCCGCGCCGAAATCCATGAATACGTGCTGAAGAACTGGCGGCTGGTGAAGGTCGCCACCACCAAGGCGCAGCGCAAGCTGTTCTTCAACCTGCGCAGCCTCAAGCAGTCGCTCAACGCGATGACGGTGCAGGAAGCGGAGTCGATGGCGAAGGAACTCAACGTCAGCCGCAAGGACGTTCTGGAAATGGAGACGCGTCTTTCCGGCCACGACGTGTCGATCGACCCGCTGGCCGACGACGGCGAGGAGCGTTACAGCCCCCTCGCCCACCTGGCCAGCCCGGACGAGAACCCGGCGCAGGTGCTCGAGCGTGAACAGACCGAGCGCCTGCGCCATACGGGCCTCGCCAGGGCGCTGGAAAACCTCGACGAGCGCAGCCGCCACATCATCGAGGCACGCTGGTTGAGCGAGGGGGAATCGGCGACGCTGCACGAGCTGGCGGCGCAGTACGGCGTGTCGGCCGAGCGCATCCGTCAGATCGAGGCGCGCGCGCTGCAGAAAATGCGCGCGGCCATCCCGGCCTGACGCCCGCGGCCCCAAGCAAAAAGCCCCGCACATGCGGGGCTTTTTGCTTGGGGCCTGCGCTCAGAAAAACGAGGCGATCAGGACCGAAAGGATGCTGATCCACGCCCACACGATCAGGGCGGTGACGACGACCATCGGGAAACCTTGGAAAGTCAGAAACTGCTTCATGGTTGAACTCCAGTCAAGTTAATCGATTGTAGAGGATTCGTCCGGCTGCCTCAAGCGGCGCGTCGGCAGCAGCGGGTCGTCGTCGTCCATCAGGATGCGTTCGGCCGGCCCCTCGAGGTCGTCGAACTGGCCGCTTTTGATCGACCAGAACACGCCCAGGATGATCAGCAGCACGAAAATCCCGGACAGGATGAAGAGGAACACCATGATGCCGCTCATGGCGCGACCAGCTCCTGCGAACCGTGGTAATGCTGGATGCCGTCGCGCAGCAGGCGCACCTCGACGACCCAGCGGCCGCCAGCGGGCAGCGCGAGCCTGCCCTCGTAGACGCCGGCGGCGCGCGCGTCGAGGCCGAGCGTCAGGGCCGGTTGCGTCGCTCCCGGGCGCAGCAGCCGCAGTTGCGCTTCGATGCCCTCGACCGGCAGCCCGGTGCGATCGCGCACGCGGAGCTGAATCCAGTGCGCGCGTGCATTGCCTTCCAGGCCCGTCAGATCGACCTGCCAGCCGATCCGCGCCTCACGGTGCGCCTGCGAAAGCTCGGACGACACTGCCTTGGCGGCCTGCTGGCCATGCGGAACCACACCGGAAAATCCGCTGTGAACAGGACTGCCGTCGCCGCTCAGCCACAAGCGCGCAACCGGATCGGGCAGACCCTGCGTCGCGATATACAGCATGGTACCGTTCAGCACGACCAGCCCGAGGAAGAAGACGATCAGGAGCCGCGGCGCCCAGTGCAGGCGGCCGCCGCTACGCTGGCGGAACTGGGTGATGACATGCAACACCAGGCTGGCGGCGAGAAACACGGAGATGTGGATGGCCGCCACGTCGAGCCCAGGCCAGCGGCCGACGATAAGCAGGAAATACCCCAGAAGCGGCAGCAGGCCGGCCAGCAGGGCACGCAGGCCGGGCGAAAGGCCCGGCACGCGGCCGCCCAGCACGTAGAGCACGAGGACGGCGACGAGTCCGCCGGACAGGGTGAGAAGCGTATCGGTCATGGGTGTTTGACCGGGCTGTCGAAGCGCACGTTCTCGCTGCGCGCCTCGTCCGGTCTGGCTGCCGGGGTGATGATCAGTTCAAAATTCTGCGTGCGTGCAGCAAGCGCAGGCGGCAGTCGCACGCTCGCCTGTACCACCCCGGTGTGACCGGGCTTGAGCCGGATTTCGCGGAAATTGCCGAGATCGAGCGCGTCATCCGGAATGCCACGGGTGCTGATGACGTAGGACTGCTCGATCGCGTCCTTGTTGGTGATGCGGATCTGGTAGCGATTGCGGATGTCGCCGTTGGA
>DYFW01000245.1 GCA_020725005.1 Thiobacillus denitrificans
TCCCGAGCATGGCACCCAGCCCAACGTCTATTACGTGCCGCCGCTGTCGACCGACGCCTTCACCGCCAACGGCAAGCCGTCCGGAACCCCGCGCATTCCCGACGACTATCTCGTCTCGCTGTTCGGCCCCGGCGTGCATGCCGCGCTCGACACGCTGCGCAGGGAGATCGCGAAGAAGGAGAGGGGCGGGCCGTCGGAACTGCTCGACCTCTTGATCGCCTACCGCCACGGCGACATGTTCCGGCTCGACCGGTTGGGGGAGAAGTCGGCATGAAGCGCTTCACCCCCGTCTGTCTCGCCTTGCTGCCGATGCTCGCTTTCGCGCAGGCGGACATCCGCGTCGCGCGCAGCGCCGCGGCGGTCGGCGCCGACCCCGACCATCCGGCCTGGGAGTCCGCGCCCGCCGCCGTCGTCAAACTCGAAACCGCCTTCCCGGGCCATCCGTCGATTTCCGGCACCGCGCTCACGCAGGCAGCGGAAGTGCGCGCGCTCGCCACGCCCAAGGGTCTCGCGCTGCGCCTCGAATGGCGCGACCCGGCGGCCGACGACCGCAAGACGCCACACCGTTTCGCCGACGGCGCGGCGGTGCAGTTCGCGCGCGACGGCAAGGTGGATACGACGCCCTACATGGGCGGCGCGGGCCGCCACGTCAATATCTGGTATTGGAACGCCGCGAAAAATGCGGCGGAAAACCTCTGGGCCGACGGGTTCGGCACGCTGGCGCGGCTGCCGACGCAGGACGTGACGGCGCGCGGCCGCCATGCCGACGGTAGATGGCGCGTCGTGTTCTTCCGCGCCTGGCGCTCGCCGGAGAAACGCGCCGCCCGCATCGATGCCGGCGCGCGGCCGGTCGCCTTCGCGGTCTGGAACGGCGCCAACGACGAACGGGACGGTTTCAAGACGGTGACGATGCAGTGGCAGACGCTGCGGCCGGCAAAATAGCGCGCCAATGACGCCACGTATTTGCCACAATCCCCCGACCACTGCCGATCAATCAAGGAGGAAACCGAAATGAAGGACGGACTCGCAACCCGCTGCATCCACGCCGGTGAAGTCGACGATGCGCACGGTTCGCCGCATACGCCGATCTACACCACCACCACCTTCAAGTTCGCCTCGACCAGCGATCTGCTCGATGTGGTGGACGGACGGAAGCCCGGCAGTCTTTACACCCGCTACGGTCTCAACCCGACCATTGCCAGCATCGAACAGAAGCTGGCCTCGCTCGAAGGCGCCGAGATGGCCTGGGCCTTCTGCTCGGGCATGGCGGCCGAGGCGGCGCTGTTCCTGACCCACGGCCGCAAGGGCATCGTCTGCCTCGGCGACGCCTACGGCGGCACGCTGGAACTCATTTCGTCGCAACTGCCGCTGCTCGGCATCCCGGGACATTTCCTGCTCGGCAATGAACTCGCCCGGCTCGACGAACTGCTCTCGCAGGGCGTGGGTCTGGTGTTTCTGGAAACGCCGACCAATCCAACGCTGGAAATCTTCGACCTCCACGCCATCGTCAAGCTTGCCCATGCGCACCGGGCGCTGGTGGCGGTCGACAACACCTTCGCCTCGCCGGTCAATCAGAACCCGCTGGCGCTCGGCGCCGATTTCGTCGTGCATTCCTGCACCAAGTATCTCGGCGGCCACTCGGACATCACGGCCGGCGCCCTGATGGGATCCAGGGACTTGCTGCTGCCGGTGTGGAACTGGCGCAAGAACCTCGGCACAGCGATTGCCCCGGAAATCGCCAGCCAGCTCGCCCGCAGCATCCGCAGCCTGCCGGTGCGCGTGCGCGCCCAGAACGCCGCCGCGCAAACCATCGCCGAGGCGATGGCGAAGCATCCCCGGATCAGCCGCGTCCTCTATCCCGGCCTGCCGGATTTCCCCGGCCATGCGCTGGCCAGGAAACAGATGAGCGGCTTCGGCGGCATGCTGACCATCGAGATCAAGGGAAATGGCGACGACGCCACGCGCGTCGCCGACAGGCTGAAACTGTTCGCTCTGGCGCCGAGCCTCGGCGGCGTCGAGAGCCTGGTGACCCAGCCTTGCACGACGACGCACCACGGCCTTTCGCCAGAGGAGCGCGCGCGCCGGGGGATTTCGGACGCGATGCTGCGGCTATCCGTCGGTCTCGAAGACCCCGCCGACCTGATCGCCGACCTCGAACAAGCCCTGGCATGACTGCTCCGATCTACCTCGACTACAACGCCACTACGCCCGTCGATCCGCACGTCGTGGCGGCGA
>DYFW01000246.1 GCA_020725005.1 Thiobacillus denitrificans
CTGCACTACTTTCAGCTCAGTATAGGTGGCGCCCTTGATCTCGACAGCGGGCTGGTGCGGGGACGGATCGACGCGCTCGCCCCAGGCGGTGGCGTGCAGGCGATGGTCCTGGATATGCACATCGAAACGGCCGAACACGAGGTGTCGCGCGGCCATTTCGAGAATCAGCGCGTTGAGCCAGTCGACCAGCAGCAGTTCGTCGTCCGGCGCCGCGCATGCGATCTCGACCGCTTCCCGCGCCGCGACGCCCGCCGGGTCGGTGACGACGGCGATCATCGCCAGCGCCGCCTGCTCGAAGGCGGCGGCGAGCGTGGGCCCCACGCCGCGCACGCCCATATCGGCTTGATGCGGGAAATGTTCCCAGCACGCGGCGTCGGCATGACGCAGCGCGGCGACCGCCTGCACGCGCGCCTGGAACACCGCTTCCCGGACGCGTGCGGGCGCGACGCTTTTCGCCACCGCGCCGGCGTCGATCGACTGCGCCGCGCGCAGCACCCGCCGCAGAAAATCCGGCGCGGGGAAGGCCCTGTCCTCATAGCCGGGGCGGCCACGGAAATCGCATTCGCAGGCCCGCAGGAAATCTTCGAAGCGTTGGGGCCGGCGGAACGCATCGACGCGCTCCAGCAATTCGACGAGCGTGCCGGGGCGCAATTCCGGCGCGCGATGGGCGAGGCCGTGCTCGCGCGCGACCGCGACCGCGAGGTCGCGGCAGTCGGCCGGCACGCGCAGGCGTTCGCTTACGGCACGCACGAGTTCGACACCCCGCGCTTCGTGGCCCACATGGCGCGGCCACAGCGCGGGCGGCGTCGTCCCCTTGCCGAGGTCGTGCGTCAGCGCGGCGAAGCGCACCGGCAGCGCGTATCCCTGGCGCGCCGCCCAGTCGATCACCCGCATCACATGCACGCCGGTATCGATCTCGGGATGGTGCTCGGCGGGCTGCGGCACGCCAAACAGGCGGTCGACTTCGGGCAGCAGCCGGGCCAGCGCGCCGCAGTCGCGCAGCACGTCGAACATGCGCGAGGGCTGTTTCTCCATCAGGCCGCGCGCGACCTCCTGCCACACGCGCTCGGGCACCAGCGCGTCGACCTCGCCGGCCTCGACCATGGCGCGCATGAGAGCCAGGGTTTCGGGGGCAACGCCAAAGTCGGTGAAGCGCGCGGCGAAACGCGCCACGCGCAGGATGCGCACCGGGTCCTCGGCGAACGCCTCGCTCACATGGCGGAAGGTTCTGGCGGCGAGATCCCGCTGGCCGCCGTAAGGGTCGATCAGGTTGCCGGCCTCGTCCTCGGCCATGGCGTTGATGGTGAGGTCGCGCCGCCGCAGGTCCTGCTCGAGCGTGACGTCCGGCGCGGCATGCACGGTGAATCCCTTGTAGCCGCGCCCCGACTTGCGCTCGGTGCGCGCGAGCGCGTATTCCTCGTGAGTGACGGGATGCAGGAAGACCGGGAAGTCCCGGCCGACCGGCTGAAAGCCCAGCGCGACCATGGCCTCGGGCGTGGCGCCGACCACGACATGATCGCGATCGGCCACGGGCAGGCCGAGAAGCCGGTCCCGCACTGCGCCGCCAACGATGTAGGTCTTCATGGCGGCACGCCGGAATCAGCGGCGGGCGTGTTCCCGGTAGGCCTCGTAGCGCGCACGCGGCGAATCGGCCCGCAGGTACCCGGGGGCGACCGCCTCCAGCGCGACCGGCTGGAACTCGAACACGGCCGGCCAGCCGCCGCTGCAGACGTTGTCGGTCAGCATGGCGTAGTAGTTGTCGCGCGTCATCAGCTTCCTGCCCGGCATCAACTCCAGCGCCCAGGCCTGCAGGTAGGACGCGAAGTCGCCGAGCGGCACGATGCTGCGCCGCTTGCCGATCACCTCGCCGACGTAAGCGACGAGTTCCCGCAGCGTATAGACCCTGGGGCCGCACAGGTCGTAGGTCTGGCCGTAGGTCGCGGGGTTGTCGAGACTGTCGGCGAAGGCGCGCGCCACGTCCTCCACGTACACCGGCGCGAAGCGCGCGCCGGCGTTGGCGAGCGGCAGCACGGGGAATATCTTCAGCAGGCGGGCAAACATCGTCAGGAAGGAATCGCCGCGACCGAAAATGACGGAGGGACGGAAGATCGTGACGTCCAGGCCATAGCCATGGATGAACTTGGGGCCGTTGAGATACCAGTTCTCGTGCTCGATGTGATGACGCCCGGCCTCGCGCACCAGCGCTTCGGCAATGCC
>DYFW01000247.1 GCA_020725005.1 Thiobacillus denitrificans
TCATCAGGTGCATCAGGAAGGGCTTGCCGCTGGCCGCGTCGCGGTCCATCTGCTCGAGCGCGTAGTCGTACAGGTGCCCGTCGGCCACGCCCCAGATATTGGCAAAGCCGCGGTGACGTTCGGGGAACTCGCCGCGGCCAATACCGTTGCGCGACGCGCGCGTCCGGCGGGCGTCGTGCGCGTGCCGAGCGCCGCTTCGATCGCGAGCACGGCCGGCAGCAGCAGCGCGAGCGTGACGAGGTCGAACGCCAGTCCGGTGCCGAGTACGCGGACGGCCGAGGCGATATCGAGCGCGGCGGGCTGCCAGGTCTCCAGCGTCAGCACCAGGCGCAGACCGGTGTGCAGCAGCAGGAAGGCGAGGGCGAGCCAGGCGGTGAGCGGGTAGAGGCCGGCCAGGCGGGAGGCGGTCGTGGATGGCATGAAGGATTCCGGTAAGCGAGGCGCAGGATCGCATCGCGAACTTAAGGCTGGCTTAAGACTCGTCCGGCAGGCACTCGGCGCGCGGATGCGTGTCTCGGCATGTACGCAAACTTATGGGTTGAGGCACTAGAAACGCCATCGCCGCCGACCGCCCGTGCTGCAACGAACCTTACGCTTCCCGATGCTGTGGCTGTTTCTTGTCCTGCAGTCGCTGGCGCCCTTCATCCATGCCCATGCGGGGGCGACGTCGCTGCATCTTGGCGGCCCGCTCCACTTCCATCAGACAGTCGCCCAGGGCAATACGGCCGGCCAGGCATTCACGGTGGACGCGCCGGGCACCGAGATCACGGTGGCGGCCGGCCTGCCCTGGCGCAACGACGACGCCTCCCTGCCGCCCGACATGCCGCTTGCCGGCATCCGCCCCGTGTCGTCCGCATGCGCGGCGCGCAGGCACGCGTGCAGCGCCCCATCCCCGGACGCGACGCACGCGTTCGATCTCCACCTCAGGCCCTACGCGCTGGCGCCCCCTCTCGCCTGATCGTCCCTCGCGGCGCCGGTCGGCGCCGCTGCGCCGTTTCCTATCGATTTGGAGATCAAGCATGACTATCGTCACGCCCCCCGGCCCGTTTCGCGTGTTCACGACGGGCGCCGCCCTCGCGCTGGCCTGCATCCTGCCTGCCGTCGCCGCCGAGGTGCTGCCCTTGAGCGCTGCGCAGAAGCAGAATCTCGGCATCGTCACCGCTGTCGCTGCGACGGGCGCCGAGAGCCCCGCGCTCACCTATCCCGCGCAGGTCACCCTGCCGCCGGCCAGCGTGCAGGTCGTCGCCGCGACCGGCGAGGCGCTGGTGACCCGCCTGCACGTGCAGGCGGGCGACGCGGTCAAGCGCGGCGCCCCGCTGGTCAGCCTGTCGATGCCGGGGCTGGTCGAGGCGCAGAACGCGCTGACGCAGGCGCGCCTGCGCGCGCAACTGGCTGCGGGCAACGCCGCGCGCGACGAGAAACTCTTCGCCGAAGGGCTGGTCGCCGAAGCGCGCCTGCGTGCGACGCAGGGCGAGGCGCAGGCCGCGCGCGCGCAGCTGGCGGCGGCGCAGGCCGCGCTGTCCCTGCTCGGCCAGGGCCGGGTGTCGGGGAGCACGCTCACGCTGACCGCGCCGATCACCGGGGTGGTGACGGAAGCCGGCGTCGAGCCGGGGCAACGGGTCGACGCCGGCGCCGCGCTGCTGAAGCTTGCCGACTTGTCGCAGCTCGCGCTCGAGATCGCACTGAGCCCGGCCCAGGCGCAGCAGGTCGCCGTCGGCCAGCCGGTCACGGTGGCCGGCAGCGCGGCCCACGGACGCGTCACCGCGCTGCTGCCGCAATTGAGCGCGGCGCAGAGCGTGCGCGTGCGCGCCAGCCTGGTCGACCCGCAGCGCTTGCTGCGGCCGGGGCAGTCGGTGCAGGCGGCCATCGCCGGACTGGCGTCGCCGCAGCACGTCAGCGTGCCGGCGACGGCGCTGGTGTGGAAGGCCAGGCGCGCGCACGTCTTCGTCGAGACGGGCGGGGGCTTCGTGCCGACCCCGGTGACGGTGCTGCGGCAGAACGCGCAGCTGGCCGAGATCACCGGGCTGGCCGCCGGCAGCCGGGTGGCGGTCCAGGGCGTGGCCGCGCTCAAGGCGCAGTGGCTCGGGGAGTAGACGATGCTCGCGACCCTCACCGAATACGCGCTGGCGCGGCGCTGGTTCGTGCTCGTCCTCGCCCTGGTGCTGGCGGCGCTCGGCGCGCGCGCCTTCCAGCAGATTCCCATCGACGCCTTCCCG
>DYFW01000248.1 GCA_020725005.1 Thiobacillus denitrificans
CTCGCCGCGCTCGAATCCGCCAAGGGTGCGCAGTAATGCGCTGGCTGATCTCGCTCCTCCTCGTCGCGGTGCTCGCCATCGGCCTGGCGATGGCGGGCCGCTACGACCCCGGCTACGTCGTGCTGGTGTACCCCCCCTGGCGCATGGAGATCTCCTTCATCGGCTTCATGCTCGGCCTGGCCGGTCTCGTCGTCGGCGGCGTGATCCTGTTGCGCCTGGCGCTGCTGACGCTCAACCTGCCGAGCATCGTGCGTGCACAGCGCGAGCGGCGCGCGGCGAAGAAGCGCGACGAGAATTTCGCCGGCGGCCTGATGGCCTACGCCGAATACCGCTTCCAGGACGCCGAGGCTTCGCTCGGCCAGTGGCAGGGCGAGCCGCAGCGCACCGGGCTGGCGCGCGTGTGCGCCGCGCGCGCGGCGCATGAAATGCGTGCCGTCGCGCTGCGCGACCGGCACCTGAAGGCGGCCGTCGAAGCGGGCGCCGAGCTGGCGGCCCTCCTGTTCGAGGCGGAGACGCGCCTCGACGCCAAGGATGCCGCCGCCGCGCTGACGGCCATCCAGCGCGCCAAGACCATTGCGCCGCAGCACACGGCGCTGCTGCGGCTGGAGCTCAAGGCGCGCCAGATGACGGGGCAGTGGGACGAGGTCGACCGCCTGCTCGACGCCCTCGAGCGTGCCAATGCGCTGGAACCCGCCGTCGCGACGCAGAGCCGGCGCCTCGCCTACGCGGAAAACCTCAGGCGCCGCGCCGACGACGACCGCGGCCTGCTCGACTACTGGAAGAAAATCCCGGCCGAGTTCAAGACCGACCCCTGGGTCGCGCGGGCCGCCGCCCGCGCCTTCATGCAGCGCGGCGGCGACGATACCGCGCTCGACATCCTCGAGGCCGCGCTCGCGCACGACTGGCAGGAGGACCTGGTCGCGCTGTATGGCGAGGTGCGCGGCAGCAAGCCCACCCGCCAGATCGAACAGGCCGAGAAGTGGCTGCATGCCCATCCGCGTGATGCGCAACTGCTGCTGGCGCTGGCGCAGTTGTGCAGCGCGCAGCAGTTGTGGGGCAAGGCGCAGAGCTACCTCGAGGCGAGCCTGGCGATTGCGCCGAGTGCCGAGGGCCATGTCCGCATGGCCGAGCTCAAGGCCCGGAACGAGCAGCCGGGCGAGGCGTGCCAGCACTACCGGAAGGCGCTCGCGCTCTGCCGCGGCGCCTGAGTCGTCTATTGTTCAGACAATGTTTGCGAAGGAGGAAAAACAGATGAAGTCAATCGGAACGATCTGGGCGGGAATGCTGCTGGGCATGGCACTGGCGGTGAGCCCGGCCTGGGCGGCGGCCAAGGCACCGGCGGCGCCCAAGGCGCAGGCGGCGCCGGCCGGCATCTACAAGGTGGCGATCGAGCCGGGCGTCGCCATCCGCGACGCGGCCGAGTCGCTCAAGCTGCGCGCCAACGCGCTCAACCTGCAACTGGTCGCCGAGCTGCCGATGTCGAAGCAGGTCGAGGCGGTGACCGGCAAACCCCAACGCACCATCACCATCTACCAGTTCTGCGACGCCGTGCTGGCGAAGGACCTGATCGACGTCGACATGGATTTCGCCATCTTCATGCCCTGCCGCATCGCGCTCATCGAGGATGCGAAGGGCCAGGGCTGGCTGGTGATGATGGACGTGAGCATCGACGACATCGCCACGCAGAAGCGTCTGCCGCCCGACCTCAAGGCGCGCATCGAGAAAGTGCGCAAGGCCTTGATCGAGATCATGCAGGCGAGCGCCCGGGGCGACCTGTAAGGCGCGCCGCAGGAAGCGGGCCGGGCCTGCCCGGCCTCTTCCTGCCTTACGGGCTTCAGGTCACGGCTTCGGTGTCGGCTGCGTAGACGAAGGCATCGGCGAAGAACTCGTCCTCCGGCAGGCCGCGCGTGCGAAGGAACGCGTCGCGGGCGGCGTCGACCATCGCCGGCGCGCCGCTGGCGTAGACCTGGTAACCGGAGAGGTCGGCAAAGTCGGCGAGCACCGCCTCGTGCACGAGGCCGGTACGGCCCTGCCAGCGGTCTTGCGGCTGCGGGTCGGACAACACCGGGACGAAGCTGAAGTTGGGACGCTCGGCCTGCCACTGCTGCGGCAACGCGGCGAGATACAGGTCCTTCAGCGAACGCACGCCCCAGTACAGCACCATCTCGCGGTCCAGGTGCGCGGCGAAGGCGTGTTCGAGCATGCTCTTGA
>DYFW01000249.1 GCA_020725005.1 Thiobacillus denitrificans
TCGGCCATCACGAACACCGGTTGGCCGGCGACGGGGATCGTGCCGACCTTCTGCCAGGTGGTCATGTCGACCAGTACCACCTCGTGGCGGCCGACGCCGGGAATGAACGCCAGATTGCCGGCCACCGCCCAGGTTTCCAGGTGCGGCATTTTGTAGACCGGCAGCTTCTGTTCGCCGCGGCCGTAATCCGGCAATGCCCGTTTGACGCCCCGCTCGGGATGCCACAGGTCGAGGACCGCAATGCCGTCCTCGCCATACAGCCCGGCGACATACCAGCGGCCGTCCCCGGTGACCAGGGCGTCGTAGGGCTCCTTGCCGATGCCCGCGTGGCGCGTCACGTGCGGATGCTTCGGATCCTTCGACAGGTCTGCCTGCCAGATCTCCCCGGCCTCGAAAAGGCTGAAGGTGAAGCGGTTGCCAGCCGCATCTTCGAGCCCGACCACCTTGGACAGCGCGCCGGTGGCTTCGGAGCGGGCCGGGATCTCGCTCAGCATTTCCAGCGTTTCGCTATCGAAGAACTTGACGCCGCCGGGCGTGTAGTTGGCCGCGGCGATGATGCGGCCATCCTGCGAGATGGCGCCGCCGATGCTGTTGCCGGACTGGATGACGCGCTTGACGATCTGGCCGCCCAGCAGGTCGACCTTGCTCAATCCGCCGTCGCGGCCGAACACGTAGGCGTAGCGCGCATCGCGCGAGAACACGACGGAGGCATGCGACAGGTCGCCCAGGCCTTCGACTCTTTGCAGGGCGGTCTTGCGCGTGGTGTCGACGATCTGCACGCTGCCGCTGGCGCGCTCGACGACCACGCCGAGGTCGCCGCTGCCGCGAAGCTCGCCGGCAGGCGCCAGCTGGCTTAACACCCACAGGGCGATGCCGATTACGAACCGTGACAAGCGGGCGCCGTCAGTCGAGGCAGGTGGCAGGCTCATTCCGGGAATCCTTTCAGCAGCATGGTCACGATCCAGGCCGCGTCCGCCTCGCTCAGGTGCGGCATCCAGCCCGGCATGGCGGTGCCGGGACGGCCATAAAGAATGGTGGCCTCCAGCGACTCGCGCGGTTTGCCGGCCAGTGCATGCGCAGTAAGAGGCGAGCCGAGGCCGCCGGTGAGCTTGAGGCCATGGCAGAAGCCACATTCCTGGCGCACGAAGCGGACGAGTTCGTGTTGGCGTTCGGCAGAGGGAAGGCGGGCGGGGGAATCCGCCAGCGCCGGATTGACCATCGCGGCCAGCGCCAGGAGGGCGACCACGACTGTCGCGACGAGGCCGAGACCGCGCAGAAACGCCTGTTCTTTACGGGGACCGCATGCCGCGTCGCATGTGTCCTTGATCGCCGGAATACCTGTTCTGCAAGCGTAGCGAGGCATGGTCTTCCCCTTTCAGGTTTGCGAGGCGCCCTGTCGCAGGACGCTTCGCAAACCCGCCTGGCCGGGGCCGGGCGGAGGCTTGCTTTCAGTACACGTCGTGCTGCGTGTTGTAGACGTTGAACTTGCCGGTGGGCGTGACCAGGCGCTTGTCCTTGATCACGGCCTTGAGCGCGCGCGTCTTGTCGTCCATCACGACGATCGCCGATTCGCCCGTCTTCGGGCCCCACACCGAGAACCACACCTCGTCGCCCGCCCTGTTGTATTCGGGATGGGTGACACGGCCCTTGCTGATGCCCGCGAGCTTGGCGATGTTGATCACCTGCGCCGGCTTGTCGAGGTTCTTCAGGTCGAACACCGACACCGACTGCTGGGCTTCGTCGTCAGGCGACAGCGCGGCGTCGACCCACAGGTTCGAAGATTTCGGATGGGTCTTGATGAACAGGCTGCCGTTGCCGTGGTTCTTCAGCGTGCGCACGACCTTCCAGGCATGGGCCTTGTGTCTGGCGGGGTCGGTGCCGATCACCGCGATGGTGTCGTCGCCGAGGTGGCCCGTCGCCCACACCGGGCCGTACTTCATGTCGTTCCAGTTGGCGCCGCGGCCCGGGTGCGGCTTGGTCCCGACCTTGACGTTGGCGGCGAGCTTGCCTTCCTTGGTGTCGACCACCGAAATGGTGTTGCGCATGTTGGCGGCGACGAGGAAATAGCGCTTGGACGAGTCCCAGCCGCCGTCGTGCAGGAAGCGTTCGGCCTCGATCTCGGTCGTCTTCAGGTTCTTGATGTCGCTGTAGTTGACCAGCAGGATCTTGCCGGTCTCCTTCACGTTGACCACGAACTCGGGCTTGATG
>DYFW01000040.1 GCA_020725005.1 Thiobacillus denitrificans
TCTCGCCGCCCAAGGGCATGCTGCCGTTCTCGACCGACTGGTTCCTGACCTGGCTGCCCAACGTCCACGCTTCGCTGTTCATCAACATCCACCGCTACATCACCCAGAACAGCGAATGCAGCGGCATCGAGGCGGTGCTGAAGAGCTACCGCCTGTACCAGGAATACCTTCACACTAACCAGATCGACGAGGTGCTGAGCTTCACCCGCGCCTGGACGCTGAACCGCTTCTTCGAGACCCGCATGCTGCAGACCGCCGAGTGCAGCTGCTGCGGCGGCCATTTCGTGGTCCACCCCGACGACCTGCACGACCAGTTCGTGTGCGGTCTGTGCAACGTCCCGGCGCGTGCCGGCAAGACGCGCAAGGCCAAGGCCGCGGCGGAACTGTCCGCAGCCGCCTGACCCGGTTCCGGCGCGCGCGTGAACATGCGCCTGCCGGTTGCCCTCCAGTCCCTTTTCATCCAGATCGCCGCGCTGGCACTGGCCGCCCTGACGGTGCGGCTGCTGCCCGCGCTTGCCGGTTATCAGCCCACGCTGTGGCAGTTCGCATTCATCCAGGGCGCGCTGGCCGGCGGCCTGAGCCTGCTCTGGCGACAGCCGCGCTGGTGGCTGCCGTTGCACGCGGGCTTTCTGCCGGCGGCGCTCGTCGCGCTGCACGTCGACATCGCCGCCTGGGTGTATTTGCTGGGCTTCGTGCTGCTGGGCGGCTTCTTCTGGACGACCTTCCGCACCCGGGTGCCGCTCTACCTGTCCGACCGCAAGGCCTGGGATGCGGTGGCCGCGCAGTTGCCGTCCGACCGGCCGTTCCGTTTCATCGACCTCGGCAGCGGCCTGGGCGGCCTGCTGCTCGATCTGGAAAAACGCTTTCCGCAGGGCGAATTCACCGGCGTCGAGCTGGCGCCGGCATCCTGGGCGATCAGCCGGCTGCGCGCCGCGCTGTCCGGCAGTCGGGTGCGTTTTCTGCGGCAGGATTACGCCGCGCTCGATCTCTCGGGCTACGATGCGGTCTTTGCCTTTCTGTCGCCGGCGGCGATGCCGGCGCTGTGGCAGCAGGTGTGCGCCCAGATGCGGCCCGGCAGCAGCTTCATGAGCCTGTCGTTCGCGGCAGGGGATCGCGCGCCGGACGCGGTGGTGACGCTGGCGCCGCATCCGCGCCATCGGCTCTACGTATGGTGGACATGAGCCGGCCGCAGCCGAAATACCGGGTTTGTACCATCAAGTTTGGCGCTCGATGGCCGAATCCAAACCCTGAGTGCCGGGAATTCGGCACCCGGGGCAGGGCGGGACGACACGGGCCGCCCGGATCAATCGTGAGGAACGGACGCTCGTGCTAGTCATTGGTGGTTGGATTACGGTTTTGTTGTGTGTGTTCGGCGGCTACGCGCTGGCCGGCGGCTATCTGGCGGCGCTGTGGCACCCGATCGAACTCATCATCATCGGCGGCGGCGCCATCGGCGCCTTCATCGTCGCCAACAACGGCAAGGCGATCAAGGCCACGCTGAAGGCGCTGCCCACCCTGTTCAAGGGGTCCAAGTACAACCGCGCGCTCTACATGGACGTGCTCGCGCTCCTGTACGAACTGCTGACCAAGATCCGCAAGGAAGGCCTGATGTCGGTCGAGGCCGACGTCGAATCGCCCGAGAGCAGCCCGTTGTTCAACAAATACCCTGCGGTCATGGCCGACCACCACATCGTCGAGTTCCTCACCGACTACCTACGCCTGATGGTCTCCGGCAGCATGAACGCGTTCGAGATCGAGAACCTGATGGACAACGAGATCGAGACCCACCACCATGAGGGCGAGATTCCGGTGCACAGCGTCAGCAAGCTGGGCGACGGCCTGCCGGCCTTCGGCATCGTCGCCGCGGTGATGGGGGTGGTGAAGACCATGGGTTCGGTCGGCCTGCCGCCGGCCGAACTCGGCATCCTCATCGGCGCGGCGCTCACCGGCACCTTCATCGGCATCCTGCTCGCCTATGGCTTCGTCAGCCCGCTGGCCAGCCTGCTCGAGCAGAAGCTCAACGAATCGACCAAGATGTTCCACTGCATCAAGGTCACGCTGCTTGCCAGCATCAATGGCTACGCGCCGGCGATCGCGGTCGAG
Organism: Thiobacillus denitrificans; assembly: GCA_020725005.1. Classification (GTDB taxonomy): domain Bacteria; phylum Pseudomonadota; class Gammaproteobacteria; order Burkholderiales; family Thiobacillaceae; genus Thiobacillus; species Thiobacillus denitrificans_G. The sequence continues at coordinate 2,104 of DYFW01000040.1, forward strand.
TTCGGGCGCAAGGTGCTGTACTCGACCGAGCGGCCGTCGTTCAGCGAGCTCGAAACCCACGTCAAGGGCGCGAAGTCGCGCTGATCCGTAAATATCGCTGATCTGCTGTCATGAGCGAGCAAAAAGCGCCGATCATCGTCAAACGCATCAAGAAATCGGTCGGCGGCCACCACGGCGGCGCCTGGAAGATCGCCTACGCCGACTTCGTCACGGCGATGATGGCCTTCTTCCTGCTCATGTGGCTGCTCGGCTCGACGACCAAGGGCGACCTCGAAGGCATCGCCGAATATTTCAAGACCCCGCTCAAGGTCGCCATGCAGGGCGGTTCCGGCAGCGGCGACAGTTCCAGCGTGCTGAAGGGCGGCGGCACCGACCTCACGCGCCAGAGCGGCCAGGTCAAGAAGGGGCAGACCGAGGAAGAAAAAAAATCCTATAACCTCAAGGCCGCGCGCGCCGAGCTGGAGCGCCTGGAGAAGGAAAAGCTCAAGAAGCTGAAATCCCGGCTGGAAGCCGCGATCGAGCAAAATGCCACGCTCAGGCAGTTCAAGCGCCAGCTGCTGATCGACATCACGAGCGAAGGCCTGCGCATCCAGATCGTCGACGAACAGAACCGGCCGATGTTCAACCTCGCCAGCGCCGAACTGCAGCCCTACACCAAGATCATCCTGCACGAGATCGGCAAGGTGCTCAACGACGTCGAGAACCGCATCAGCCTGTCCGGCCACACCGACTCGGTCCAGTATGCCAATGCCGGCCGCGGCTACAGCAACTGGGAGCTGTCGGCCGATCGCGCCAACGCGTCGCGCCGCGAGCTCATCGCCGGCGGCATGGATGCGTCCAAGATGCTGCGCGTGGTGGGCCTGGCCGACTCGGTGCCGTTCCAGGGCGCCCAGCCCAACGATCCGGTCAATCGCCGCATCGCCATCATCGTGATGAACAAGCGCACCGAGGAGGCGATCACGCGCCAGGCCTCCGGTGCGGAAAGCGACGCCGAAGCCGGCGACGCGACGGATGCGGCTTCGGACAAGCCCGCAGCGCCCAAGCCCTGACGCCCCGCGCTTGAGCGCGAATAAGCGCCCAATTCCGCCTTTATTCCCCTGATCGCCCATGACGGGCGTGTCCGATACTCCAGCCCAGGACAAACCGGTTCGCACACGCGAAGCGGTCCATCGACAGGTGATCAGGGATGGCTGAAGAAAGCGATCAGGAACGGACAGAACCAGCTTCGCCGCAGCGATTGCAGAAAGCGCGCGAGGAAGGCCAGGTCATCCAGTCGCGCGAGCTCGGCACCTTCGTCGTGCTGATGGTGGGCGGTGCGACGCTGTGGATGATGTCCGGCAGCCTCGGACAGGCGATGTCGCAGGTCATGCGTGGCGGCCTGGCGTTCGATCCCGGTGTCGCGCGCGACAGCGCCCACGCGATGGCGCTGCTGTCGCGGCTTTTTCTCGACGCTGCGCAGGCGCTGGCGCCCTTCCTGTTCCTGGTGCTGGTCGCCGCGCTCGCCTCGCCGATCCTGCTGCGCGGCTGGCTGTTCAGCACCAAGGCGCTCGCGCCCAGGTTCAATCGTCTGAACCCGTTTGCCGGCATCAAGCGCATTCTTTCCTGGCAGGGCCTGGTCGAACTGGTGAAATCGCTTGCCAAGGTCGGCCTGCTCGGGGGGGGCGCCGCCTGGCTCTTGTGGGACAACCTGGACGCGATCTTCTCGCTCAGTCTCGAGGAGCCCCGCACCGCGATCGCGCACATGGGCAGCCTCATCGGCAAGATCTTCCTGCTGGTTTCCGGCGCGATGCTGTTCATCGTGATGATCGACCTGCCTTTCCAAGTCTGGAACCACTTCAAGCAATTGCGCATGAGCAAGGACGAGGTGCGCCGCGAGTACAAGGAATCCGAGGGCGACCCCCACCTCAAGGCGCGCATCCGCCAGCAGCAGCGCGAAGTGGCGCGCCGTCGCATGATGGCCGAGATCCCGACCGCCGACGTGGTGGTGACCAACCCGACCCACTTCGCGGTGGCGCTGAAATACACCGAAGGCAAGATGCGCGCGCCGCGCGTCGTCGCCAAGGGCGCCGATCTCGTCGCGGCCAGGATCCGCGAAGTGGCGGCCGAGCACAAGGTGCCGCTGCTGGAGGCGCCGCCCTTGGCGCGCGCGCTGTTCCGCCACACCGAGATCGGCGACGAGATTCCCGCCGCGCTCTATACGGCGGTGGCCGAAGTGCTCGCCTATGTCTTCCAGTTGCGTCATTACCGGGAAGCCGGCGGCACGCGCCCGGAAGCGCCGGCCGTGCTGCCGGTCCCGCCCGAGCTCGACCCGCTGCGTGCCGGGATGGGGGCTGAGGCATGAACGGCAGCCTGACCCTCGCCAACCTGTTCAACGGGGCCAACGCGCGCGCGCTGGCCGCGCCGGTTTTCATCCTGCTCGTCCTCGCGATGCTGGTGCTGCCGCTGCCGCCCATCGCGCTCGACATGCTGTTCACTTTCAACATCGCGCTGTCGATCATGGTGCTGCTGGTCAGCCTGTCGACGACCCGCGCGCTCGAATTCGCCGTGTTCCCCACGGTGCTGCTGCTGTCGACCCTGTTGCGCCTGTCGCTCAACGTCGCGTCGACCCGCGTCGTGCTGCTCGAGGGCCACACCGGTCCCGACGCCGCCGGCAAGGTGATCGAGGCCTTCGGCCATTTCCTGGTCGGCGGCAACTACACCGTCGGCATCATCGTCTTTCTCATCCTGGTGGTGATCAACTTCATCGTCATCACCAAGGGCGCCGGTCGCATCGCCGAGGTCAGCGCGCGCTTCACCCTCGACGCCATGCCGGGCAAGCAGATGGCGATCGACGCCGATCTCAACGCCGGCCTCATCGACGAGAACGAGGCGCGCCGCCGCCGCGCCGAGATCTCGCAGGAATCCGACTTCTACGGTTCGATGGACGGTGCGTCGAAGTTCGTTCGCGGCGACGCCATCGCCGGCATCCTCATCCTCGTCATCAACGTCATCGGCGGCCTCCTGGTCGGCGTGTTCCAGCACGATCTCGGCCTGTCGGACGCGGCGCGCAACTACACCCTGCTGGCGATCGGCGACGGCCTCGTCGCGCAGATCCCGGCACTGGTGATCTCGATCGCCGCCGGCGTCGTCGTCAGCCGCGTCAGCACCGACGAGGACATCACCGGCCAGATGATGTCGAACGTGTTCAACAAGACGCAGGCGCTGTACATCACTGCCGCGATCATCGGCCTGTTGGGCATGATTCCGGGCATGCCCAATTTCGCCTTCCTGCTGCTCGCCGGCGGCATCGCCTGGATCGCCTGGCGCAGCGAGAAACTGAAGGCGGCCGCCGAGAAGGCGGCGCCCGAGATCGCCGTCGCGCCGGCGGCGACGATCGAAAGCCAGGAAGCGAGCTGGGAGGACGTCGCCCCGATCGACACGCTTGGCCTCGAAGTCGGCTATCGCCTGATCCCGCTGGTCGACGCCTCCGCCGACGGCGAGCTGGTGCGGCGCATCAAGGGCATCCGCAAGAAATTCGCGCGCGAGATCGGCTTCCTGCCGCCGGCCGTGCACATCCGCGACAACCTCGAGATCAATCCCAGCAGCTATCGCATCACGCTGAAGGGGGTCGAGATCGGCAGCGGCGAAGTGCGCACCGGCATGTTCCTCGCCATCGATCCGGGCAACGTCACCGCCGCGCTGCCGGGCGTGGCCACGCGCGATCCCGCCTTCGGGCTGCCGGCGACCTGGATCGACGCCGGCCTGCGCGAGCAGGCGCAGGCGATGGGCTATACCGTCGTCGATCCCGGCAGCGTCGTCGCCACCCACCTCAACCACCTGATCACCCAGCATGCCGCCGAGCTGCTCGGCCGGCAGGAAACGCAGGCGCTGCTCGACCATCTCGGCAAGACCTCGCCCAAGCTGGTCGAGGATCTGGTGCCCAAGGTGCTGACGCTGTCGGCGGTGCAGAAAGTGCTGCAGAACCTGCTCGCCGAGGGCGTGCCGATCCGCGACATGCGCACCATCATCGACGTGCTGCTGGAGAATGCCGGTCACGTGCAGGACCCGAACGAGCTCACCGCGCTGGTGCGGGTGGCGCTTGGCCGCGCCATCGTGCAGCAGATCTACGGCCCGGTGAACGAACTGCCGGTGATCGCGCTGGACCAGAGCCTGGAACGCCTGCTGTTGCAGACGCTGCAGGCGGGCCAGGATGCGGTCAGTCTCGAGCCCGGCCTGGCCGACACGCTGATGGCCAAGGCCATCGCCTCGACGCAGCGCCAGGAAGCGCTCGGCCATCCGCCCGTCTTGTTGACCCCGGCTGCGTTGCGGCCCTTGCTGGCCCGCTTCCTGCGGCGCGCCATTCCCCAGCTCAAAGTGCTTTCGCACGCTGAAGTGCCCGAAGGCAAGCAGATCAAAGTGACTTCCCTGGTAGGAGGAGCAGCATGAACGTGAAACGAATCGTCGCCAAGACATCCCGCGAGGCCATGCGCGAACTGCGCGACCTGCTCGGCCCCGACGCGGTCATCCTATCGAACCGCAGCGTCGAGGGCGGGGTCGAGGTGCTGGCGATCCCGGCCGACGACATCGCCGCGCTCACGCCGCCGGTCGTCGAGGCGCCGCGTGCCCGGCCGGTACCGCGGCCTGCCGAAGCCCGTCCCGTCGACGTTCGTCCCGTCGAAGCCAGCATGCCGCCGCGCGCCGAACCCGAGCCCGCCGTCACCTTCAAGCGCCGGCTGATCGAGCGCGTCGCGGTGCCGAGCGAGGACGGCAGCCAGCTCGCGCAAAGCGTCATCAGCGAAATCAAGAGCCTGCACTCGCGCCTGGAAAGCCAGCTCGCCGACCTCGCTTGGCGCGACCTGCCGGGGCGCGATCCCGCCGGCGCCGCGGTGATGCGCGACATGCTCGGCGCCGGCTTCAGCCCGGTGCTCGCGCGCGAGCTGCTGGAATCGCTGCCCAGGGGCGACGAGGAACAGGCGCGCGCCTGGATGCGCAACACCCTGATGAAGCGCATGCAGATCGTGCAGAGCGAGAACGCGCTGCTCGATGCCGGCGGCGTGTTCGCGCTGATGGGCCCGACCGGCGCCGGCAAGACCACCACCACCGCCAAGCTCGCCGCGCGCTGCGTGGTCCGCCATGGCGCCGACAAGCTCGCGCTCCTGACCACCGACAGCTACCGCATCGGCGGGCACGAGCAGTTGCGCATCTACGGCAAGATTCTCGGCGTGACGGTACACGCGGTGCGCGACGCCGCCGACCTGCGCCTGGCGCTCGCCGAGTTGCGCAACAAGCACATGGTCCTGATCGATACCGTCGGCATGAGCCAGCGTGACCAGGCCGTCGCGGAGCAGGTCGAGATGCTGTGCCAGGCCGGCAAGCCGATCAAGCGCCTGTTGATGCTCAACGCCACCAGCCATGGCGACACCCTGGAGGAAGTGGTGCAGGCCTACCGCCTGCGTGGCCTCGACGGCTGCGTGATGACCAAGGTCGACGAGGCAGCGAGCCTCGGCCCCGTGCTCGACTGCGCGATCCGCCACCAGCTCAATGTGCACTACGTCGCCACCGGCCAGCGCGTGCCCGAGGACCTGCACCTCGCCAACCGCCAGTACCTCATCCATCGCGCGTTCAAGACCCGCCTGCAGGCCTCGCCCTGGCAGCTCGACGACAGCGAACTCGCGTATGCGTTGAACGGCGGCGCCGGCCTCTCTCGCGAAAGCGCGGTGATCCATGGATAAGTTCTTCAGCGACCAGGCCGCCGGGCTGCGCGCCCTGCTTGGCCAGAACGGCTTTCAGGTCATCACCGTGATGTCGGGCCAGTCGGGGGCCGGCAAGACCGCCGCCACCGTGAATCTCGCCGTGGCGCTCGCGCGTTCCGGGCGCGATGTGCTGGTCGTCGACCAGGATCGCCACGGCCGTGGCGCCGCCGCCATGCTCGGCTTAACCCCGCGTTTCGACGTCGCCGACGTGCTCGAAGGCCGTTGCCCGCTCGAGGCGCTGATCCTGAACGGGCCCGACAACGTCCAGGTGCTGCCGCTCGGCGGCGGTTTCAGCCGCCTCGGCCGCCTCTCCGAGCGCGACCAGGAATGGCTCGCGCAGGCCTTCAACCGCCTGCAGTGCGGCGTCGACGTCGTGCTCGTCGACATGGCGGAGGCGGCCGACCCCGATGCGCTGCCGCTCGGCCTCGCCGCGTCCGAGATCATGGTCGTGCTGCCGCCCGGCAATACCGCCATCACCCAGGGCTACGCGCTGGTGAAACGGCTGGTGCAGAACTTCGGCAAGCGCCGCTTCCGCCTGCTGCTCAACCGCATGGGGTCGGCCGACGAGGCGCAGGCCGTCGCACACAATTTCGCCTACACCGCCGAGCGCTATCTCGGCGTCACGGTCGACTACCTCGGCTTCATTCCTAACGACGAGCGGCTGGCGCGCGCGGGCGACATGCGCACCTCGGTGGTCGAGGCCTTCCCCGTCGCGCAGTCGACCTCGCAGTTCCGCAGGCTCGCCGAAAGCCTGCTGCGCTGGCCGCAGCAGGCCTCGCTCGGCAGCGTCGGCAATTTCATGCAGCGGGTCATCCAGGGCGGACGCCTGGTGGAAGCCTATCGGCGGGGCTAGGGCAGGTGTGGCCGACGACCCACAAGCGTGGGGCCATTCCGCCGAAGATCGCTTGCACGCGCTTCGAATGCGGCGCGGGCGGGCGTACACTCGCGCTATCGTTGTCCCATGGGCCGATGATGCCCGTGGCAGCCGACTAGGATCGAGCTTCATGTACAACGCATCTGGCAAAAGCGACAAGAGCGAAGAAAAGAACGAACTGCTGGCGCAGTACATGCCCATGGTGAAGCGTCTCGCGCATCACATGATGGGGCGTCTGCCGCCGAGCGTCGACGAGGATGACCTGCTGCAGGCCGGCATGATCGGCCTGCTCGACGCGATCAGCCGCTACGACGAGGCGCAGAGCGCGCAGTTCGAGGCCTACGCCATCCAGCGCATCCGCGGCTCGATGATCGACGAGCTGCGCCAGTCGGACTGGCTGCCGAGGAGCGCGCGCCAGTCGATGCGCAAGATCGAGCAGGCGATCGGCGCCTTGCAGCATCGTCTCGGCCGGCAGCCGAGCGAGACCGAGATCGCCGAGTTCATGAAGCTGCCGCTGGCCGACTACCAGGCGATGCTGAGCGACGCGCGCGGCCACCAGCTGCTGTACTTCGAGGATTTCGGCGACACCGAGGACGACGACTCCTTCCTCGACAAGCAGATGGCCGACGAATCGAGCATGCCGCTGCCGCAGCTGCTCGATGCCAACCTCCGCGCGTGCATCATCGCCGGCATCGAAGGGCTGCCGGAACGCGAACGGCTGCTGCTGTCGCTCTATTACGAGCAGGAACTCAACCTGCGCGAAATCAGCGAGGTGTTCGGCGTGTCCGAATCCCGTGTCTGCCAACTGCACGGCCAGGCCATCGCGCGGCTGCGCAGCAAGCTCAAGGACGATGCATGGATCGTGGGAGCCTGATCGGGCTTGCGCTCGCCGTCGTCGCCATTCTCGGCGGCCAGGCGCTCGAAGGCGGGCATGCCTCCATCTTCCTGCAGCCCGCCGCCTTCGTCATCGTCGTGCTCGGCACGCTGGCCGCGGTGCTGGTGCATTATCCGCTGCCGCTGTTCCTGCAGGGCGTGCGCATGGCGAAGCTGGCCTTCCGTCCGCCCGAAGCCGAATCGGAGCAAACCATCCGCCGGGTCATCCAGTGGTCGCACACCGTGCGCCAGGAAGGCCTCTTGGCGCTGGAGCGCCACCTGGCGATTGTGCGCGATCCCTTCCAGCGCGATGCGCTGCAATTGCTGATCGACGGCGCCGACGCCACTCGGCTGCGCGACACGCTGGACGTGCGCATCGTCAATTTCGAAACGGCGCAGCGCCAGGCGGCACGCGTGTGGGAAGTCGCCGGCGGCTACTCACCCACGCTCGGCATCCTCGGCGCGGTCATCGGCCTCATCCACGTCATGGAAAATCTCGCCGACCCGAGCAAGCTCGGTGCCGGCATCGCGGTCGCTTTCGTCGCCACCCTCTATGGCGTCGGGCTCGCCAACCTCGTTTTCCTGCCGATCGCCAACAAGCTCAAGTTCATCATCGCGCGCCAGGTCGGCGACCGCGAGATCCTGTGCGACGGCCTCATCGGCATCGCCCAGGGCGACAACCCGCGCATCATCGAGGCCCGACTGAAAGGCTACCTCTGATGCGCCGCCGTCGCCGCATCAGAAGCGACCACGAGAACCAGGATCGCTGGCTGGTTTCGTATGCCGACTTCATCACGCTGCTGTTCGCGTTCTTTGTCGTGATGTATGCCGTGTCGGCGGTGAACGAGTCCAAGTACCGTGTGCTCGCCGACACGCTGGGTGGCGCCTTTGGCCGGTCGCCGGCAGCAAGCGAGGCGCCCGTGCCGCAACTCACGCCGAAACCCTTGCCGCCGGAGGTGCGGCAACGCAGCTTGAAGGAACAGCAGGCGATCGAGGAGCAGGAGCACATGGCGGCTGTCGCCAACAGCCTCATGGAGGCGATGGGGCCGCTGGTCAAGGAGGGCAAGGTGCGCATGACGCAAAGCCGGCGCGGCGTCAGCATCGAAATCAACGCCAACGTGCTGTTCGCACCCGGCCGCGCCGAGTTGCAGCCCGAATCGCTCGATGCCTTGCGCGCGGTGGCCGCCACGCTCAGGAACGAACCCTTCAAGATCGAAATCATCGGCCACACCGACAACGTGCCAATACGCAGCGCGCTGTTCGCGTCCAACTGGGAGCTCTCGGCGGTGCGCGCCAGCAGCGTGGTACGGTTGTTCGCCGAAAACGGCATCGCGCCCGATCGCCTCTACGCCATCGGCCGCGAGGCGAGCCAGCCGGTCGCGTCCAACGACACCCCGGAAGGGCGCGCCCGCAACCGCCGCGTCGAGCTCATGATCCTCTCGGGCCTGCCCGACCTGGCCCAGGAAATCCCGGTGCACGCTGGCGGGACGCCTGGGCGGGCGCCTTGAACCCGGATAATCCATTAGGCGGCCCTGCGGGCCTGCGCGCGCCCTGGCGGGCGCCCTAATGGATTATCCGGGTTGAAATCCCGCCGATCGGCCCGATACTCCTTATCCGAACAGAATCAAACGGGAACCTCGGATCATGTCCAAATCGAAAGCCCTGGAAGGCGAAATCATTCCTGACGCGCGTCAGCTCCCGGCAGCGCCGTCGCTGCCGGCAGAGCTCCATTTGCTGCCGCTGACCGAGAAACCCTTCTTCCCGGCGCAGACCGTGCCGCTCTTGATGAACGAGGCGCCCTGGCTGTCCACCGTCGAGGCGATCGGCGAGACGCCTCACCACATGGTGGGCCTGGTCGTGGTCAAGCCCGAGAACACCGACGACGTGAAGCGGTCCGATTTCCGCACCGTCGGCACGGTGGTGCGCATCCATCACCCGGTGCGCAGCGACGGCAAGATGCAGTTCATCGCGGAGGGCGTGCGCCGTTTCCGCATCGTCGAATGGCTGTCGGACAGCGTGCCGTACAAGGTGCGCGTCGAGTATCCGAACGAGCCGGGGAGGGCGGATTCCGAGGAAATCCGCGCGTATTCCATCGCCATCATCAACACCATCAAGGAGCTCCTGCCGCTCAACCCGTTGTATTCCGAGGAACTCAAATTCTTCCTCAACCGGTTCGGTCCCAACGAGCCCTCGCAGCTCACCGATTTCGCCGCCAGCCTCACCACGGCATCGAAACAGGAGCTGCAGGAAGTGCTCGAAGCCTTCTCGTTGAAGAAACGCATGGAGAAGGTGCTGGTGCTTCTCAAGAAGGAACTCGACGTCGCGCGCCTGCAATCGCAGATCCGCGAGAAGGTCGACGAGAAAATGACCCAGCAGCAGCGCGAGTTCTTCCTGCGCCAGCAGTTGAAGGCGATCCAGAAAGAGCTGGGCATCGCCAAGGACGACAAGACCGCCGAGCTCGACACCTTCCGCGAGCGCATCGCCAAGCTCACCTTGCCGGAACAGGCCGCCAAGCGCATCGACGAGGAAATGCACAAGCTTTCACTGCTGGAGACCGGTTCACCCGAATACACCGTCACCCGCAACTACCTCGACTGGCTGACCGTCTTGCCGTGGGGCGTGCATACCCAGGACAAGGTCGACCTCGGACGCGCGCGCAAGATCCTCGACCGCGACCATGACGGGCTGGAGGACGTGAAGGACCGCATCATCGAATTTCTCGCCGTCGGCGCCATGCGCGGCGAGATGGCGGGCTCCATCCTGCTCCTGATCGGCCCGCCCGGGGTGGGCAAGACCTCGATCGGCAAGTCCATCGCCGAAGCCCTGGGCCGCAAGTTCTATCGCTTTTCCGTGGGCGGCATGCGCGACGAGGCCGAGATCAAGGGCCACCGCCGCACCTACATCGGCGCCATGCCGGGCAAGTTCGTGCAGGCGCTGAAGGAGGCGGGCTCGGCCAACCCGGTCATCATGCTCGACGAGATCGACAAGATCGGCGCGAGCTACCAGGGCGACCCGGCCTCCGCGTTGCTGGAAGTGCTCGACCCCGAGCAGAACGCCGACTTCCTCGACCACTACCTCGACGTGCGCTTCGATCTGTCCAAGGCGCTGTTCATCTGCACCGCCAACGATTTCTCGATTCCGTCGGCGCTGCTCGACCGCATGGAGGTCATTCGACTCTCCGGCTACATCACCGAGGAGAAAGTCGCGATCGCGAGGCACCACCTGTGGCCGCGCGTGCTCGAACGGGCCGGGCTCAAGAAACACCAGCTCACGATCACCGAAGGCGCGATCCGCCACGTCATCGAGGGTTACGCCCGCGAGGCGGGGGTGCGCAACCTGGAAAAGCAGCTGGGCCGGGTGGCGAGAAAGGCCGTCGTGAAGATCCTCGGCGGCGCCGCCACGCCGATCAGGATCGGCGTTTCCGAGATCGAGGCCTACCTCGACAAACCCGTGTTCACCCGGGAAAAACCCATCACCGGCATCGGCGTCGTCACCGGACTCGCGTGGACCGCGATGGGCGGCGCCACGCTGCCGGTCGAGGCCACGCGCGTGCACACGCTCAACCGTGGCTTCAAGCTCACCGGCAAGCTCGGCGAAGTGATGAAGGAATCGGCCGAGATCGCCTACAGCTACGTCGCAGCGAACCTCAAGGCCTACGGCGCAGACGAGACCTTCTTCGACAAGAGCTTCGTGCACCTGCACGTGCCCGAGGGCGCCACGCCCAAGGACGGCCCCAGCGCCGGCATCACCATGGCCACCGCGCTCTTGTCGCTGGCGAAGAACAGAAAGGTGCCGCGTCCGCTCGCCATGACCGGCGAACTCACGCTCACGGGCCAGGTGCTGCCGGTCGGCGGCATCCGCGAAAAGGTCATCGCCGCGCGCCGTATTGGCGTCTTTGAGCTCATCCTGCCCGAAGCCAACCGGCGCGACTTCGACAAGCTGCCCGACCACATCCGCGCCGGGCTGACGGTGCATTACGCCAAGCGGTATCAGGACGTGGCGGCGGTGGTCTTCGGCGCAGCCTGAAATCGTCGCGCTCAGCAAGGGCATGGCGCACGCCCAGGCGTGCGCCATGCCATCTCGCCCCGCAATGACGGGTACTATCCGCCTTCGCCAACACAACCCAAGCCGCCCGCATGTCCAACGACGCCCCTGAAAAACCCCGCTACGCCATCGCGGCTGCCGTGCAGTTGCCGGACGTGAGCGATTTCGAATTCGAGGCCTCGCTGACCGAGTTGCGCGAACTCGCCAAGACGCTGGGCTACACCGTCGTCCGCACTTTCACGCAGAAACGCGCCGGTTTCGACCCGACCGCCTACCTCGGTGCCGGCAAGCGGCAGGAAATCCGCCGCTTCGTGCGCGGCGAAGCGGCGGACGACACAGACGCCGCCGCACGCGCGCCGCAAAACCCCTTGTACCGGTTCCCGCTCGCCGAAGCGTCGAACGACGAAGCCAGGGTCTCGCCCGTCCCGATCGAGGCCTTGCTGGTCGACCACGAAATCTCGCCGTCGCAGGCGCGCAACCTGGAAAAGGACGTCGGCTGCGAAGTGATGGACCGCACCATGGTCATCCTCGAAATTTTCCACCGCAACGCGCGCTCGCGTGCCGCGCGCGCGCAGGTCGAGATCGCCCGCCTCGGCTACCTGGCGCCGCGCCTGCGCGAGGCGGCCAAGCTCGCCGGGCCGCAGGGGCGTCAACGCAGCGGCGTCGGCGGACGCGGCGCCGGCGAATCGCACACCGAGCTCGACCGCCGCAAGATCCGCGACCGCATCGCCGAGCTGCAGCTCGAGATCGCCGCCATGGACGCCGAGCGCAAGACCCAGCGCGCGCGGCGGCAGGCGCAGCAGGGGCTCGCCAACGTGGCGCTCGTCGGCTACACCAACGCCGGCAAGTCCACCCTGATGCGCGCGCTCACCGGCAGCGAGGTGCTGGTCGCCAACCAGCTTTTCGCCACGCTCGACACCACCGTGCGTACCCTCTACCCCGAGAGCATTCCGCGCGTGCTGGTCAGCGACACCGTCGGCTTCATCAAGAACCTGCCGCATGGCCTGGTCGCGTCGTTCAAGTCCACGCTCGAAGAGGCGCTCGACGCCGCGCTGCTGCTCCACGTCGTCGACGCCAGCGACCCGGGGTTCGAGCGGCAGATCGAGACCACCGAGCACGTGCTGAACGAGATCGGCGCGCAGGACGTGCCGCGCCTGCGCATCTTCAACAAGATCGACCACGTCGGCGACGCCGCGATGCAGGCCGAACGCAGCGCCGAACTCCACGCCCGCTATCCCGGCTGCATCGTCATGAGCGCGCGTCGCCCGCAGGACGTCGCGGCGCTGCACCGCGCCATCGTGGCGTTCTTCCAGAAGGCCCTGGTCGAGGCCGAACTTTTCCTGCCCTGGACGGCACAGCAGCTGCGCGGCGAGATCTTCGCGCGCTGCGACGTACTGGAAGAGCGCGCCGACGAGGCGGGCGCGTTCTTCCGCGTGCGCGCCGGGCAGGAAACCTTGGCCAGCTTGCGTGAACAGCTCAGCCAGGCGTGATGGCGGATCTCGCGTGGCAGTTGCTTTCCTGCGCGGCCAGGCCTTATGACGGCATCGCTTGATGCCGTGCGCATCGCGCTGGACGCCCCGGCGTCGCGGCAACAGATGCGGCGGGCTATGCAGGCGTCGTGCCGGTGGTCGAGCCGGCGTGGATGCCCACCCGGGGGCGGATTCTCCTGCTTCAGGTATGCGCGCCGGGCCGGGGGGTTCGGTTATCGGCTATCCGTTGCGCGATGTGCGCCAGCGCGTCCCCTACCTGATCGACCAGAATCAGGCACAGGTCGCCGGGCCTCACGCGGTCGAGCGCATGGTCGATGGCCAGGAATTCGCCGCGGATTTCCTCGATCGCGGCAGCGCGCTTTGCCTGCTTCAGGCCGTCGCGCAGCAGCGCCAGCACCTCGCCGTCGGCGCGACCGCGCTGGCAGGCATCCTCAAACAGGATGACATCGTCGAACGCGTCGCCGAGGATTGCCGTCTGCTGGCGGATGTCGTCGTCGCGCCGGTCGCCGGCGGCGCTGATGACCACCACGCGGCGCCTGGCCGGCAGGGTATCCACCGCCTGCACCAGGGCCGCGATGGCGTCCGGGTTGTGGCCGTAGTCGGCGATCAGGGTGGCGCCCTTGTAGTCGAAGCGGTTGAAGCGGCCGGGCACGCTGGCGGCATCCGCCTCGAAGCTTGCCAGCGCTGCGCGGATGACATTCCAGTCCAGCCCCAGGGCCCAGCCGGCGCCCACGGCGGCCATCACGTTCTCCACCTGGAAGCCGATGCTGCCGTGGGCGGTGAGCGGGATGTCGGCCAGCGGCAGCCGCACCTGGAATTCGCCTTCGGCAGCGACGATGGCATCGTCGTCCACATACACCACGCGCTGGCCTTTTCCGCGATGCTCGCACAACACCGGGTGGCGATGGTCGCGGGCGAAAAAGGTGACGCCGCCGGGGCAGCTGCTGGCCATGGCGGCGGTGAGCGGGTCGGCGGCGTTGAGCACGGCCATGCCGTCGGGCGCCACGTTCTGTACCACGACCTGTTTCACCGCGGCCACGTCTTCCACCGTGTTGATGAAGTTCAGGCCCAGGTGGTCGCCCTGGCCGATATTGGTGACCACGGCCACCTGGCAGCGGTCGAAGCCCAGGCCTTCTCGCAGTATGCCGCCGCGCGCGGTTTCGAACACGGCCGCGTCCACGTCCGGATGCAGGAGCACGCTGCGCGCGCTTTTGGGCCCGCTGCAGTCGCCGGTGTCGATGCGCCTGCCCTGCACGTACACGCCGTCGGTGGCGGTGAAGCCCACGCGCAGCTTGTTCTGCGTCAGCATGTGGGCGATCAGGCGCACGGTGGTGGTCTTGCCGTTGGTGCCGGTGACGGCGACGACGGGGATGCGTCCGTTCTCGCCTTCGCCGAACATGCTGGCGACGATGGCTTCGCCCACCGGCCGGCCCTTGCCGTAGGAGGGCGCGAGGTGCATGCGCAGGCCGGGCGCGGCGTTCACCTCCACGATGCCACCGGCCTGATCCTCCAGCGGTATGAGCACGCTGTTGCACACCACGTCCACGCCGCAGATGTCGAGGCCGACCATTTGCGCGGCGGCCACGGCGCGCGCCGCCACCTCGGGATGGACGTCGTCGGTGACGTCGGTGGCGGTGCCGCCGGTGCTGAGGTTGGCGTTGTTGCGCAGGATCACCGGCGCGCCCTTGGGCGGCACCGAGTCCGCCGTGTAGCCCTGCTTGTCCAGGGTATCCAGCGCGATATCGTCGAAGTGGATCTTGGTCAGCGAAGTGGCGTGACCCTCGCTCCGGCGCGGATCGCTGTTCACCTGTTCCACCAGCTCGCGCACGCTGTGCACGCCGTCGCCCACCACCTGCGGCGGATCGCGGCGCGCGGCGGCCACCACCTTGTCGCCCACCACCAGCAGGCGATAGTCGTGGCCGGTGACGTAGCGCTCCACCATCACGTCGGAACTGATTTCCCGTGCGGCGGCGTAGGCCATGAGAATCTGTTCGCGCGTGCTGATGTTGGCGGCCACGCCCTTGCCCTGGCGGCCATCCCGCGGCTTGACCACCACCGCGCCGCCGATTTCCTGGGCCGCGCGCCAGGCATCCTCGGCGTCACGCACCGGGCGTCCGCCCGGCACCGGCACGCCGGCCGCCGCCAGCAGTTTCTTGGTGAGCACCTTGTCCTGGGCGATGGCTTCGGCCACCGCGCTGGAGCGATCGGTTTCCGCCGCCTGAATGCGCCGCTGTTTGCTGCCCCAGCCGAACTGCACCAGGCTGCCGGTCGTGAGCCGGCGATAGGGAATGCCGCGCGCGATGGCGGCCTGCACGATGGCGCCGGTGCTGGGGCCGAGGCGCACGTCCTCGTCCAGTTCGCGCACGCGGTGCAGCGCATCGGCCAGATCGAAGGGGGTGTCGTCCAGGGCGGCGCGGCAGAGTTTCTCCGCCAGTTCCAGGGCGAGGCGGCCGACCGCTTCCTCGGTGTATTCGATCGCGACCCGATAGGTGCCGGCGGTCGGGGTCCTGGTGGTGCGGCTGAAGGCTACCGGGCAGCCGGCCTGGGCTTGCAGGCCCAGCGCGGCGTATTCCAGGGCATGGGCCAGGGACAGCGGCTCGTCCGGGGTGGTGGCCTCGATCACGCCGATTTCCGGGAAACGTTCACGCAGGCGGGCTTCGAAACCGGGCAGGTCGGCCAGGATGCATGCGTTGGGGTCGCACGCCACCGTGGCTTCGATGGAGGTGTGCCGGCTCCACAGATTGGGGCCACGGAGGGCGCGGATGCGGGAGACTTCCATTCTTTCTATCCTGTTGCCGTTCGGCTAGGCGGCATGAAGTGAGATGAGGCGGCTGGTGTCAGGCGGGGAGGCTTCCAGGGTTGTGAGGCCGGTCTGGATCAGATCGGCAGGCACGCCCAGGGCCCAGGCGGCAGCGGCCGCGGCGAGCACGCATTCGATATCGCAGCCTTGCTCACCGGAGCGGTCCAGTGGCAGCGCCTTCAGGTCGACCAGCGGTACTTCTGTTTGTCCTGTGGCGAAGATCACGCGCTCGTCGCGCACGAATACCACGCGCCCGCCTTGGGACTGGTGATGAGCCAGTACTTCTTCGCGCGGATCGGTGCTGTAGAAAATCACCTGGCCGTCGCACAGGTCGGCCATTTTCGCCACCAGCGGGTCGGCTGCGTTGAGCACCGCCGCACCGTCGCGCAGCACCACATCCACTTGCGTGCGCAGGATGGCGTACATCTGCTCCGGGTCGTTGATGTAGTACTCGGCCAACTGATCCGCGCCGCCGGCATCGGTGACCACGCCGACTTGGCAGCGGTCGTAGGCAAGGCCCTCGCGCAGGATTTGCTGCGCATTGGTTTCGAACACCGCGGCGTCCACGCTGTGGTTCATCAGCAGGCGCTGGCCGGCGTCCCAATGGATGCTGGGCAGGGTTTCGACCCGGCGCCGGGAAAAATACAGGCCGTCCCTGCAGGCCAGGCCGACGCGCCGTCCGCCCAGATGCAGCAGCCAGGCCACCAGTTGCGCGATGAGCGTGGTCTTGCGGCTGCCGGCGATGCCGACGATGGGAATGCGGCCGGATTCGCCCGCGGCGAACAGGTGATCGACGATGGCGCGCCCGACCGGACGCGGCGCGCCGTCGGCGGGCTTCAGGTGCATGAGCAGGCCGGGGCCGGCATTCACTTCGACGATGGCGGCGCGCTGCTGGTCCAGCGGGCGCGAAATGTCCTCGGCCACCAGGTCTATGCCGGCGATGTCGAGGCCCACCACCCGCGCCGCCAGCGTGGCCGCGGCCGCGATCTCGGGATGGACGCGGTCGCTGACGTCGAAGGCGACGTTGCCGTTGCGCTGGATCAGCACTTTCTGTCCCGCCGCCGGAATCGAGTCGGCCTGGAAGCCCTGGCGCGCCAGTTCCAGCACCACGGCGGGATCGTCGTCGAGCCGGATGTGGTTGAGCGGATAGTCCTCGGTGGTGCCGCGGCGCGGGTCGGTATTGATCTGGTTGTCGATGAGCTGGGCGATGGTGGAAGCGCCGTCGCCGCTGACCCAGGCGGTCTCGCCGCGCGCCGCCGCCACCACGCGCCCGCCCACCACCAGCAGGCGGTGTTCGTTGCCGGGAATGAAGCGCTCGACGATGACATCGCTGCCCTCGGCAATGGCGAGGCGGTAGGCGTCCTCGATTTCCTGTCGGGTGTTGAGTTCGATGGAGACGCCGCGGCCATGATTGCCGTCAATGGGCTTGACTACCACCGGCAGCCCGATGTCCTGCGCCACGTCCCAGGCCTGTTGCGGATTCTCCACGATCTCGCCTGCCGGCACCGGCACGCCGCAGGATTTCAGCAGCATCTTGGTCAGGTCCTTGTCGCGGGAGATGCCTTCGCCGATGGCGCTGGTCTGGTCGGTTTCCGCGGTCCAGATGCGGCGCTGGCGTGCGCCGTGACCCAGTTGCACCAGATTGCCGTCGGTCAGCCGCAACCAGGGAATGTGGCGGTCGGTGGCGGCGTCGACGATGGCGGCGGTGCTGGGGCCGAGCAGCAGCGCGTCGGCCAGCTCGCGCAGGCGTTCCACCGTGCCGCCGATGTCGAAGGGACGGTCTTCGATGGCGGCCATCACCAGGTCGCGCGCCGCATACAGGCAGGCGCGGCCGACCTCCTCGTGCCGCGTGCGCACGGCGACTTTGTATACGCCGCGCACATGGGTCTGGCGCGCCTTGCCGAAGCCGACTTTCATGCCGGCCAGGTTCTGCAGTTCGATGGTGACGTGTTCGAGGATGTGCGCCGGCCAGGTGCCTTCCTTCAGCCGCAGCAGGAAGCCGCCGCGCTCGCCCACGCTGCAGCGATGCTCGATCAGGCCAGGCAGCCAGGCCGACAGGCGCTCGGTGAAACCGGGAAGGGTGTTGGAGGGGAAATCTTCCAGGTCGCCGAT
Organism: Thiobacillus denitrificans; assembly: GCA_020725005.1. Taxonomy (GTDB): domain Bacteria; phylum Pseudomonadota; class Gammaproteobacteria; order Burkholderiales; family Thiobacillaceae; genus Thiobacillus; species Thiobacillus denitrificans_G. Next base: position 20,029 of record DYFW01000040.1, read on the forward strand.
GTCGACCCAGGCTTCCAGGACCGGACGGTAGGTCCAGATGTTGGGGCCGCGCAAATGCGTGACGCGGAGAAATTCGATGTTTCGCTTGTTCATGCCGTCCCGGAAATGTTAACTGAATAGATCGTGACCCTGACGCTTATCCTTAACGAGCGCGCTGGGCTATAATTTGTTGTTTTTTCGGGACACTTTCTTGCGCGCAGGCGAAGGATACCGGAAAGTTCAAAGTCTTGCGCGGCTGGCGTGATCAACGAAATCGACGGGTTTGCGTTCATTTGCCCGCTTCCGAGCGGACATGGGTGGGTACTTCGGCGTTTCCAACACGCCAGATTGATTTGCGATGACAAGCCAGAATCCTGTTCCCCCCCTTTCTTCCCTGCCACCGTCCTTGCGTCCTGAACTGGCGCAGCTGCTCGCCGGCGGCGAATCGGTGCTGGCCTGGCTGGAGCTGGACCTGGACGCCCGGCTGCACTTTGGCCGCGGCGCGGTGGTGCTGACCGAGCGCCGTGTCCTGGCCCGCGCGCCCGGCGAAACGGCGTGGCGGGACTGGCCCTTGCGCCCGCAACTGAGCCTGCGGCACGCCGACCATGCCGGGGTAGGCAGCCTGGAACTGAGCGACGCCACGGCGCGCCTGGCAGAGTGGCGCTATACACTGGGCCACAATGTCGCGGCGCTGCGCCTGATCAGGCAGTTCGAGCGGCAGGCGTCCGGCGTGGCGGCGCAGGAAGAGGAGCTGGTGTGTCCGACCTGCAAGGCGCCGCTGGAACCTGACCAGGAAGCGTGCCTCATCTGCGCCCGCGAAATCCGCGAGGCGCCGTCCACCTGGACGCTGTTCCGCCTGTGGCGCTTCGCCAAGCCCTACAGGTGGCAACTGCTCGCCGCCTTCCTGCTGATGCTGGCGTCTACCGCCGCGACCCTGGTGCCGCCTTACCTCACCATGCCGTTGATGGACGACGTGCTGATTCCCTATCAAAACGGCCAGCCCATCAACACTGATTTGGTTCTCCTGCTGCTCGCCGGACTGTTCGGCGCCGCGCTGGTGGCCTGGGGCCTGGGCTGGGCGCGCACCTATATCCTCGCCCTGGTGTCCGAGCGCATCGGCATGGACCTGCGCACCACCACCTACGAGCATCTGCTGCAACTCTCCCTGGAATATTTCGGCAGCAAGCGCACCGGCGACTTGATGGCGCGCATCGGCTCGGAGACGGACCGCATCTGCGTTTTCCTGTCGTTGCACCTGCTGGACTTCGCCACCGACGTATTGATGATCCTCATGACGGCGGCAATCCTGTTTTCCATCGATCCCTGGCTCGCGCTGGTGACCCTGCTGCCGCTGCCCTTCATCGCCTGGATGATCCACGTGGTGCGTGACCGGCTGCGCACCGGTTTCGAGAAGATCGACCGCGTGTGGTCGGCGGTGACAAGCGTGCTGGCCGACACTATTCCCGGCATCCGCGTGGTGAAGGCCTTCGCCCAGGAGCGCCGCGAGGCGGAGCGCTTCCGCGAAGCAAACCGGCACAACCTGGCGGCGAACGACAAGCTCAACAGGACCTGGTCGCTGTTCTCGCCCACGGTGACGCTGCTGACCGAGCTCGGCCTGCTGGTGGTGTGGGCCTTCGGCATCTGGCAGGTATCGCAGAACCACATCACGGTCGGCGTGCTCACCGCCTTCCTGGCTTACATCAGCCGTTTCTATACGCGGCTGGACTCCATGAGCCGCATCGTGTCGGTGACGCAGAAGGCCGCCGCCGGCGCCAAGCGCATTTTCGACATCCTGGATCACGTCTCCAGCGTGCCGGAACCGCCCAGGCCGGTGCATCTGGCGCGGGTGACGGGCAGGATCGACGTGCGCGGCGTCGGCTTCCGCTACGGCAACCGCGCGGTGATCCGCGGCGTCGATCTCGCCATCGCGCCGGGCGAGATGATCGGCCTGGTGGGCCACAGCGGCTCCGGCAAGAGCACGCTGGTGAACCTGATCTGCCGCTTCTACGACGTGAGCGAAGGGTCGATCCGCGTGGATGGCGTCGACGTGCGCTCCCTGCCGGTGGCCGAGTTCCGTCGCAACATCGGCCTGGTGCTGCAGGAGCCGTTTCTGTTTTTCGGCACTGTCGCCGAGAACATCGCCTACGGCAAGCCGGACGCGACGCGCGAGGAAATCATCGCCGCGGCGCGCGCGGCCCACGCCCACGAATTCATCCTGCGCCTGCCCCAGGGCTACGACTCGCTGGTGGGCGAGCGCGGACACGGCCTGTCCGGCGGCGAGCGCCAGCGCATCTCGATTGCCCGCGCGCTGCTGATCGATCCGCGCATCCTGATTCTGGACGAGGCAACCTCGTCGGTGGACACCGAGACCGAGAGGGAAATCCAGAAGGCGCTGGACAATCTGGTGCGCGGCCGCACTACCATCGCCATCGCCCACCGGCTCTCCACCTTGCGCCGCGCTGATCGGCTGGTGGTGATGGATCATGGCCAGATCGTCGAAGTGGGTAGCCATGACGAACTGATGGCGCGCGAGGGCGCCTACTACCGCTTGTATCAGGCCCAGGCGCGCAATGTGGATACCGACCTGGACGATGTGCCGTCACCTGGCGACGCGGTGCAAGTCGCCCCCGCGAAGGAATCGGCATGAGCGCACCCGATTTTGAGTTGAACCGCAACGCCTTTGGCCGGCTGGTACTCACCGCCGCGAATGGCGAAATCCATGAGGGCGTGGTTCCGGTGCGCGCCTTTCCCATCGCGGCGCCGGAGGAGGGCATTGCCCTGCTCGGCGAAGACGGCCACGAGCTGGCCTGGATCGATCGCCTCGCGGATTTGCCGGCCCAGTTGCGCGGCCTGGTGGTGGACGAGCTGGCCCGCCGCGAATTCATGCCGGAGATTCGCCGCCTGCGCCAGGTGTCGAGTTTCGCCACGCCCTGTACCTGGGAGGTGGAGACGGATCGCGGCGAGACGAGCTTCGTATTGAAGGGCGAGGAAGACATCCGCCGCCTGGGGACGTCGAGCCTGTTGATCGCCGACGCCCACGGCATTCAGTTCCTGATCCGCGATCTTGCGGCACTGGATCGGCATAGCCGCAAACTGCTCGATCGCTTCCTGTGATGAACCCGGCCAAGGCAATCCAAGGGGCTGGCGGCAAAAACCGTTCCATCGCCGCCCTCGGGTAAAATGCCGGCATGACCGAAGCCGAGCTTCTTGATCCCAGCCCCCCGGAAGCCGCTCCCGCCGCGCCTGTGATCAGGGTGCGCGGCGAGCCGCTCACCGAGCTGCCGCAGGATCTCTACATCCCTCCCGACGCGCTGGAAGTCTTCCTCGAGGCCTTCGAGGGGCCGCTCGACCTGCTGCTGTACCTGATCCGCCGGCAGAATCTCGACGTGCTCGACATCCCGATGGCCGACCTCACCCGGCAATACATGGCCTACGTCGAGGCGGCGCGCGCGACCAAGCTGGAACTGGCGGCGGAATATCTCTTGATGGCGGCGATGCTGATCGACATCAAGTCGCGCATGCTGCTGCCGCGCCGCGAGCAGGCCGAGGTGGCGGACGAGGGCGAGGACCCGCGCGCCGAGCTGGTGCGCCGGCTGATGGAATACGAGCAGATGAAGCTCGCCGGCCAGCATCTCGACGCGCTGCCGCAGGCGGGGCGCGACTTCGACACCGTGAGCGTTTTCATGCCGGCGGCGGCCAGGCGCCTGCCGAGCGTGCATCCGGAAGAACTGGCCGCGGCGTGGCTGGCGATCCTGTCGCGCGCGAAGACGCGTACCCATCACCGCATCGGCCGCCAGGATCTTTCCATCCGCGAGGTGATGACGCGCATCCTGAAGCAGCTGACGCCGGGCGCGTTCTGCGAATTCAAGGACTTGTTTCCCGCTGCCGCAACGGTGCACGAACTCGTCGTGACCTTCCTCGCCGTGCTCGAACTCACCAAGGAAACCCTCGTCGACGTGACGCAGGCCGAACCTTTTGCCCCCATCTACGTGAAGCGCCATGAATCTTCAGCCGAATGACCATCCGGACGACCTGGCGCGCGTGCTCGAGGCCGCGCTCCTGGCCGCGCCCGAGCCGCTGACGCTCGCCGACATGAAGCGCATGTTCGAGCCGGAACTGGCGAATGACGTGCTGCGCCGCACGCTGGAATCGCTGCAGCAGGCCTGGCACGGTCGCGGCGTGGAGCTGGTTCAGGTGGCCGACGGCTGGCGCTTCCAGACGCGGCCGGAGATGCAGCCGTGGCTGTCGCGGCTGAAGGACGAGAAGCCGCCGCGCTATTCGCGCGCGGTGCTGGAGACGCTCGCCATCATCGCCTACCGCCAGCCGGTGACGCGCGGCGACATCGAGGACATCCGCGGCG
>DYFW01000250.1 GCA_020725005.1 Thiobacillus denitrificans
TGGTCGTGTGGCTGCTGTTCGGCTTCATCGGCTCGGTGTACTGGCTGCTGGAGGACGAATCCGGGGTGCCAGTGGTCGGGCTGGGGCTGGCCAACCTGGTCTTCTGGATCTTCACGCTCGCGGTCGCGGTCGTCGTCGTCGTCTACCTGCTGGTGCAGGTCGGCGCCGGCACCCAGGCCTCGATCTGGCTGATCAACGAGGGCCGCGAATACATCGAGGCGCCGCGCTGGGCGGACATCGGCATCGTGGTGTGCGTGCTGGTGTTCTTCTACAACGTCGCCGCGACCTTCACCAAGGGGCGCTATACCGGGGTCGGTGGCGTGCTCGTGCTCGACCTGGTCGCGTTGGCGGGCCTGTATCTCGCCGGCATGTGGTTCACCCCCAACATCTCCATCGACCAGCACTGGTGGTGGTGGGTGATCCACCTGTGGGTCGAGGCGACCTGGGAAGTGCTGGTCGGCTGCCTGATGGCCTACGGCCTGATGAAGACGCTGGGCGTGCGCCGCAAGATCGTCGAGACCTGGCTCTACATCGAAGTGGCACTGATGTTCGGCTCCGGCATCCTCGGCCTTGGCCACCACTACTTCTGGATCGGCACGCCGGAATACTGGCTCGCGATCGGTGGCTTCTTCTCCGCGCTCGAGCCCATCCCGCTGGTGGCCATGGTGGTGCACGCGGTGTTCGACGCCGGCCACCACAAGCTGAAGAGCAGCAACAACCCGGCGCTGGCATGGATCATCGCGCAGGCCTTCGGCAACTTCTTCGGCGCCGGCGTGTGGGGCTTCATGCACACCCTGCCGCAGATCAACCTGTACACCCACGGCACGCAGTGGACCGCCTCGCACGGCCACCTCGCCTTCTTCGGCGCCTACGTCACCATGGTCATCGCCTTCTTCTACCTGGCGATCCAGAAATGGCGCGGCAACGTGTACATGAGCGGCCACCTGGTCGGTGCGTGGAAGTGGAAATGGTCGATCGCCCTGCTGCACATCGGCATGCTCATGATGACGATGGCGCTGCTGATCTCCGGCTACGAGCAGTCGCACATCGAGCGCGCCGTCGAGGGCTCCAGCTGGGCCGGCTACTTCGTGGCGCAGGCGCATCCCTGGTTCGTGCAGGGCATGCAGTGGCGCATGATCGGCGGCTGGATCTTCGCCGCGGGCTTCGTGCTGCTGGTGTGGGATCTCCTGACCATCGGCCGCCGGGAAACCCGCCCGGCGATCGAGCCCGCAGCCGTCGATTGAGTTCCCGTCTTCTCCCGCGCCTGCGGGGGAAGACACGCAGTGCCTATCCCTTATTCAGCATGGAGGCATCATGAAGAAATACATTCAACACACCCTGCTCAGCCTGGCGGCCCTGCCGATGGCGATCTCGCTCGCCCTCGCTGCCGAACCGAAGTTGCAGCCGCAGACGCCCGAGACCACCTACATCGGTGGCGGCGGCTCAACCCTGGCTAACGTCGAGATGTACCAGTCGACCGATCCCAAGGCCCCGCCCATGACCAAGGCCGAGTTCGACGCGGCACGACAGATCTACTTCGACCGCTGCGCCGGCTGCCACGGCGTGCTGCGCAAGGGCGCGACCGGCAAACCGCTGCTGCCGGGGGACATGCAGAAACTCGGCACCGAAAGCCTGAAGATCTTCATCCATTACGGCACGCCCGGCGGCATGCCCGGCTTCGGCACCGCCAACGAAATGACCGAGACGCAGATCGAGCAGATGGCGCGCTACATCCAGCAGCCGCCGCCGCAGCCGCCGGAGTGGGGCATGAAGGAAATGCGCGCGAGCTGGAAGGTGCTCGTGCCGGTCGAGAAACGGCCGAAGAAGCAGATGAACAATCTCGATCTTTCCAACCTCTTCTCGGTGACGCTGCGTGATACCGGCGAGGTCGCGCTCATCGACGGCAACAGCAAGAAGATCGTTGCCGTCCTCAAGACCGGCTTCGCGGTGCACATCTCGCGCATCTCCAAGTCCGGGCGCTACCTCTACACCACCGGCCGTGACGGTCTCATCAACCTGATCGACCTGTGGATGGAGACGCCGGCGACCGTCGCCACCATCCGCACCGGTTCGGATGCGCGCTCGATCGACACCTCCAAATACAAGGGCTACGACGACAAGATCGCCATCGCCGGCACCTACTGGCCGCCCGCCTACGTGCTGATGGACGGCTTCAC
>DYFW01000251.1 GCA_020725005.1 Thiobacillus denitrificans
GGCTGCTCGAAGCCGCCGGCTGGCAGACGGCGGGCGAAGGCGCGTTCATGGCGCGGGCGCGGCATCTCGATGCGCTCGGCCGCGCGGCGAACCATATCGCCGCGGCGCGCGCAGCGGCGCGCCAGCTCGAACTCTTCGCCGAGGAGCTGCGGCTGGCGCAGGCGGCCTTGTCCGAGATCACCGGCGAATTCACCGCCGACGACCTGCTGGGCGAGATCTTCGGTTCCTTCTGCATCGGAAAATAGCGACATGCTTTCCTGGCGCGGCATTCTTGCCGAACTCCGTGCCCACCGGGGCCGCCTGCTCGCAGCGAACCTCGCCGCGCTGCTGGCGGTGATCGCCGCGGTGCCGGTGCCGCTGCTGCTGCCGCTGATGGTCGACGAGGTGCTGCTCGGCCATCCCGGCCCCGTGGTCGCGGCGATCGGCGCGTGGTTTCCGCCGGCCTGGCACGGCCCCGTGCTCTTCATCGGCGCGACGCTGGTGCTGACGCTCGTCCTGCGCCTGACGGCGATCGCGCTCAACGTGTGGCAGGCGCGCACGTTCTCGCTGCTGGCGAAGGAGGTCGTGTACCGCATCCGGGTGCGCATGCTGAACCGGCTGTCGAAAATCGCGCTGTCGCAGTTCGAGACCGTCGGCGCGGGGCGCGTGAGCTCGCACTTCGTCACCGACCTCAACGCCGTCGACGGCTTCCTCGGCGCGTCGATCTCGGGCTTTCTCGTGTCGGTGCTCACGCTCGCCGGCGTCGCCGTCGTGCTGTTCTGGATGCACTGGCAGCTCGCGCTGTTCATCCTGTTGCTGAACCCGGTCGTGATCCTGTTCTCGACCCGGCTGGGCAAGAAGGTGAAGAACCTGAAGAAGCACGAGAACCGCGCGTTCGAGGTGTTCCAGGACGCGCTCGGCGAGACGCTCGACGCGCTGACGCAGATCCGCGCGATGAACCGCGAGAAGCACTACCTGGCGCGGCTGGCCGAGAAGGCCGACGCCATCCGCAGCCACGCCGCGGCGTACGCGTGGAAATCCGACGCGCTCGGCCGGGTGTCGTTCTTCGTGTTCCTCGCCGGTTTCGACGCGTTCCGCGCGGGGGCGATGCTGATGGTGGTGTTTTCCGATCTGAGCATCGGCCAGATGTTCGCGGTGTTCGGCTACCTGTGGTTCATGATGACGCCGGTGCAGGAGCTGGTGAACATGCAGTACGCGTGGTTCGCCGCGCAGGGCGCGCTGGGACGCATCAACGCGCTCCTCGGCATGCAGGACGAACCGCAGTATCCCGCCCTGCGCGACCCCTTCGCGGGGCAGGCGACCGTGGGCATCACGCTCGAGCACGTGAGCTTTGCCTACGACGAAGGCGAGACCGTGCTCGACGACGTCAGCCTCGAAATCCGCCCGGGCGAGAAGGTCGCGCTGGTCGGCGCCTCGGGCGGCGGCAAGTCGACCCTGGTGCAGGTGCTGCTCGGCCTGTATCCGGTGAAGTCGGGGTGCATCTGCTACGGCGGCGTGCCGGTGAGCGAGATCGGCTGGGAAACCGTGCGCGAGCACGTCGGCGTGGTGCTGCAGCATCCGGTGCTGTTCAACGACAGCGTGCGCGCCAATCTCACGCTCGGCCGCGACGCCGACGACGCGACGCTGTGGCAGGCGCTCGACATCGCGCAGTTGAAGGACATCGTCGCCGCGCTGCCGCAGGGGCTCGACACCGTCGTGGGGCGGCAGGGCGTGCGGCTGTCGGGCGGTCAGCGCCAGCGCCTGGCGATCGCGCGCATGATCGTCGCCGACCCGCGCGTCGTCATCCTCGACGAGGCGACCTCGGCGCTCGACACCGCGACCGAGCGGCGTCTGCATCAGGCCATGCACGCGTTTCTCGCCGGCCGCACCACGCTGATCATCGCGCACCGCCTCTCGGCGGTGAAACAGGCCGAGCGCATCCTGGTGTTCGAGAACGGCAGGGTGGTGGAAGAGGGCGACCACGCCGGGCTGATCGAAAAAGGCGGGCTCTATCACAGGCTCTACCACACGGCATAGCGCGGAAGAAAAATAAATCCCGGCACAACCGGGTTTTCTGGTATAGTCGCGGCCGTTGTGTTTGCAGCAGCAGGCCAAGCCCTTTTCACTGGGCAGGCGCCCCCCAGGGTGCCATCAGCCTCGGGACTGTTCCACAGCCCCATCGTCCCTGACCTCTCT
>DYFW01000252.1 GCA_020725005.1 Thiobacillus denitrificans
ATTGTAGCTATCCGGGGTGAGAGAGGGAGCTACAACGTAGGTGAACGTGGCCGCCACCAGTGCGATATTGTAGCTATCCGGGGTGAGAGAGGGAGCTACAACGAACGCTATGTGCAACAGGTTGAGAGGAAGATTGTAGCTATCCGGGGTGAGAGAGGGAGCTACAACGCCCGCGGGGGAGCCATGCAGACTCCCCCGCGGGCGTGCCGCTTCGCGGCGTCTGCAAGACCGGCCTGACGGCAATTCGACGAGCATGCCGACGAGATGCCCTACCTGATGTATGACGCCATCAACGACAGCCGGGTGCGCCCTTCGCATCTGGCGCTTGACGGCGTCATTCGTCCGGTCGGCGATCCGTTTTGGAAGACCCATACGCCGCCGCTGGGCCATCGCTGCCGCTGCACCTTGCGCGCCCTTGACCGCAACGAGGCGCGCGAACGCGGCGGCCCGACGCAGAACGTCCCCGCCGAAGGTGTGGCCGATCCCGGCTGGGGGAGCGATCCGCGCGCATGGGGATCGACGCTGGGACGTCTGGCCCGTGAGCGCATGGCCTCGTGCGATATTGCATTCGCCCAGAAGCGCATGGGGGTGCAGATGCACTGCACACCGGACGGCATGGTGACGCTGTTCCGGGCATTGGCCGCCGAATATCAGGCGACGCCGTTGCCGCCGCCGAAGACCGTATCGCGCGACATGCTGATCGACCCGGCGGCATTCGGCCAGGCCGAGCTTTATCGGCGCTTCCTCGATTCTTACGATGCGGACAATGTGCGGCGCTGGACGGAGAAGATCGGCATCGAGATCGGCCCGGACAAGTCCTTATTCCTGGCGCAGGATGGCGGGTGGAAGATCACAAAGAACCGGCGCGCGGGCTATATGCTCCTGTTCGCCGACACGCTGGCCGATCCCGCGACGGTTCAGTGGATTCAGGATCAGAATGGGCCGGATCGCCTGGGCATCTTCGGCGAGTATCGGATCGGCGGCAACCGGTATCGCACGGCCATTTACTACAAGTTGGACGGATCGGCATGGATAGGTTGGTCGGCGTTTACGCCGCTTGAAAAGCAGTGGCCCGGATATGTGCTGGCGGGCGTCCCGATATGGCGCAGAAACGAAAAACCCCAACGCGCCTGAACGCTTGGGGTCGTGGCCGGTTCTGGTGTGCCTTCAGGGACTGTCGCTACCGGCGAACGCCCTCATCCTAAATCGACCGGAAACCAAAGTCAATCCGCTGAACGCGTTCCCGCCGACAGGCCCGCGCTATACCGCGATGATCGCGGCCATGAATGCACCCGCTCACCAAGCCCTGACCCTGACATTCGCCCTGCAACGGCCTGCCGATGCGCCTGCCGGGCGCGGCGAGATTCGCCGCCAGATCGATGCCGACGGCCTGGCCAGTCTGCATATCGCCGGCGAGATCACCGGCGCAACCGACGCGGGGCAACGCATCGCCCGGCTGATGGCCGAGGGCTACCCGGCGGCTGCCGGCGCGATCAGCCTGGACTACGCCGCCATCCCGCCCGTGCTGCGCTTGATGGGCATCGCGCGCGCCGCCTGGCCCGATCTGTTCGCGGCCATCCAGATCATGGAGCGCGCCGCACTCGCGGAGATCAATCGTGAGCGGTAAACGCGCCTACTCGTCGGCAATGCCCAGCAGGAGCGCACACAGCGCCGTCAGGGGGGATTCCCACGCCCACAGGGCGAAGGCGACGGCGAGCAGGGCCAATGCTGCGACGAAGTGCAGGCTTAGTGCTGCGATGAGGGCCCCTGCCAGACATACCGGTAGCGCGTGCGAAAGGTTCATGCCGTGAGTGTAACGACGCTGGCCATCCAGATCAAGGACTGGCCGCCGACGCCGCGCGCAAGGCGGCGCAGGCTGCGCCGATCCATGCGGATGCGCGGGCGATTCGCGGCCTGTTGCTGGCCGGTAGCGGGGCGCCCGGCGATGAGTTCCGGGTCTGAGCATGTGGCGCGCCGGCACCTGGCGGGCGGGGACGTGGGCGGGGGAGGCGCTGCCGCCTGCCGTCCCGCCGGCGCCGACTTTCACCCCCGCCGCCAGGTCGTGCCGCCGGGTCCGTCCTCGAGCACGATGCCGGCGGCCTTGAGTTGGTCGCGGAGACGGTCGGCCTCGGCGAAGTTCTTCGCCTTCTTGGCTGCGTGGCGTGCGGCGATCG
>DYFW01000253.1 GCA_020725005.1 Thiobacillus denitrificans
CATGCCCTTCGCCCGCCCGCACTTCGACGAGATCCTCGGCGCGCTCGACTTCGTCGCCAAGAACGACTACCCGGCGCGCGGGGAGTACACCGGCGCGGTCTGATGTCGCTGCCGCTGCACTCGCTGCGCAGCCAGCTGATACTGGCGCTCGGCGCCTTTCTCGTCCTCATCGCCGCTGCGACAGCCTACACGCTCCACCAGCTTGACGAGCGTCGCCACGACTACATCATCCTCAACCTCGCCGGACAGTTGCGGGTGATCAGCCAGCACATGGTCGACCAGTCGCGCCGCTACCTGACGGACACGCCGGATGATTACGACAAGTACGAGCGCGACCTCAAGCTCTACTACAAGGAACTGCTTTCCCAGCAGGAGCACTTCGAGAAAATCATCAAGGGCTTCGAGGACAGGCGCCTCGACGTCGCGCTGACCGGCCGATCCGACCCGCTGACCTGCAGTTGGGACGGCCCTTCGCTTTCGCAGTTGGGCAACACCGCTGCCATCTGGCGCGGTTTCCGCGGCGGACTGCGGCTGGCGCTCGCCGACGACCCTGACGGCCCGCGCCTCATCTCGGCGGCAGAGTACATCGTGCGAGAAGGCGACGCCCTGATCGATGCGACCGATGAACTCGCCAGCGCCTTCCAGCGCATGATGGAAGACAAGCTCGACCTGATCCGGCTGACGCAATGGGCCACCGCCGCGGCCGGCCTGGTGCTGCTGGTGCTGCTGCTCGCCGGCCTGTCGCGGCAGGTGTTGCGGCCACTCGCCGCCACCCGGCTCGGTTTCGACCGCGTCGCCCAAGGCGACTTCGCACACCGCGTGGCGGTGCCGGCCAACCACGAGCTGGGCGCGATGACCACCTCGTTCAACGCGCTGGCCGAGCGCATCAACAGCCTGTTCCGCCTCAGCGCCCGCATCAATCAGGGCACCTCGCTCGACGACACGCTCGGCTTCGTCCGCGAAGAATTCTCGCGCTTCCTGCCGGTGGACTGGCTCGGCGTATTGACGCCGGGCGCAGTCAGCCGCGAGTGGCTGCTGGAACGCTTCGACACGCACCTGGCCACGGCGGCACGCGAGGGCGAAATCCATACCCATGCCGCGCCTGGCGATGCACCCGTGCTGCTCGACCTGGAGGGCGAAGGCAGTCTCGTCCAGCACCTGCACGCGGCGGGCCTGCGCACCGCCGTGGCGCTGCCCCTGAAAAAAGTCGGCGCTGGCGAGACGCCGCTGTTGGTCTTCGCCACGCTTGATGCCGCGGCTTACGGCCCCGAACGCCTGGAGTTCCTCGCCAACCTCGCCGGCCAGATCAGCCCGGCGCTCGACCGCACCGTCGTGGTCGAGGCGCTGGTCGTCGCCGCCGTCAGCGGCCTCGCCAAGCTCGCCGAGAGCCGCGACCCGGAGACCGGCGACCACCTGTTCCGCATGGCGCGCTATTCGGCCATCGTCGCCGAGGAACTCGGGCGCCCTGCGGACAGCCCCTACAGCGTGCAGATCGATGCCGCCTACGTGCGCGCCATCCTGCACTTCGCGCCGATGCACGACATCGGCAAGGTCGGCATCGCCGACCACATCCTGCTGAAACCCGGCAAGCTCGACGCGGCCGAGTTTGCCGAGATGCAGCGGCACCCGTCGATCGGCGGCGAAGTGCTGCGCCGCTGCGAGGCGCAGGTCAATGCGCTCGGCCACAGCATCTTCCGCATCGGCGCCGAGATAGCCGAATCGCACCACGAGAAGTTCGACGGCAGCGGCTATCCGCACGGCCTCGCCGGCACGGCAATTCCCTTGTCGGCCCGCATCGTCGCGGTGGCCGACGTCTTCGATGCCCTGACCTCCAAGCGCCCCTACAAGGAAGCCTGGCCAGTCGAGCGCGCACTCGAAGCGATGCGCGGCGATGCCGGCCGCCACTTCGACCCGCTGGTAATCGCCGCCTTCGAGCGCGCGCTACCGAAGATCATGGCCATCTACACGCAGCATCGCCATGTCTGAGGACGTCATGGGATCGGCCACAGTCACCATCAACGGCAAGCCCGTACGGGTCGAGTGGACTGCGGCTGCGGCGCGCGCACTGGCCTCTCGCAAGGCACCGCTGTGCGTCGAACTGGAACTCTATTTTTCCTGCCTCGTGAAGAAGTTCGTGCATTTTCGCGACGACTCGCGCGGGAAAC
>DYFW01000041.1 GCA_020725005.1 Thiobacillus denitrificans
TCGCGCTGATCTATCTGGGCAGCATCATGTTCGACGCCCCGCAGTGGCTGCGCGTGACGAGCGGCTTTCTCACCGCGGTGCTGGCCTGGATCACCGTGTTTTCCACCGGCATGATCTACGCCTGCCTCAAAACCATTCGCCAGTGGAATACCCCGCTGGTGCCGGCCAACTACCTCGCGCTCGGCTACGCCAGCGGCAGCCTGCTGCTGCTTCTCGGCGCGGTGATCGCCGGGCTCGAACTCACCCCCTATGTCGCCATGTCGGCGCTGATCGTGTCGATCGCCGCGGTGCTGAAAGCGATCTACTACTTCTGGATCCGCAGCCCCGGCCTCACCCCGACCATCAACACCGCCACCGGTCTCACCCGCGCCAAGGTCAAGCTGCTCGACACCGGCCACACCCACGGCACCTTCCTCACCCAGGAGTTCGGCTACCAGCTGGCGCGCAAGCGCGCCTCGCTGATCAAGGTGCTCGTGTTCGTCGTCGGCTTCGCGCTGCCCGGCTTGATGCTGGTGTGGCTGCTCAACCAGCAGGGCGGCACGCTTGCGGCGGCCGTTGCCGCGATCGCCGGTTTGCTGGGCGCGGCGATGGAGCGCTGGCTCTTCTTCGCCGAGGCGCGCCATGTCGTCAACCTGTATCACGGCGCGCAGCGCTGCTGACCGATCCGCGGGGCCGTATGGCCCCGTTTCCCTGCCGGGGGAAACACCCGTCCCGGCCGGATTTGGTTTTTCCCCGGCTTTGGCGTATATTAGAAAATTCTAATTTCACCCCGTGACAGGAGTATGACGCCTATGTTTGGACTGTCTGGCTTCAAGGAAGTCGATCCCGCCTACGTTGCCGAACTCGCCGCCAAGGGTGCGCACCTCATCGACGTGCGCACCGAGGCCGAAGTCGCGCAGGGCGTGATCGACGGCGCCATCCACATTCCCCTGCACCTCTTGCCGCTGCGCGCGGCGGACATCCCGCAGGACAAGCCTGTGGTCATCTACTGCCGCTCCGGCGCGCGCTCGGCGCAAGCCTGCGCCTTCATGGCGTCCAAGGGGTTTTCCAATATGCATAACCTCTCGGGCGGCATCATGGCCTGGGCGCGCTCGGGCCATGCGCTGAGCGCGCCGCGCCCCGTCTGAGCCGGCCGCGAGCCCGCAAGTACGGCGCGTAAATGGTATTTTCGGTTGCAATGGCGGGGCTTCTGGTTTAAGGTACCGCAGCTTTTTTAGTACATGCCGATTTAGTTAAGGAGAGAACCATGAATTTCGACAAAGAACTCGACGCACGCGGCCTGAACTGCCCGCTGCCCATCCTGCGCGCCAAGAAGGCCCTCGCCGAAATCGGCAGCGGCCAGGTCCTGAAGATCCTCTCCACCGACCCGGGTTCGGTCAAGGACTTCGCCGCCTTCGCCAAGCAGACCGGCAACGAATTGCTGTCGACCGCCGAAGCAGGCGGCGAGTTCACCTTCTTCATGAAGAAAAAGTAAGCACACTCCATAACAAGCCAGCGCCGTTCGTTCCCGGATACCCACTGCCCGGAACCAGCGGCGCTTTTTATTACGGATCAGACAGGAGACTACGAGCATGGAAAACAAAAAAATGGCCATCATCGCCACCAAGGGTACGCTGGACTGGGCCTATCCCCCGTTCATCCTCGCCTCCACCGCGGCGGCGCTGGGCTACGAAACCCAGATCTTCTTCACCTTCTACGGCCTGCAGCTCGTGCGCAAGGACCTGTCCGTGCTCAAGGTCAGCCCGCTCGGCAACCCCGGCATGCCCATGAAGATGCCCTTCGGCCCCAAATGGTTCAAGGGCATCAACTGGAACATCCCCAATGCCATCCAGGCGCTCGTGCCCGGCTACGAGAGCGTCGCCACCGCATTGATGAAGCAGACCATCGCCAACAACGGCGTTGCCTCGATTGGCGACCTCAGGAGCCTGTGCCAGGAAGCCGAGGTCAAGTTCATCGCCTGCCAGATGACCGTCGAACTCTTCGGCTTCGAGCATTCCGATTTCATCGACGGCCTCGAATATGGCGGCGCCGCCACCTTCTTCGAGTTTGCCGGCGAGACCGACATCTGCCTGTTCATCTGAACAGGACGGCGCGGCGGCTGCCGCAGCATGACGCCGCAGGAGCGACGGGCCGGAGCGATCCGGCCCGTTGTGTTTTTGTGACATTTGTACCACAGTCGTTGCCGCGCGCAAGCCGGCTACCGCCACCGCGCCTTGTCACCCCACCCCGGTGACGGTAGCCTAGCGGGCAGGTTAACAAAATAAACCTGTATCTATAATCTTTCCTGCAAGGAGACAACATGAAATTCACCCGCGTATTCGCATTCATGGCGCTGGCCGGTCTGGCCACCAGCGCCTTCGCTACCAACGGTTATTTCTCGCACGGCTACGGCATGAAGGCGAGGGGCATGGGCGGCGCGGCCACCGCGACCCACGACGACGCCTTCTTCGGCGCCAACAACCCGGCCGCCGCGGCGTTCGCCGGCAACCGTCTGGATCTGGGCGTGGATTTGTTCAGCCCGCGGCGTGAGGCTTCGCGTACCGGCCTGGGTCCTGGTTTGGATGGGAGCGTCGATAGCGACAGCAATTACTTCCTCATTCCCGAGTTTGGCTACAACCACATGCTCAATAATAACCTTGCCTTGGGCGTGACTGTCTATGGCAACGGCGGGATGAATACGGATTACGCAGGCGGGCAATTCAACTGTGGCGGCGGCCCTGCCAATATGCTCTGCGGCCAAGGAAGTTTGGGCGTGGATTTGATGCAATTAATCTTCGCTCCGACTGCGGCATACAAAATTGCGCCGAACCACTCCATCGGTATTTCTCCATTGCTGGGCTATCAGCGTTTCAAAGCGGAAGGACTACATGCCTTCACCGGAGTTTCGTCGAGCCCAGCCAACGTGACGAATCAGGGCTATGACGACTCGTTCGGCTACGGCGTGCGCATTGGCTACATGGGCAAAGTTTCGCCGACCGTGACCATCGGTGCGGCCTATGCCAGCAAGATGAACTTCGAGGAGTTCGACAAGTACAAGGGCCTGTTTGCCGAACAGGGGGATTTCGATATTCCCGAAAACTACAATATCGGCGTGTCCTGGCAGGCCACGCCCGCGATCAAGCTGGCGCTGGACTACCAGCGCATCAATTACACCGGCGTGGCGTCGGTCAGCAACCCCAGCACGAATATGGCGACCTTGGGCGCTGACAATGGCCCTGGTTTCGGCTGGCAGGACATCGACGTGTGGAAACTGGGTGTCGAGTACAAACACAGCAAGGCGTTGACCCTCCGGGCTGGTTACAACCACGGTGACAATCCTATCCTCGCGCGCGACGTCACTTTTAATATCATTGCTCCCGGTGTCGTCAAGGATCACGCCACACTTGGCTTTACGTACACGCTGGCCTCGGGCAACGAATTGACCATGAGCTACATGCACGCGTTCAAGAACGATGTGAGTGGGGCGTCAATCTTGCAGGTTTTCAGTGGCGGGTCGCCGGCAGGCAACGAAAAGATCGAGATGTACCAGAATGCGATTGGCATCCAGTATAGCTGGAAGATGTAATAGCTTTCGATATGACATGAAACCGGGGCTGCGGCCCCGGTTTTTTTTGTTGCGCCCGGCAGGGCGCAACACCTTAGGGTCAAGTCTTGCAAAGCTGCATTTTTCTCGCAGCACCCTCGCAGCACCTTGGGGTCAAGTCTTGCAAAGCTGCATTTCTCACGAGCGAGAAACATGGTCAGGGCTAGATAAGTAATATAAGAAGTAAATATTCTGCGGTTCTGCCGCCATTGGCCGCATCCCTCGCTTGACAAGGCGAAGGGGGTGGTAATAATTAGGCTATCTATTATTAATATTCAAGCTAGCCATGAAAGCCATTCCGGTATTTGAAGCAAAGAATCGCTTTTCGGAACTGATCGCTGCGGTAGAACACGGAGATCGGGTCACGATTACGCGCCGTGGCGTACCGGTTGCGTGCCTGGTTGCAGCGGCGGCCGATGAATCGAGTCAGCGTGAGCGTGTGGCTTCGGCACTGGAGCGGCTGCGGCAGATACGCGCCGGCGGCAAACCTCGGGGTCAGGTCTTGCAATCACGCACGGGGTCATGCGCAAACCTCGAACCTCGGGGTCACCTCGAACCTCGGGGTCAGGTCTGAACCTCGGGGTCAGGTCTTGCAATTACGCACGCGCCTCTGTGTGAGCGCGCTGTGCAGTTTCTGGTCAGGCCTTGCAACGATACCTGGCGAAACCATCAAAAACCGGACAAGTTCTAAGCCGCCTGCGCCAGCGTGAAATCGACGCGCAGCTCGTCGAACGGGCAGATGATTTTTCCGCTTGCGGTTTTCTCCAGCAGCCCGGTTTCCAGCAGGGCGTGTATATCCCGATGCACGGACTTGACGTCGTGTTCCAGCCTGCGGGCCGGTTCGCGCAGGCTTATCTCGCCGGTACCGCTCATCGCTTCCAGCGCGCCCCGGCGCTTGGGACTGATCTCGGAGAACAGCCGTTCGGGGCTGGCATGGCTGAAGGTGAACTGTTGGACACGCCCGGCTTGGGCGGCCAGGCGCATGTCTTTGGCGCCTGCCCTGGGCGCGGCTCTTCCTAGTCCGGGTTGAATTCAACGACATCGGTTTTCATTCGACTCTCCTTTCCATTTCTGCGATGCAATCATCCAGAAGTTGATCGATGGAAACGAAGTGCCAGACCGACTTCTTTCCGTCCAGATGCCTGTGATCGACCTTGCCGCGCTTTCTTGCGGAAGGGGCAACGAAAAAGCGCGGCCACACCGCGCTTTTTCGTTGGGAGGCGACTTCAGCCCAGCCGTGCGTGCTGCGCTTTAAGCTTCTGCAACATCGCGCCGAAATCCGCCAGCCGTGCCTTCTCCTGCTCGACCACGGCCGCCGGTGCGCGGTCGACGAAGCTGGGATTGGCGAGCTTGGCTTCGGCCTTTTTGATCTCACCCTGGATGCGGGCGATTTCCTTGGCGAGCCGCGCGCGTTCGGCGTCGCGGTCGATTTCGACCACCAGCATCACGCGCAGCTCGCCGACCAGCGCGATCGGGGCATCGGCTTCGGCGAGCGTGGCGGTGGCGGTCACGCCAGAGAGCTTGGCGAGCGCGGCGATGTAGGGCGCGAGCGCCTCGATCGCGGCGGTGTCGCCCTCGATTACGGCGGGCACGCGCTGCGCGGGCGAGAGGTTCATTTCGCCGCGCAGGGTGCGGCAGGCGTTGACCAGTTCTTTCAGCAGCTGGATGCGGGCGACGCTGTCGGCGGCGCGCTGGGCATCACCCTTTTCTGGATACTTCGCGAGCATGATGCTCTCGCCACTCACGCCGGCGAGCGGCGCGACCTTCTGCCACAGTTCCTCGGTGATGAAGGGGATGATGGGGTGGGCCAGCCGCAGCGTGGCTTCGAGCACGGTGGCGAGCGTCTTGCGGGTGGCGCGCTGCTGCTCGGGCGACCCGCTGTTCAACTGCACCTTGGCGAGCTCGAGATACCAGTCGCAGAACTCGTCCCACACGAATTCGTACACGGCGCGCGCAGCCTGGTCGAAGCGGTAGGCGGCGAAGGCGCCGTGGACGTCGTTCACTGCCTGCTGCAGGCGCGCGGCGATCCAGCGGTCGGCGTCCGAGACGTCCATCGGCTGGCCGGCGTTTTGGCCGCAGTCGTGGCCTTCCAGGTTCATCAGCGCGAAGCGGGTGGCGTTCCACAGCTTGTTGCAGAAGTTGCGGTAGCCTTCGCAGCGCTGCATGTCGAACTTGATGTCGCGGCCGTGGGTGGCGAGGCTGGCGAAGGTGAAGCGCAGCGCATCGGTGCCGAAGGCGGGAATCCCGTTGGGGAATTCGCGGCGGGTGCGCTTTTCGATGCTGGCGGCCTGTTTGGGGTTCATGAGGCCTTGGGTGCGCTTGGCGACCAGCGCGTCGACGCCGATGCCGTCGATGAGATCGATCGGGTCGAGCACGTTGCCCTTCGACTTGCTCATCTTCTGGCCTTCGGAGTCGCGCACCAGCCCCGTGACGTAGACCTCGCGGAACGGCACGCGGCCGGTGAAGTGCAGGCTCATCATCACCATGCGGGCAACCCAGAAGAAGATGATGTCGAAGCCGGTGACGAGCACCGAGGTCGGGAGATAGCGTTGCAGTTCCGGGGTTTCGTCCGGCCAGCCGAGCGTCGAGAACGGCCACAGGGCGCTGGAGAACCAGGTGTCGAGCACGTCGTCGTCCTGGGTGAGTTCGCGGCCGCCGGCCTGCTTGCGTGCTTCGTCTTCGTTGTGCGCAACGTAGTAATTGCCGTCGGCGTCGTACCACGCCGGGATGCGATGCCCCCACCACAGCTGGCGCGACACGCACCAGTCCTGGATGTTTTCCAGCCACTGGCGGTAGGTCGTGGTCCAGTTCTCCGGCACGAACTTCAGCTCGCCCGAATCGACCACGCCAAGTGCGCGCTTTGCGAGACCTTCCATGCTCATGAACCACTGGTCGGTGAGCATGGGTTCGATCACGGCGTGGGTGCGGTCGCCGCGCGGGATCATGAGCTTGTGCGGCTTGGCCGAGACGAGGAGCCCCTTGGCGTGGAGTTCGTCGAGCAGCTTCTGGCGCGCGTCGTAGCGGTCGAGGCCCTGGTATTCGGCGGGGCAGACCTCGTTCATTTTCGCGTCGGGCGTGAGCACGTTGATCGCGACGAGCTTGTGGCGCTGGCCGACTTGCCAGTCGTTGAAGTCGTGCGCGGGGGTGATCTTGACGACGCCGGTGCCGAATTCGGGGGCGACGTAGTCGTCGGCGATGATCGGGATGCTGCGTTCGGCGATCGGCAGGCGGACGTGCTTTCCGATCAGGTGCTGGTAGCGCGCGTCGTCCGGATGCACGGCGACGGCGGTGTCGCCGAGCAGGGTTTCCGGGCGGGTGGTGGCGACGGTGAGGAAGCCTGAGCCGTCCTCGAGCGGGTAGTGGATTTCCCAGATGAAGCCGTCTTCTTCCTGCGACACGACTTCGAGGTCGGACACGGCGGTTTGCAGCACCGGGTCCCAGTTCACCAGCCGTTTGCCGCGGTAGATGAGACCTTCGCGGTAGAGCCGCACGAAAACCTCGGTGACGGCTTTGGACAGCCCTTCGTCCATGGTGAAACGCTCGCGGCTCCAGTCGGGGCTGGCGCCGAGCCGGCGCATCTGCCGGGTGATGGTCGAGCCGGAGTGTTCCTTCCACTCCCAGACTTTTTCGAGGAATTTTTCGCGGCCGAGCTCGTGGCGCGAGATGCCCTGGGCGTCGAGCTGGCGCTCCACGACGATTTGCGTCGCGATGCCGGCGTGGTCGGTGCCGGGCTGCCACAGCGTGTTGTCGCCCAGCATGCGGTGGTAGCGCGTGAGCGCGTCCATCAGCGTGTGCTGGAAGGCGTGGCCCATGTGCAGCGTGCCGGTGACGTTGGGCGGCGGCAGCATGATGCAGTAGGCGGGGGCGTCAGGCTTGTTCCCGGCCTTGAAGTAGCCGGCGTTCTCCCACCGGGCGTACCAGCGTTTCTCGATGTCGGCCGGTTCGAAGGATTTGGCGAGTTCCATGGCGTGCGGGCAAAAGCGCAATTATCCCAAAGACCTGGCCGAATCCCAAAGGCTGCGGGTGTCGGCGCGTCAGGCCGACGGGTCGCGCGGGCGTCCGAGCTTCTCGTCGATGGCCTGGCGCACGATCTCGCGCACGTTGACGTCGAGCTGGGCGAGCAGGGCGGAGACGGTCTGGTCGAGGTTCTTGCGCAATTCGGCGGCGACCTGTTTTTCCATGATCTCCGACAGGCGCGGGGCGAGTTCGCTCATGAGTTGCTCGGCCAGCGTGTCGGTGACAGGGGCGGGGTCTGCCGCCGGGGCCACGGGCGCGGGGGGCGGCGGAGTGGGCGGCACGGGGGGAGCGGCGGTTGCCGCAGCGGGCGCAGGCGGCGTGCCGCGCTCGATGACGTCGGTGAGCACCGGCAGCCAGGCCGCCGGCGGCGGCGCGGCATTGCGCGCGTCCGTGTCGCCGGGGGCGTCGGCGGGCCGGGGCGCAGGCCCGTTTGCGTCGAACGCGGGATCGGCGCTGCCGCGATGCTTTTTCAGCAGCGCGTCCATCTGGCGCATGAACGGCGCGTCGCTCATCGCTGCGCCTGCCCGGCGGCGTGCCGCAGGTCGTGCGTCGTCAGCGCGTAGCCGCGCGCCTGGTAGAAGCGGTAGCGCGCGCGGCCCGCCTCGCGGCTGGCGTCGTCCATACCGACGATCTCGACCAGGCGTTCGAAGCGCGCAAAGGCCGCGGGCTGTCCGGCATCGAGGTTGATCATGACGTCGGCCGAGCGCAGGGCGTCGGCGTTGGCGCCGATCAGCACAGGCGTCTCGCCGGCGAGTGCGTCGGTGTCGCGGCAGTGCGGCACGAAACCGAGCGGCGGCGTCGTCCACAGCAGGCGGTCGATGGCGTCCGCCACGGCGGGGTCGGGCGTGTAGAGCATCACCTGCCTGCCCTGGCCGTAGGCCTTGGCGGCGACACGCCGGGCCACGTCGAGCGGGTCACCGGCGAAGGTGTAGAAAGTGATCTCGGTCACGTCGCGCGATTCATTCCTGTGCGCGGTCGAGCAGGAAATGCACCAGCAAGGACACCGGGCGGCCGGTCGATCCCTTCTCGCGGCCGCCCTTGTAGGCGGTGCCGGCGATGTCGAGGTGGGCCCAGTGGTACTTCTTGGCGAAGCGCGACAGGAAGCACGCCGCGGTGATCGAGCCGGCGGGACGACCGCCGATGTTGGCCATGTCGGCGATGCTGCTTTTGAGCTGTTCCTGGTAATCGTCCCACAGCGGCATGCGCCATACGCGATCCCAGGCCGCATCGGCGGCGTGCTCGATTTCGCGCGCGAGCGGGTCGTGGTTGGCGAACAGCGCGCTCGGGTGCGCGCCGAGCGCGATCACGCAGGCGCCGGTCAGCGTGGCGAGATCGATCACCGCGTCGGGGTCGAAGCGCTCGGCGTAGGTCAGCGCATCGCACAGGATGAGGCGGCCCTCGGCGTCGGTGTTGAGGATCTCGATGGTTTGCCCGGACATCGAGGTGACGATGTCGCCGGGCTTGTTGGCGTGGGCGTCGGGCAGGTTCTCGCACGAGGGGATGAGGCCGACGACGTTGAGCGGCAGCTTGAGTTCGCCGAGGGCGCGGAAGGCGCCGAGCACGGCGCCGCCGCCGCTCATGTCGTAGTTCATCTCGTCCATGTCGGCGGGCGGCTTCAGCGAGATGCCGCCGGCGTCGAAAGTGATCGCCTTGCCGACCAGCACCACTGGCTTGTCGCCCTTGTCGCCGCCCTCGTGCGTAAGCACGATGAAGCGTGGCGGCTTGTCGCTGCCCTTGCCGACCGAGAGGAACGCGCCCATGCCGAGTTTCTCGCAGGCGGCCTGGTCCAGCACCTCGCAGCCGAAGCCGTAGGTCTGGGCGAGCTGCTTCGCTTCGTTGGCGAGATAATCCGGTGTGCAGACGTTGGACGGGGTGTTGCCCAGGTCCTTGGCGAGCTTGATGCCGTGCGCGATCGCGAGGCCCTGGGTGAGACCGGTTTCGCCGGCCTTGCGCTCGCCGCGGCGGGAGACCGCGAAGGTGATGCGCTTCAACGGCCGGCGCGCTTCCTGCGGCTTGCTCTTCATGCGCTCGAAACGGTAGAGCGCGTCATGCGCGGCGATCACCGCCTGCTTGACGTTCCAGGCGACGTCGCGCTTCCTGACGGGAATCTCGGACAGCGTGACCACGGCTTCCATCGAACCCGTGTCGCGCAGTGTCTTCGCCGCGGTGGCGATGGCGTCGCGATAGGCCTTTTCATGGAACTCGCGTTCCTTGCCGAGTCCAATCAGCAGCACGCGCTCGGCCAACACGTTGGGGACACGGTGCAGCAGCAGGGTGGCGCCGGCCTTGCCGTCCATGTCGCCGCCCCGCAGGATCTCGGAAAGGTAGCCATCGCTGGCGCGATCGATGTCGACGGCAGGGCTGGAAAGCTTGCGGCCGTCGAACACGCCGACCACGACGCAGGCGGTGCGCTGCTTTTCGGGGGCGCCGCTTTTTATGCTAAATTCGAGTTCGATTTCCTTGTTTTCCATGTCCGTGCTCAAAAAAATACAGTTTGCCGATGCCGCGGAACGCTGCGTCGTCGATGCGTCGATTATTGGCGTGGACACGCTGGAATGTCAAAAATCCCCCGCTGACGCGAACTCCTCACGCAACAACCCATGCTCTACCGTCGCGCCCTGACCCGCGAAATGGGGCTTGCCACCGGTGCCGTGCTTGCGGTGCTGATCGCGATTGCCCTGGTGGTGCTGTTCATCCGCCTGTTGGGCGATGTCGCGCGCGGCGAGCTCGCGAACGAGGCGGTGTTCGCGTTCCTTGGCTTCACGCTGCTGTACTTTCTGCCGGTACTGATGACGATCGCGCTGTTCGCCGGCGTGCTGCTGCCGCTGTCGCGCATGTGGCGGGACAGCGAGATGGTGATCTGGTTCGGCGCAGGCATTTCGCTCACCCAATGGCTGCGCCCGGTCATCGCCTTTGCGCTGCCTTTCGTCGGCGTCATGCTGCTGCTGACGCTGGTAATCAATCCGTGGGCGCAAACGAAGAAAAACGAATATCGGCAGGATCTGAAGAGCCGCAGCGACAGCGCGCTCGTCGTGCCCGGCCTGTTTGCCGAATCGAACGGCGGCCAGCGGGTCTACTACGTCGAGTCGCTCAATCCGCTCACCGGCACCGTGCGCAACGTGTTCATGCAGTCGCGCCTCGACGGCCAGCTCGGGCTGGTGGTGGCGCGCGAGGGCAACCACACCGAGCTGCCCGATGGATCGCGCTACCTCGTCTTCAAGGACGGCCGCCGCTATGAAGGCACGCCGGGCCGGCTCGACTACCGCATTGCGCAATTCGAACGCTACTGGATGCGCCTCGACGCGGCGCCGGTCGAGGCGACGGGGGCCAACATCCGCTATGCCCCGCTGACGCAATTGCTTGCCGAGCCGTCGCCGCTGGCGCACGCCGAACTGCTGTGGCGGTTCGGCGTGCCGTTTTCAGCGCTGGTGCTGGCGGCGATCGCGGTGCCGCTGAGCTTCGTCAACACGCGCGCGCGGCGTTCGTGGGGATTGCTGTTCGCGCTGCTGGTGTATTTCGTCTACAACAACCTGCTGTCGCTGGCGCAGACGTGGGTGGCGCAAGGCCGGCTGGATGTCTGGGCCGGGTCGCTGGCGCCGCACGTGCTGATGCTGGGCGTCGCGCTGGGACTGTTCTATCTGCGCAGCGCGCAGGCCGGCTTGCGGAGCCGGCGGGCATGACCCTGCTCGCGCGTTACCTGACGCGCCAGGTGCTGACGGCATCGGGCTTCGTGCTGCTGGCCTTGCTCGTGTTGTTCGCCTTCTTCGACGTGATGCAGGAACTCGGCAGCCTGGGCCGCAACGACTACGGCCTGGCGCAGGCCGCGGTGGTGGTGCTGCTCTCGGTGCCGGGCCATTTGTATGAGATCGTCCCGGTGGCGGCGCTGATCGGCACGCTGTTCGCGCTCTCGCGGCTGGTCGGCAACTCGGAATACGCGGTGATGCGCGTGTCGGGCCTGTCGACCTGGCGGGTGGCGGGCTATTTCGCGGCCATCGGCGTGGTGCTCGCAACGCTGGTGCTGGCGCTCGGCGAGTATGTCGCGCCGTGGTCGGACCAGGCGGCACAGCGCTACAAGCTGTCGGCCACCCGCTCGGTGGTCGCGCAGCAGTTCCGTTCCGGCCTGTGGATGAAGGAAGGCACGAGCTTCGTCAACGTGCGCGAGGTGATGCCCGACAACACGCTGCGCGGCATCGAGATCTACGGCTTCGACGACGCAGGGCGTCTGGTGTCGATTCGCGCCGCCGAGGAGGCGGGCTGGCGGGGCGACCAGTCCTGGGACTTGCACCGGGTGACCGAAACGCGCTTCGCGTCTGACGCCATCCGCGCCGCACGCAGCGAGCACGAGACCTGGCAGTCGGTGCTGACGCCGGACATCCTGAGCGTGCTGCTGGTCGCGCCGGAAAAAATGTCGGCGCGCACCTTGTGGCGCTACGTGGCGCATCTCAAGGAAAACGGCCAGAAGGCGACGCGCTACGAGCTCGCGCTGTGGACCAAGTTCCTCAGTCCCTTCGTCATTCCCATCATGATGCTGATCGCCATGCCGTTCGCGCTGCAGGGACCGCGCGCCGGCGGTGCCAGCGCCAAGATCTTCGTCGGCATCCTCGCCGGGCTGGGTTTTCATCTGCTGAGCCGCCTGTTCGGCCATCTGGGGCTGCTGAACGACTGGCCGGTCGTCATCGTGTCGGCGTTGCCGCTTTTGATCTTCCTTGCCATTGCGCTGGCGGGCATCCGGTGGGTGGAGCGGCGCTGACGCTGCCGACGCGTCTGGCCGCGTGCCTGCGCGCGGACGACCCGCCCGCCAAGGTCGCCTGCGTTCGCGCCCTGCAGGCCGACTGGCTGGCGGGTCGGGTCGCCTGCGCTGCCAAGGCGGATCGCGCGCCCATCGACCAGCCGGGACGCCCGGCGCGCCCTCGACTGGTGCCGCCCCGGCGCATGCCGCGCCGCCGTCCCGACAGCGTGGCCGGACGTGCCGCGCTGATCCACGCGCTGGCGCACATCGAATTCAACGCGATCAACCTGGCGCTCGACGCCGCGCACCGCTTCGCGGGTCTACCCGAGGCCTACTACGCCGACTGGCTCAAGGTGGCGGACGAGGAGGCGCTGCATTTCGACCTGCTCAACACGCATCTGGCGACGCTCGGCCATGCCTACGGCGACTTCGAGGCGCATACCGGGCTGTGGGACATGGCGCTGAAGACGGCGCACGATCCGCTGGTGCGCATGGCCCTGGTGCCGCGCGTGCTGGAGGCGCGCGGACTCGACGCCACGCCGCGCATCGTCGAGAAGTTGCGGGCGGCGAACGACACGCGCATGGTCGAGATCCTTGCCATCGTCGAGCGTGACGAGATCGGCCACGTCGCCATCGGCAACCGCTGGTACGGTTGGTTGTGCGCACAACGGGGCGTCGAGCCCGGCGCGACCTTTCGCCGCCTGCTGGTCGAGTACGACGCGCCGGCGCTGAAGCCGCCGTTCAATTTCGCGGCGCGGCGCCAGGCCGGGTTCAGCGAATCCGAGCTCGCCTGGCTGGAACGGCTGTCAGAGGCCGAGGGCGGTCGCTGACAGCTGCGCCGGGGCGCGTTGCCACATAGCCTCGAATTCCTCCAGCAGCGGCGCGGCGCGGGCCGGGTCGTCGGCATGAAAGCGGCCATGCGCGGCGGACTTGTCGGCGCGCAGCAGCACGCCGCGGCGATCGCCCACGACGAAGGCATGCTCGGGGCGCGTGGTGTCCGGATCGGCCTGGCGCACGGCGAGCACGTGGCCAAAGTCGCGCACCAGCTGCATCAGGCGCGGCTGGTCGCGCGCGATGCGGCCCGTATCGTCGAGCAGCAGTTCGATGCTGCGGCCGCCGCCTGCCGCGCAGAAGCTGCGCAGCGCCGCGTGACGCGCGGCGGCGTCGGGATCGTACAGGTGCAGATCGTGGTCGTAGAGCCGCAGCTGGCGATGGGTGGACGCGAGCAGCGCGTCGAACGCGGCGCGCAGTCCGGCGGGGGTTTCAAACGGGCTCATGGGCGATCTCCAGCCAGCCGGCTTCGTACCATTCGTAAAGACGCGCCTGCAGCACCGCCGGCGGCGCATCGAGGCGGCGCCGGTCGGCAAGCTGCGTCAGCGCCGCGATTTCCGCCGCCGCCGGGGTGAATCCCTCGCCGTTGATGAAGAAGCGCTTGCCGGCGAACAGCAGGCGCGATTTCGGATCGAGCGCCACGCCATGCCGCCTGGTGGCCTTGGCGAAGGCGGCGCGGGTGAGTGGCGCGTCGGGGGCGTCGAAAAAGACATTGGGTTTGGGCTCGGACAGATAGCGTCCGGCGAACTCGGCGACGTCGTCCCGGTTCCATCGGATCTTCGCCAGCATGGCCTCGATCTGGTCGAGCATCGCCCGGCCGATTTCGCCCGGGTGTCTCTGCAGGCGCAGGTCGGGGTCGGCGTAGCGGCCTTCGAGCTTCACGCTGTCCTGCAGGAACATGAGAAAGCCCTGCGCGAGTTCGTCGGCGGTAGGTGCGCGAAAGCCGATCGAATAGGTGGTGCAGGCGTCGACCGCGACGCCGTAATGGGCGACGTGCGGCGGCAGATAGAGCATGTCGCCGGGGCCGAGCACCCATTCGTCTTCGGGTTCGAAGCGGCGCAGGATCTTCAGCGGCGCGTCGTCGATCAGCGCGAGGTCGGCCTGCGTGCCGATCTGCCAGCGGCGGTGCCCGCTGCCCTGCAGCAGGAAGACGTCGTAGGAATCGAAGTGCGGGCCCACGCTGCCGCCGGGCACGGCATAGCTCACCATGAGGTCGTCGAGGCGGGCGTGCGGTATGAAATCGAAGCGGGCGAGCAGCGCGTCGGCTGCGGGCAGGAAATGATTGAGCGACTGCACCAGCAGCGTCCATTCGGTTTCCGGCAGGCGTCTGAAATCGCCCTTGCGGAACGGCCCGTGGTCGAGCTGCCAGTGGCGGCCGCTGCCCCGGACCAGGCGCGATTCGACGTCCTCGCGGCACGCGAGCCGCTGCAGTTCGGCAGGCGTGGCCAGCCCCGTGAATCCCGGCACCGCGTTGCGGATGAGGAGCGGGCGCTTGTGCCAGATCTCGCGCAGGAAACGGGTGGGCGACAGGCCGCCGAGCAGGGGATTCGTCATGCGAAGAATTATCCCAGATAATCCTTTAGGGCGCGGGATGATGGCGAGGCGTTTTGCGAGCAGTTTCGCGCACGCGCGCCAAGCCCATGGCTCGGCCTATGGGCGCGAAGCGAGGGCGTGAAGATGCCTTAATACGACCGTCGGCGCCCGCGCAGGCTCGAAGAGCCGCCTAAGGGATTATCTGGGATTATTAGCGATGCGGCCGCTTTTGCCCTGTAGAATGCCGCCAAAATAACCGCGGAGCGACCATGCCGAAGGCCGGAGACCGCGCGCCGGATTTCTCCAACCCGGACGCTGACATGAACATCGTCGAGCTGTCGCAGTACCGGGGCAAGATCCTCGTGCTGTACTTCTATGTGCGCGACGACACGCCCGGCTGCACCGCCGAGGCGATCGAATTCTCCGAGCTGGAGGATGACTTCGCCAGGCTCGGCGCCAGCGTTCTCGGCGTGTCGCGTGACGATTGCATCAAGCATGGCGAATTCCGTGACAAGCACGGCATCAGCGTGCGTCTGCTCGCCGACAAGGAGCAGACGACCTGCGCCGCCTATGGCGTGTTGCAGGACAGGGAGGTGGACGGCAAGATGCGCAAGACGGTCGTGCGCTCCACCTTCGTCATCGACAAACAGGGCATCATCCGCCATGCCCTGTACGGCGTTTCCAGCCGCGGTCACGCGGCGGAAGTGCTTCAACTCGTAAAGGAACTCAAATGAACATTGGCAAGGACACCGTCGTCACCCTCACTTACGTCGTGCGCGACCTCGATGGCAAGCTGCTGGAAGAAAGCGACGAGCCGGTGAGCTACCTGCATGGCGGCTACGACAACATCTTTCCCATGGTCGAGCAGGCGCTGGAAGGCAAGGCGGCCGGCGATACCGTCGACCTCAAGCTGCAGCCGGCCGACGCCTTCGGCGAATTCGACGAAAGCCTGGTGCGCGTCGAGCCGCGCGAGGCCTTTCCGCCCAACATCGAGGTCGGCATGCAGTTCGTCGGCTCGCCGGTCGGCGGTGGCGAGGAATTGCTCTATACCGTGACCGACATCGCCGAGGAGAAAGTGGTGGTCGACGGCAACCATCCGTATGCCGGCCAGGCCGTGCACTTCCAGTGCAAGGTGTCAGAAGTGCGCGCCGCGACGCCGGACGAGGTGGAACACCGCCACGCCCACGGTGACCACGGCCATCACCACCACTGAAGCCGGCGGCAGGCGGCCCGGGCTGCTAGAATGCCGGGCTGACCCGTTTTCGATGAACGTTCGATGAAAACCACCTTCCTCGACTTCGAGCAGCCGATCGCGGAGCTCGAGGCCAAGATCGAAGAACTGCGCTTCGTGCAGGACGATTCGGCGCTGGATATTTCCGAGGAAATCCGCCGCCTGCAGAAGAAGAGCCAGACGCTCACTCGCGACATCTACGCCAAGCTCAACGCCTGGCAGGTATCGCAGGTGGCGCGCCATCCGCAGCGCCCCTACACGCTCGACTACGTGCAGGGCCTGTTCACCGATTTTTCCGAACTGCACGGCGACCGCGCCTATGCCGATGACGCCGCGATCGTCGGCGGCCTGGCGCGCTTCAACGGTGAGCCGGTGATGGTGATCGGCCACCAGAAGGGGCGCGACACCAAGGAAAAGATCTACCGCAATTTCGGCATGCCGCGGCCCGAGGGCTATCGCAAGGCGCTGCGGCTGATGCGCCTGGCGGAAAAATTCCGCATCCCCATTTTCACCTTCATCGACACGCCGGGCGCGTATCCGGGCATCGGCGCCGAGGAACGCGGGCAGTCCGAGGCGATTGCACGCAATCTCTACGTCATGGCCGAACTGCAGACGCCCATCGTCTGCAGCGTCGTCGGCGAGGGCGGCTCGGGGGGCGCGCTCGCGATCGGCGTCGGCGACCGCACGCTGATCTTGCAGTATTCGACCTACTCGGTGATCTCGCCCGAGGGCTGCGCGTCGATCCTGTGGAAGAGCGCCGACAAGGCCTCGGTCGCCGCCGAGACGCTCGGCATCACCGCCGACCGCCTCAAGGCCAACGGCCTGGTCGACCGCATCGTCGAGGAGCCGCTCGGCGGCGCGCAGCGCGACTGGGACGCGATGTTCCAGAATATGCGCCGTGCGCTGACCGACACCCTGGCCGAGTTGCGCAAGCAACCGCTCGATGCGCTGCTGGCGGCGCGCTACCAGCGCCTGCGGGCGTATGGCAGTTTCAAGGAAACCCCTGCCAAGTAAGACCGTCGTCGACGCGGTGGCGGCAGTGCTTGCCCGCCACGTCGGGCCGGGGGCGCGGCTGGTCCTTGCGCTTTCCGGCGGGCTCGATTCCACGGTGCTGCTGCACGCGCTTGCGGCGCTGCGCGCGCGCCAGCGCTATTCCCTTGCCGCCCTGCACGTCCACCATGGCCTGTCGCCGCGCGCCGACGACTGGGCGGATTTCTGCGCGCGCCTGTGCGCCGGGCTGGGCGTCGAGCTGAGCGTTCATCGCGTGACGGTTGCGCGGGACGACCCCGCCGGCATCGAGGCGGCCGCCCGCCAGGCGCGGCAGCGGGTGTTCGCGGCGGTCGACGCGGACTTCATCCTGACCGCCCACCACCAGGACGACCAGGCCGAAACCGTGCTGCTGCAGCTGCTGCGCGGCGCCGGACCGAAGGGGCTGGCGGCGATGGCCGCGCTGCAGCCGCGGGCAGGGTGGCGGGCGGCGCTGCTGCGTCCCTTGCTCGGCCTGGCGCGCGCCGATCTTGCCGGCTACGCGCAGGCGCATCGCCTCGCCTGGGTCGACGACGAGAGCAATGCCGACACCCGCTACCGCCGCAATGCGCTGCGCCACGACGTGATGCCGCGCCTGGCGGCGCACTTTCCCGGGGTCGGCGCGACGCTGGCGCGTGCCGCCGCGCTGCAGGCGGACGCCGCCGAACTGCTCGACGCGCTGGCGCGGCTCGACGCGGCGACTGCGGTCGCCGGCGACCGGCTCGACTGTGCCGCGCTGGCGGCATTGCCGCCGGCGCGGGCGCGCAACCTGCTGCGCCATTTTCTCGAACGCCGCGGCGTGACGATGCCGAGCGCACGCCGGCTCGACGAGGCGCTGCGGCAGTTGCTGGCGGCGCGACACGACGCGCGGGTGTGCGTGGCCCTCGGTCACGGGACGCTCAGGCGCTACCGGGGCGGCGCGTACTGGGTGGCGCCGTTGCCGGCAGAAATGTCGCCCGTGCGCTGGCGAGGCGAGTCGGCACTCGGTTTTCCCGCCGCCGGCGTGACCGTGCATTTCGCGGCGACACCCGGCGCAGGCATCCGGCGCGCCAGTCTCGAAGATGGCGTCGTCACGCTCGGGGTGCGGCAGGGCGGGGAAACCCTGCGGCTGCATGCCGGCGGCCCGCGTCGCAGCCTGAAGAAACTGCTGCAGGAACACGCGCTCCCGCCCTGGCGGCGCGAGCGCCTGCCGCTGCTGCTGTGCGATGGGCAGCTCGTATGGGCGGACGGGATCGGCATCGACGCCGACTGGCGGGCGGCGCCGGGCGAAGCCGGCCTCCTGCCGCGCGTGCCGGATCAGGCGCCGGGCTTGTCGTCAGGCGTATAGGGCATATGCAGATGGACCGCGGCGGCGCGGCGCCGCACGCGGATGTTGAGCATTTCCACGCCCAGCGAGAACGCCATTGCGAAGTAGAGGTAGCCCTTGGGCACGTGGTGGCCGAAGCCTTCGGCGATCAGCATCACGCCGACCGCGACCAGGAAGGACAGCGCCAGCATCTTGATGCTGGGGTGGGCCGACACGAAACGGCCGATCGCGCCGGCGAACAGCATCATGAGGCCGACCGAGGCGACCACGGCCGCGATCATCACCGCGATTTCCTTGACCATGCCGACCGCGGTGATGATCGAATCGAGCGAGAACACCAGGTCGATCACCATGATCTGCAGGATGACCGCGGTGAAGGTCGCCTTGACCACGCGCGAGCCGTGGCCTTCCTCGCCTTCCAGCAATTGATGGATTTCGCTGGTGCTCTTCCACAGCAGGAACAGCCCGCCGCCGATCAGGATCAGGTCGCGTCCGGAGATCGGCTCGCCCAGCACGCTGAACAGCGGCGCGGTGAGGCCGACGATCCATGCCAGCAGCAGCAGCAGGCCGATGCGCATGAACATCGCCATGCCCAGCCCCAGGCGGCGTGCGAGCTCGCGCTGGTGCGCCGGCAGCTTGTCGACCAGGATGGAGATGAAAATGATGTTGTCGATGCCCAGCACCAGCTCCAGTGCGGTGAGCATGGCGAAGGCGATCCAGGCGTTGGGGTCGGTCAGGAGTTCGAGCATGATGGAAGATGTGAGTCTGTGAATCCGGAAAAGCGGCTGGCTCGCACTATACGCAGATGCTGACGGTTTGGCGCGGCCGGATGCGAATGGCTGGCGATCATGCCAGAAAGCGGGTGAAATCGCTGATCGGTGCGAGACAGGGGGCGGGGGGCCGTGCTATCCTAGCAGGCTGATTTTCATGGTTTTTTGAACGTTTTTTCCACTTTTTGTCCGGAGCATTTACATGGCTGTTCAGCGCACCTTTTCCATCATCAAGCCCGATGCCGTCAGAAAGAACGTGATCGGCAAGATCATCAGCCGCTTCGAGAGCAACGGCCTCAAGGTCGTGGCGTCGAAGATGAAACACCTGTCGCGCCAGGAGGCCGAAGGCTTCTACGCCGTGCACAAGGACCGCCCCTTCTTCAAGGATCTGGTCGACTTCATGGTGTCCGGCCCGGTCGTGCTGCAGGTGCTCGAGGGCGAGGACGCGATCGCCAAGAACCGCGCGCTGATGGGCGCGACCGACCCGAAGAAGGCCGAGCCGGGCACCATCCGCGCCGACTTCGCCGAGAGTATCGACGCCAACGCCGTGCACGGCTCCGACGCGCCGGAAACCGCGGCGATCGAGATCGCCTACTTCTTCCCGGGCTGCGAAGTCTACGCGGGCCGCTGAGCCGCGCATGCCGCAGAACCTGCTCGATTTCGATCTTGTCGGACTGACCGCCTGGCTCGGCGAACGCGGCGAGAAGCCGTTCCGCGCGCGCCAGGCGTACCACTGGATCCACCAGGCGGGCGTGGCCGATTTCGCGCAGATGACCGATATCGCCAAGGGCCTGCGCGGGAAGCTGCAAAACGAAGCGATCGTGCAGGCGCCGGCGGTCAACTACGCGCACGTGTCGGCCGACGGCACGCGCAAGTGGCTGTTCGACGTGGGCGTCGGCAATGGCATCGAGACCGTCTTCATCCCCGAGGACGACCGCGGCACGCTGTGCGTGTCGTCGCAGGTCGGCTGCGCGCTGGAATGCACCTTCTGCTCGACCGGCCGCCAGGGCTTCAACCGCAACCTCACGGTGGCCGAGATCATCGGCCAGTTGTGGGTCGCACAGCACAGCCTGAAGCGCGAGCCGAATCGAACCACGGGGGAGATCGCCGACCGGCCCGTCTCCAACGTGGTGATGATGGGGATGGGCGAGCCGCTGGCGAATTTCGAGAACGTGGTGACCGCGCTCGGCATCATGCTCGACGACCACGCCTACGGCCTCTCGAGACGGCGCGTGACGGTGTCGACCTCCGGGCTGGTGCCGGCGATGGACCGCTTGGCCGGGCGCTGTCCGGTGGCGCTGGCGGTGAGCCTGCACGCGCCCAACGACGCGCTGCGCGACCAGATCGTGCCGATCAACAGGAAATATCCGCTCGCCGAACTGATGGCCGCGTGCCGGCGCTACCTGGCGCATGCGCCGCGCGACTTCATCACCTTCGAGTACGTGATGCTGGCCGGGGTGAACGATGCGCCCGAGCATGCGCGCCAGCTGATCGAGCTGGTGCGCGACGTGCCCTGCAAGTTCAACCTCATCCCGTTCAATCCCTTCCCGGATTCGGGCTACGAGAAGCCGCGCGCCGAGGCGATGCGGGTGTTCCGCGAGATCCTGCAGGACGCGGGCCATGTGGTGACGACGCGCAAGACGCGCGGCGACGACATCGACGCCGCGTGCGGCCAGCTGGCGGGGCGGGTGGCCGACAAGAGCGGCCGCGTGATGAAAAGAATCCAGAAGGAGGCGGCGTGAAGAGACTATGGATGGCCGTGCCGGCCATGGCATTGCTGGCGGGCTGCGCGGGGCAGCCCGCCGGCGAAGGTGGCGTGCAGGCCAGCCAGGCTGACACCGAGACGCGACAGCGCGCGCGTGCCTTCACCGAGTTGGCGTCGGCCTATTACGCGCGCGGCCAGTACAAGATTTCGCTGGACGAACTGCGCAAGGCCATCAGCGTGGACAGCCGCTTCGGCCCCGCCTACAACATCTACGGCCTCATCTACATGGAGCTCGCCGAGGACAAGCTCGCCGAGGAGAATTTCCGGCGCGCGATCGAGATCGATCGCGGCGACTCCGAAGCGCGCAACAACTATGGGTGGTTCCTGTGCACGCGCGGCCGCTACGACGAAGGCCTGGAGCAGTTCACCCAGGCGCTGCGCAATCCGCTCTACGCGTCGCCGGAGCAGGCGATGGCGAACGCCGGCCTGTGCGCGGAGCGCAAGGGCGACCTGGCGCTTGCGGAAGCGAACCTGCAGCGCGCCCTGAAGCTGCAGCCCGACAATCCGAACACCATCCTCAAGCTGGCCGGCATGCGCTATCGCCAGGGCCAGCTGGAAGAAGTGCGGCGCCTGTTGCAGCGCCATGCCGCACTGGCGCCGCCGAGCGCGGAGAGCCTGTGGCTGGGCGTGCGCACCGAACGCCGGCTGGGCGATCGTGAGCAGGAAGCCGCTTACAGCCTGCAGCTGCGGCGGCGTTTTCCGGATTCGGCCGAGGCGCGTCGACTGCAGGCAGGGCAATACGAATGAGCGAGGCTGGACAGGCCAGTGTCGGCACGCTGTTGCGCGAGGCGCGCGAGGCCAGGGAAATGAGCGTGGACGCTGTTGCCGCGCGCCTGCGCCTGATGCAGCGGCAGATCGAATTGATCGAGGCCGATGACTTCGACGGGCTCGGACGCCCCGTGTTCGCGCGCGGTTTCGTGCGCAACTATGCGCGTCTGCTGGGCATGGACCCCGCGCCCCTGCTGGCGCGCATGGAAGGGTCGGAAACCGAACCGTCGCCCGTGCGCCGCGCCGAGCCGCCCTTGCCGCGGTCCTGGCTGTCCTCGCCGTGGCTGGTCGTTCTGCTCCTGATCGGGCTGGCCGTCGTGGTGGTTCCGGTCGGACTCTATTGGTGGCTCAACCAGGGCGAGGATGCGTGGCTGCACGAGGTGCCGCGGGCCGTCAAGGTCGAACCGGTCGAGCTGGGCACGCCGGCGCCGGGCGCCGGAGCGGCGGCACGGGATGCGGCCGTGCCGGCCGTCGAAGCGCCCGCCAACGCAGAGGCCCCGCTTGCCACGACCGATGCTGCTCCATCTGCCGCTACCGACGCTGCGTCAGCGCCAGCTCCCGGCGCCGAGCCCACGGAGCCATCCGGGCCGCCCGCCGCCGGCGTGCTGCATTTCGACTTCGCGGGCGATTCGTGGGTCGAGGTGCGCGACGCCAGTGGCCGCGCGATCCATCGTCAGCTCAACCCGGCAGGCAGCAGCATCGAGGTGCGCGGCCGCCCGCCCTTCAGACTGCTAGTGGGCAATGCGGCGCAGACGCGCATGACCTACAACAGCCGGCCCATCGACCTCAAGCCCTTCATCGACGTGACGGTTGCGCGCTTCACGCTCGAGGAATAAAGACAGGAAGCACTCATGTCCCAGATCATCCGTCGCCCCACCCGCCAGGTGCAGGTCGGCCACGTGCGGGTCGGCGGCGACGCGCCCGTCGTCGTGCAGTCGATGACCAACACCGATACCGTCGACGTCACCGCGACCGTCCGGCAGGTGCAGGCGCTCGCCGACGCCGGCTCCGAAGTCGTGCGCCTCACCGTCAATTCGCAGGAGGCCGCCGAGGCCGTGCCGCGCATCCGCGAACGCCTGGACGTGCTCGGCTGCCGCGTGCCGCTGGTCGGCGACTTCCACTTCAACGGCCACAAGCTGCTGACGCAGGTGCCGGCGTGCGCCGAGGCGCTGGCGAAATACCGCATCAACCCCGGCAACATCGGACGCGGCAGCAAGCGCGACGAGCAGTTCGCCACGCTGATCGAGGTGGCGTGCCGTCACGACAAGCCGGTGCGCATCGGTGTCAACTGGGGAAGCCTCGACCAGGCGCTGGCTGCGCGCATGATGGACGAGAATGCGCGCCTGCCGCAGCCGGAGGATGCCGACGTGGTGATGCGGCGCGCGATGGTCGCGTCCGCGCTCGAGTCGGCGAAAAGGGCCGAGGAACTGGGACTGGGCGGCGACAAGATCATTCTCTCGTGCAAGATGAGCCGGGTGCAGGATCTGATCGCCGTGTACCGCGATCTCGCCGCGCAGTGCGACTATCCGCTGCACTTGGGCCTCACCGAGGCCGGCATGGGCACGAAGGGCATCGTCGCGTCGACCGCCGCGCTCGCGGTGCTGCTGCAGGAAGGCATCGGCGACACCATCCGAATCTCCTTGACGCCGGAACCCGGCGGCGACCGCACCCAGGAGGTGCGCGTCGGCCAGGAAATCCTGCAGGCGCTGGGTTTGCGCGCGTTCACCCCGCAGGTGACGGCGTGCCCGGGGTGCGGCCGCACCACCTCGACCGTGTTCCAGGAACTGGCGCAGGACATCGAAACCTACTTGCGCCGCCAGATGCCGCTGTGGCGTGGCCGGTATCCCGGCGTCGAAGCCATGCAGGTCGCGGTGATGGGCTGCGTCGTCAACGGCCCGGGCGAATCGAAGCACGCCAACATCGGCATCTCCTTGCCCGGCACCGGCGAAGTGCCGGTCGCGCCGGTCTATGTCGACGGCGAGAAGACCGTGACACTGAAGGGCGACCGCATCGCCGCGGAATTCCAGGCCATCGTCGAAGACTATGTACGCAGCCGCTACGGCGCTGGCGTATAAACCATCAACCCCGGAGGCACAGAGACAAAAGGGACACGGTTGAACATCGCGCCTGGGGTTTGCTCCGCGCCGCCGTGTCTGTGTGGTGAGATTTTTTGATGAGCAACAACATTCAATCCGTTCGCGGCATGAACGACTGCCTGCCCGACGCCGCCGAGACCTGGCAGGCGTTCGAAGCGATCGTGCGCGACTGGCTCAGGCGCTACGGCTACCGCGAGCTTCGCACGCCCA
>DYFW01000254.1 GCA_020725005.1 Thiobacillus denitrificans
TCGCCTGCCAGTTCAGCGCCGACTTCGCCGACGACGCCAGCCTCGACGCGCTCGCCCTGGGGTTCGGCGAGGCCGCCGCGATGACCGGGCTGGGCATCGTGCTCTTTCGCGCCGGCGCGGCGCCGTGGCACGATGATGCGGCGCTGTACGAAAAGCTGCGGCGGCGGCTGCCCGCGGGCGGGGCGTGCTTGTTCCCGTCGCTGCATCTGTGGGATCTCTGTGCGCTCGTCGCCGCCAGCCGCGGCGTCGTCGCAAGCAGTCTCCATGCGCGCCTGGCCGCGCTCGCGCACGCGCTGCCCCGGGTGAGCCTGGCGCCGCCGCAGCAGGGGGGGCGCCCCGACAAGGTGGCAGCGTTCGCCGCCACCTGGGAGCCCGATTCGCAGCCGCGCGGTGTCGAACCGGGGCGCATCGGCCCGGCGGTGCGGTTGGCCTTGGGCACCCCCGCCGACGTGCTCGCGGACAACGCCGCCGACCTGCGTCGCCGCTACCGCGACAGCCTCGCCCAATGGGCCGGGTGGTTGCCGCGCGCGCCGCTTGCGTAATAATCGCCGGATTCGATTCTCGCTCCCGCCCATGCCGATCGCCACCCTGTCCCCCGCCGACCTGCGCCTGACCCTCGATCCGGATACGCTCGGCTTCGCCGACACTTCCGAACTCGTCGACGAGCCGTTGCCGTGGATCGGCCAGGCGCGCGCCGAGGCGGCGGCGCGTTTCGGGCTCGCCATGGCGCAGCCCGACTACAACCTCTTCGTGCTTGGCGAGGTTGGCAGCGGGCGATCCTCGCTCCTGAAGCAAGCGATGATCGACGCGGCGGCGCAACGCCGCGTCCCGCCCGACCTCTGTTATCTCCATAATTTCGACGCGCCCGAGCGTCCGCTGGCGCTGCGCCTGCCCGCAGGCGAGGGACGGCTCCTGCGCCAGCGCCTGGCGCAGGCGGTGAAGACGCTGCAGGACGAGATTCCCCGGCGTCTCGAAGGGCAGGACTACAAGACCGAGAGCGCGCATATCGAGCAGGCCTGGAAGGACCAGATCGCGCGCCACTACGCGGAGCTCACCGCGTTCGCCGAGGCGCGCAATTTTTCCTTGCATCGCGAGGGCGGGCGCATGGTGTTTACCCTCATCGGCAAGAAAGGGCAGGCGCTCACCGAGGACGAGGTGCTGGCGCTGCCGAAGGCGCAGCGCGCCAGGATCGAGCAGGGCGAGCTCGAGCTGCGGGCCGAAATCACCCGCTACATCGAAAAGACACAGCCGCTGGAGCGCGCGATGAACGAGGCGCTGGCGCAGCTGCGCCGTCAGGTGGTCAAGCCTCTGGTCGAGGCCGAGCTGCAGGCCATCCGCGCGGGACTGAAAAAACAGATCAAGGATGGCGCCAAGCTCAACGCCTGGCTCGACGCGATCGCGCAGGACGTGTTCGACAATCTCGAACTCTTCGGCAACGACGACGACGAGGAACGCCAGTCCGCGCTGCAGGCCGCGCTCGAGCGCTACCGCGTGAACGTCGTGGTCGACAATGGCGGGCTTGCCGGCGCGCCGGTGATCGTCGAGGACAACCCGCTGTTCCGTTCGCTCTTCGGCAGCATCGAGTACCAGTCCGAGAACGACGTGCTGGTGACCGATTTTACGCGCATCCGCGCCGGCAGCCTGTTGCGGGCGCACGGTGGTTTCCTCATGCTGCATCTGGCCGACGTGCTGGCCGATCCGCTGGTATGGGAAAAGCTGCGGCGCTTCCTGCGCAGCGGCCGCCTGCAGATCGAGGAGCCGGGCGGCGCGTACACGCCCATTGCCACGGTGTCGCTGGTGCCGGAGGCGGTCGACGTCGAGGTCAAGCTCGTGCTCATCGGCTCGCGCGAGCAGTACTACGAGCTGCAGGAACTGGCGCCGGAGGTCGCGCGCCATTTCCGCGTCAAGGTCGATTTCGCCGACAGCTTCAAGGCCGGCCCGGAAACGCACCGCGCCTCGGCGATCTTCGTCGCCCACGCTTGCCGCGCGCACGGCCTGCCGCACTTCTCGGCGGCGGCGGTGGCGCGCCTGCTGGAGGAATCGCACCGCGAGGCGGACGACCAGGCGCGCCAGAGCGCGATCTTCGCGCGCACCGAGGCGCTGGTGCTGGAAAGCGCCGCGATCTGC
>DYFW01000042.1 GCA_020725005.1 Thiobacillus denitrificans
AGTGGGTCGACAATACCGGCGACAAGAACAGCGCCGAAGCCAAGATCGGCTGAACCGCCGGCATAACGTCTCCTCCCCTGCCCGATGCGGAAGCCGGGCAGCCCTCCAGGCCGTCCCGATGGGGCGGCTTTTTTTATTCGGGCGGCGCCGCGTTCAGGCGGCGGCCAGCATCTGCTTGCGGTATTTGTTGAGGTCGCGCACGCTCTCGAAGGGCTGGCCCAGGAGGCTCGACAGATTGCGAAGAATCCCGCCCACGACCTTGTTTTCCCACACGTCGTCGAACTGGATCTGCTCGTCGAGCCAGCGCTCCAGCCATTCCGGATCGGGCAGGCGCGACTGGATCGTGTCCTGCGGATAGAGCGCCTCGTTGACGTGCAGGTTGGTCGGGTGCAGGGCCTTGTCGGAGCGCTTGGCCGAGGCCATGAGGAAGCCGATCTTGGCAAAGGCGGCGGCGACCTCGGGGCCGCCCTGCTTCAGCGCGCGCTTCATGTACTGCAGGTAGGCGCCGCCATGGCGGCCCTCGTCGCGCGAGATCGTCTCGTAGATGTGCTTGATCACCGGCTCGACGTGCCACTCGGCCGCGCGTTTGTACCACTGGGTGAGGCGCACCTCGCCGCAAAAATGCAGCATCAGCGTTTCCATCGGCGGCGCCGGATCGAAGGGAAAGCGGATCGCGTGCAGTTCGTCCTCGGTCGGCGCGAATTCGGGCCTGAAGCGGCGCAGGTATTCCATCAGCACCAGCGCGTGCTTCTGCTCCTCGTAGAACCAGATCGACATGAAGGCGGAAAAATCGCTGTCGTGCACGAAGTCACGCAGGAACATCTCCGTCGCGGGCAGCGCGGCCCACTCGGTGATCGCGTTCATCTTGATGGTGAGCGCCGCCTCGTCGGTCAGCTTGCCGGCGTCGAACCGGTCCCACGGAATATCGGTTTCCAGGTTCCAGCGCGCGCGTTCGAGGGATTTGAAAAGGTCGATATAGAGCATGGGCGGACGAAGTCGTGTCGTGGTGAGGCCGCTGGTCTGGCATTGTTGGCTGAAACGCATGACATTTTAGTGGCAATTCGCCGATTCGCTGACGTTTGCGTGCCGGTGTCAGGGTGCCGGGCAGGCCGGCACCTCCGCGCATCGCCCGCCGCCCGCGTCGGCGCGCGCCAGGCCGTCGAGCGTGCGGCGGATATCGGCATGATCGGGCGCGAGCCCGACGGCGCACCGGGCCGCCTCGCGCGCCGCGCGCGGGCACGGCCGCTGCGCCAGCACATGGGCGAGATTGTTCCAGGCAAGCGCCCAGTCCGGCCGCAGCCGGAGCGCCTGCCGCAAGGCCTGCTCGGCGCCCGCGCCGTCGCCCAGCGCGTAGGCGGCGTTGCCGAGGCCGAACCAGGCGAGCGCCTGGTCGGGCCAGCGGCGCGTGGCCGCGCGGTACGCGGCGTGCGCCTGCGGCCAGCGGCCGAGCGCCTCGAGGCCGCTCGCCGCCTCCAGCCAGGCATCGGGCTTCACGTCCGGCGGCGGGTCGTCGGGGGCCAGCACGACGAAGCCCCAGCGCTTCGCGCGGTCCCAGGTGTTCATGAACACGCCGATGGGCGTCACGCGGCGCGCCTCGGTGCCCGAGCGCAGCACCACCTGCCGGCGATCGAGGTCGTAGCCGATCACCACCGCGTAGTGCCAGCGCGGCAGCACGTCGAGCCCCAGGTTCTGCAGCACCAGCACCGGCCGGCCGGCGGCGATTTCTTCCAGCAGCGCGTCGAGCGTGGGTTCGACCGCGATTGCCAGCAGCCCCTGCCGCCGCACCGCGGCGACCATTTCCGCCTGCAGGCTGCCCCCGCGCGCCGGCAGGTAGACCTGGGGCACCAGCGCCTCGGGATCGATACGCACACCGCGTGCGTTGAGCAGCGTGGCGAGCGCGGCGGGGCCGCACTGGTAGCGTTCCTGCGGAAAAAACGGCGTGCCGGTCAATTCCGCCTGCGGCGGAAGGCGCGTGCCGGGCGCAAGCGCGACGGGTGACTGGTGTGCGCAGGCAGCCAGCAGCACGGCAAGCAGAAGCGCGCCCGCCGCCTGGCGGGCGTGACGCAGCCCCCTCACCCCTGCGACTTAACGCACCGGATGGACGAAGGGGAAAATGTCGGTCGCACCGATCGCGTCGGTGATCACGAACACGATGAAGATCAGCAGGATCGCGCCGAGCACGTCGCCGCCGGCCGGCAGTTCGGCCAGCCGCTGGTTGAGCCGGTTCACCTCGGCATCGGTGAGGCTCGCCACGCGCTGTTTGGCGTCCTGGGGATCGACGCCCAGCGTCGCCAGCTGGCGCTGCAGGTCTTCACGCTCCAGCAGCGAGGCGAGCCGTTCACGGTCGACGCGGCCCTGTTCGGCCGCCAGCGCCTGGGCGGTGCCGATCATCGCCGCGTGCGCCGGCAACACCGGCGCGCCCAGGAGGGCGAAAGAGAGCAGCAGGGCGAGGCATTTACGATAAGGGAGGCGTATGGACATGCTGGCTCCTTTGTCTTTTGTCTGGACGATGGCGGGGAGCAAGAACCGGCCACGCGCCGGCCATGCACGCCTTCACCATAGCACACGCTGTCGCGCCGCCGGCTGGCACGGCTGTCCCGGCCCGGGGTTGCGATGGCATAATCCCCCCATGCCTCGCTGACCCGCCATGCCATGCCCACGGAACACGCCCACGTCCCCCTGCCCGACACCTTCGCGCTGCATGCGTGCGAACTGGCCGCCCTGCAAGTGCAGGCCGCGCGGGCGGCGGGTCTTGCCGATCCGCATTTTCACGACACCCTCGCCGACGGCTCGGCCGCGCCCGAATTGAGCGTAATCCCGGCGGGCACGTTCGAATATGGGGCCTCGCCGCAGGAAGCAGCCTCGCCGCAGGAGCGTCCGCGCCGCTGCGCGCTGATCGAGCGCGGCTTCGCGCTCGGCACCCATCCCGTCACCACCGAAGAATTCGAAGCCTATGCGCGCGCCACCGGCTGGCAGCCGCGCATCGAACTGGTATGGCTGAGTGGCCGCAAGCCGGTCATCAACGTGCGGCAGAACGAGGCGCGCGACTACTGCGCCTGGCTCTCGGCGCAGACCGGGCAGCGCTACCGCCTGCCGACCGAACTCGAATGGGAATACGCATGCCGCGCGGGCGCGGCGACCGCGTATCCCAACGGCGACCACATCGGCCCCGGCGAGGCGCTCTACAACGCCAGCGTGGGCTACGATGCGATGCGCCCGCGGCGACCCCGCCTGCTGTCGCGCTGTTTCGTGCGCTGCGGCGCGCAGGACGTCGGGCGCTATCCGCCCAATCGCTGGGGCCTGCACGACATGACCGGCAACGTGTGGGAATTCACCGCCAGCCCGTGGAGCCGCGACCACGCGAGCCTGCCCGAGCGGCCATTGCCGGGCCGCCCGCAGGCGGTCGTCACCAAGGGCGGCTCGTGGTTCGACGGCCCCGAGGACTGCCGCGCGGCCGCGCGCCGTCGCCGGCTGGAAAACGAACTCGACCTCAATCTCGGTTTCCGCGTGTTGCGCGAATTGTGAACGATGTCTGCGGCGCCCGGTGACATCGCGGATTTCGTCGCCGAACTCGACGACGCGGTCCAGGCACACATGGACTGGACGCGCCGCATCATCCGTTGCGCGGTGCTGCGCACCCCGCCCGACGCCGACGTGATCGCCCCGCACGCGCATACCCTGTGCCGCTTCGGCGCCTGGTTCTCCGCGAACCGCAGCCATTTCGACGCGCTCGATCCCGCGGTTGCGCAGCGCGTGGATGCCGTGCACCGGCGCATGCACGATGCGATGCGCGTGATTTTCTCCGCGCTCGCCGGCAGCGCGGCCGGCCACCCCGCCGATCTCGACGCCTTCGAGTCCGCGCAGGCCGAGCTGATCACGCTGCTCGCGCAGTTCAAGACCCGGGCCCTGTCGAACACGGCGCGCCATGACCCGCTCACCGGGCTGCCGCTGCGCAACGAGATCGCAGGCGACTACGCGCGCCTGCAGAAAGAGACGGGACGCAGCGGCGGCGTGCTCTACGTGGCCATGATCGACATCGACCACTTCAAGCACGTCAACGACACCTACGGCCACCCGGCCGGCGACGAGGTGCTGCGCCGGCTGGTCGCGACGCTCAAGCAGGCGCTGCGCGGCAACGAGCCGCTCTACCGCTATGGCGGCGAGGAATTCCTGTGGCTGCTGAAATGCCGCTCGCGCGAGGAGGCAAAAAAATCCGCCCGGCGCGCGCTCGCCACCGTCGGCACCACGCCGGTCGTGCTGCCCGGTGACGAGATCCTGCGCCTCACCATCACGCTGGGGCTCGCGCGCGCCGGCGAAGGGGAGGATTTCGCCAGCGTGCTGGCGCGCGCCGACCAGGCGCTCTACCAGGGCAAGCGCAGCGGCCGCAACTGCTACGTGTTCGCCGACACCTGAAACCGGATCGGTGAAGTGCGCTCAGGCGGCCTGCAGGATCGCCTGCGCGGCGCCGGTGCCGCTTTCCCAGGCGCGTTCGACGCCGACGCCGGCGATGCCGTCGCCGATCAGCACCGCGCCGGCGTCGGGGGCGTCGATCCAGCCGTGCCCGACGGGATTTTCCGGCCGCGCGTAGCGCCACAGGTGCGACGCCTCGACCTCGACCGGCCACGGCAGGCCCAGGAGCCCCATCAGCGCCGACGCGCCGCGGGTGCTGGCTTCCATTTCATGGGCGTCGAGATAGGTTTCGGCGAAGCCATGCGTGCTGTGCACCGCCCACAGGCCTTCGCCGCCGCCCGTCTGGCGTACGGCGAGCGCGAGCAGGTGGTCTTCGAAGCGGATCACGTCGGCCTCGGGGCCGCCCTCCCAACGCATCAGGAAGGACCATACCGGGCGGTAATGCACGCCGGCGAGGCGCTCCTTCAGCGTGGGCAGCGCATCGAGCAGCGCGACCGCCTGCGGCGCCGGCACGCCGACGATCACGCGGTCGTAGCCTTCGAGCGCACGCCCGTCCTCGAGCACCAGCGCGTGCGGCCGCACC
Organism: Thiobacillus denitrificans; assembly: GCA_020725005.1. Lineage (GTDB taxonomy): Bacteria > Pseudomonadota > Gammaproteobacteria > Burkholderiales > Thiobacillaceae > Thiobacillus > Thiobacillus denitrificans_G. The sequence continues at coordinate 4,994 of DYFW01000042.1, forward strand.
GCGCTGACGCGGGTGGCCGGATAGACGCGCGCGCTGCCGGAGAGCTGGCGCACCAGGCGCGAGGGCTCCACGGCGACGCGGTAGTGATGCTCGAGGCCCGCCTGCGCCCAGCCCTTGTTGGCGCGGCCGACGAGCCCGCCGGTCACCGGCACCAAGCCGCCCTCGCGCGCCCAGGTGTCGAGCTGCGCGCGGAAGGGCGCGCGCGCGGCCGATACCAGCGGCGCGCCGAGCGTCGCCCAGCCATTCTCCAGGCGGCGCGTCGACAAGCGTCCGCCGGCACCGCGCGATTTCTCGAACACGTCGACTTCCCAGCCTGCCTCGGCCAGCAGCCCTGCGCAGCGTGCGCCGGCGATGCCTGCCCCGACGATTCCCGCCCGTTTGCTCATCTTGCTTGCTCCCTGAAGGCTGCGCGGTCGATCCGCGCGGATGCGGCTGACTTTATCAGCAAACGCTGAAGTGCCGAACCCCGCTCAATCCAGGGTTTTCTGCATGGCGACATGGGGAATGCCCGCCTCGTCGTAGGGCTCGCCGACAGCCGTGAAACCCGCGCGCGCATAGAAGCCGGCGGCGTGCACCTGCGCGCTGAGCGCCAGCGCGCGATGGCCGCGCGCACGTGCCTCGTCGATCACCGCGGCGAGCAGCGCCTTGCCCACGCCGCGCCCGCGCCAGGCAGGCAGTACCGCCATGCGCCCGGCGTGGCCGTCGGGCAGCAGGCGCGCGCAACCGATCGCCGTGCCGTCCGCCAGGGCCGCGAGAAAATGCACCGAAACCGCGTCGTCGGCATCCCATTCGAGCGCCTCGGGCACGCCCTGCTCGTCGATGAACACCGTACGCCGGACCTGCGCCAGCGCGGCATGATCGCGCGTCCAGTCGGCAAGGCGCACACCGAACTCAGCCATGCGCCGTCCCCGCGGTGAAGCGACGCGCCGCGCGCCGCCCGCGGTCGGCGCGGATGCCTGCGAGCAGCGCGAGCCCGGCGACGAAATAGAGCCCGGTAAGCAGCAGCGCGCGGCGATGGTCGCCCGCCGTGAGCCAGCTCGCCGCGCCGTAGGTCAGCGGGCCGAGGATAGACGCGGCCTTCACCGCCAAGCCCCACAGGCCGAAGAATTCGGCCTGATGCGCGGGCGGCGCCAGCAGCCCCACCATCGCGCGGCCCGCCGACTGCGACGCGCCCATGCACAGGCCCGCGAGGTTCGCCGCGACCCAGAACATGCGTTCGTCGGGCGCCGCCCAGGCGAGCAGGACCATCGCGATCCAGCCGGCGAGCGTGAGCGCGATCGCGCGCACATGGCCGATGCGGTCCTGCACGTGGCCGAAGAAAAAGGCCCCGAGCGCGGCGGTGACGTTGACCACCAGCACCAGCTCGATGGTCTGCCGGGTATCGAACCTGAATACCTGCGCCGCGTAGATCGCGGCCAGCGTAATCACTGCCTGGATGCCGGCTTGATAAAGCACGGTACAGATCAGGAAGCGCCTCAAATCCGGCAACTGGCGCAGATGGCCGAGCGTATAGCGCACCTGGCGCCACGCGCTGCGTGCGGTGCGATCGGGCTGCGGCGTCGCGCGCTCGCGCAGCAGCAGCAGCGTCGGCAGGCTCGCCACGAGAAAAATCGCCGCCGTGATGAGCATCGCCACCGGCACGAAGTCGGCGGCGCCCTGCCCGGCCGCCTGCGCGTGGCCGATCCAGGCGAGACTCGCGCCCAGCGATACCAGCCCGCCGACGTAGCCGAGCGCCCAGCCCCAGCCCGAAACCCGGCCCAGGGCGCGCGGCCGCGCGAGCTCGGGCAGGAAGGCCGCGATGAGGTTCTCGCCGGTGCCGAAGAAATAGTTGGACAGGATCAAGGCGGCGATCGCCAGCGCCAGCGCGCCGGGCGCGGCGAAATACAACAACGCCGTAAAGCCGACGCAACCCAGCGTCGTCAGCCACAGCAGTCGTTTCTTCCGCGCATGGGCGTCGGCATACGCGCCAACGATCGGCGCGGTCAGCATCACCAACGCATAGGAAACGGAGAGCGCGAGCGTCCAGGCGAAGGTCGCCCAGGGCGCGTCGCCCGCGACGACGCCGACGAAGTAGGCGCCGAACACAGCGGTGATGACGACGGTCGTGTAGCCCGAATTGGCGAAGTCGTACATCGCCCAGGCCCACACTTCGCGGCGCCGCACGCCGGGCTGCAGCAAGGCTTTCATTTGGAACAAGGCATACGAAGCCGGATCGTGAAATCAGGGTGTCCAGGAAACCCCGGCTGCCGCGGGCCGGCAGGCCATGGGCGCAGCCGTGAATCTGCCGCGGCAATGACGCGTGTCCGATGATGCCACGGCCGCCTCGGTTACGCCTCAATTTCAGGTCCGGAACACCGTTATATTTAATAATGACAATACGAGTGGTAGGGCTAATGTCGTCAATCAGGGGCGGAAACGCTTCCCGGGCATGAGATCCGTCACCCCGCAAGAAGTCGTGCAGGTTACCCATGCTAGAAATCATCAAATTCCTGCCGGCCGCGCCTGATTCGAGCCTGCTCTACGAAGGTGTCTACAGGCCTGCATGGGTAGCCGTCTCCATCCTCCTCGCCATCCTCGCGTCCTATGCCGCGCTCGACGCATCGAAACGCCTCGCCCATCTGCATCACACCGCCTCCAGGCTGACCTGGTCACTGATCAGCGTATTCACCCTGGGCATCGGCATATGGGCGATGCATTTCATCGGCATGCTGGCGTTACGCCTTCCCTGCGGGGTTCGATACGACCCGCTCGTCACGCTGATATCGATGATTCCAGGCATCCTGGCCAGCAGCGCCGCATTGGGCGTCGGCTGGCTCGGGAAACGGCACCTGTCGTTGCTGGTTCGAAGCGTGCTGCTCGGCACCGGCATCGGGGCCATGCACTACACGGGCATGGCTGCCATGCGGCTGGAGGGATTCGTGCGCTACGACCCCTTCCTGTTCGCATTGTCGTTCTTGGTGGCCGTCGCGTTGTCCTATCTCGCCCTCTACCTGAATAGCGGCATGACCGGCACCCAGCGGCGGCATGACGCACTTGCCGCTGTCATCCTGGGCAGTGCGGTATCGGGCATGCATTACACCGGCATGGCCGCCGCGTACTTCGTTCGGGGTGACGCCTCGGCCTTGCCCGCCGCCACCTTCACGCCCACCACCCTCGCCCTCACCGTTACCCTCACCACGATCTTTCTGGCGTTGGGCGCACTGGCCCTCGCCGCCATTGCACGCAACCGCGAGATGACAGACCAGCTCCGCGACAGCGAGGAACGCTGGAAATTCGCGCTCGAGGGTTCGGGGGATGGAATCTGGGACTGGAACCCGCAAACCGACGAGGCCTTTTATTCGAAGCGCTGGAAAGAAATTCTCGGCTATGCGGAAGATGAATTTCCCGGGACGGGCAACGCGGGCCTGGCCCTGGTCCATCCCGAGGACACGCAGCGCGTGCAAAGCGCGATCCAGGCCTGTTTTGCGGGCGAGGCTTCCTATGCGGTCGAATTCCGCATGCGCTGCAAGGACGGCGCCTGGAAATGGATCCTGGCCCACGGCAAGCTGATCAGCCGCGACGCCCGCGGCAAGCCGACGCGGATGATCGGCACGCATACCGACATTACGGAGCGCAGGCAGGCCGAGGCGCAGCTGCGCATCGCCGCCATCGCCTTCGAGTCGCAGGAAGGCATGATGGTCACCGACCCCAACGGCGTGATCCTGCGCATCAATCGGGCATTCACCGAGATTACCGGCTACACGGAGGAAGAGGCTGTGGGCCAGACGACGCGGCTGCTGAAATCCGGCCGCCATAGTGCCGATTTTTATCGCGAGATGTGGGAAACCCTCGGCCGCACCGGCAGCTGGCAGGGCGAAATCTGGGACCGCCGCAAGACCGGCGAAGAATATCCGAAATGGCTCACGATCACGGCGGTAAAGGACAGCAATGGCGTCGTCACCCATTATGTCGGCACGCATTCCGACATTACGGAACGCAAGAAGGCGGAAGAGAAGATCAGCGAGCTGGCCTTCTTCGACCAGCTCACCGGCTTGCCCAACCGGACACTCATGCTGGACCGCCTGAAGCAGGTCATGACCGCCAGCGGCCGTGACGGCAGCCACGGCGCGCTGCTGTTCATTGATCTCGACAATTTCAAGACGCTCAACGACACGCTCGGCCATGACGTGGGCGACCAGCTCCTGAAGCAGGCGGCCGAGCGTCTGAAGAAATGCGTACGCGACAGCGACACCGTGGCGCGTTTGGGGGGCGACGAATTCGTGTTGGCACTGGGGGGATTGAGCACGATCGAGGGCGAGGCGGCCCTGTCTGCCGAAACGATCGCGGGCAAGGTGCTCGATGCACTCAGTCAGCCTTACCGGCTCGGCAGTGTGGCCCACCACAGCACGGCCAGTATCGGGGTGACCCTGTTCAGGAATCACGAGACCCCAATCGACGAACTGCTCAAGCAGGCCGATCTCGCCATGTACAAATCCAAGGCGTCGGGGCGCAACACGGTGCATTTCTTCGATCCCGACATGGAGGCTGCCGTGGCAGGCCGTGTTGCGCTGGAAACGGATCTGCGCGAGGCGGTTCACGAGGAGCGGTTCATGCTTCATTACCAGGCGCAGGTAATCGGCGAGAACCGGCTGTCGGGGGCCGAGGTCTTGCTGCGCTGGCAGCACCCCCGGCGCGGCTGGGTGTCGCCTGCCGCGTTCATCCCCGTGGCGGAAGAGACGGGCTTGATCCTGCCCCTGGGACACTGGGTGCTGAAGACTGCCTGCGCTCAACTGTCTGCCTGGGCTGCCCGTCCGGAGACTGCCCATCTCACGATTGCGGTGAATGTCAGTGCCCATCAGTTCATGCAGAACGACTTCGTTGATCAAGTGCTGGGAGTGCTCGAGAGCACCGGTGCCGACCCGCGCAAGCTGAAACTGGAACTGACCGAGAGCATCCTGGTCGGAAACGTGCAGACAATCATCGAGAAGATGCTTGCGCTGAAAGCCCGGGGCGTGGGCTTCTCGCTGGACGATTTCGGCACCGGCTATTCTTCCCTGTCCTACCTGCGGCGTCTACCGCTGGAGCAGTTGAAGATCGACCAGTCATTCGTCCGCGACGTGCTCAGTGATCCCAATGACGCCGCCATTGCCAGCGCCATCGTGGCGCTGGCCCGAAACCTTGGCCTTGGCGTGATCGCGGAAGGGGTCGAGACCGAAGCGCAACGGGACTTCCTGGCCGGTTTAGGCTGTCCTGCCTACCAGGGCTATCTGTTCAGCCGGCCGCAGCCACGGGAAGAATTCGAGGCGCTTGCATTGCGATGTCTTGACGAGAATTCCTCATTGGCCGGGTAACGAAACCGGCGCGTCGGGAATTTCCCCTGGACGCCGTGCCACCAAACATCACACCTCGCCCGTCTCCGCCTGTTGCTGCTGCAGCGCCCACATGTGCGCGTACACGCCATTCTTCGCCAGCAGTTCGGGGTGTCGCCCGCGCTCGACGATGCGCCCGCCTTCCATGACGAGGATCTCATCCGCCTCGACCACGGTGGAAAGCCGGTGCGCGATGATGAGGGTGGTGCGGCTCTTCGCGATTTCCAGCAGCTCGGCCTGGATCGCCTTTTCGGTCTTGGTGTCGAGCGCGGAAGTCGCCTCGTCGAGGATGAGGATGGCCGGGTTCTTCAGGAGCGTGCGCGCGATCGCCACGCGCTGCTTTTCCCCGCCCGAGAGCTTGAGTCCGCGTTCGCCGACGATGGTGTCCCAGCCTTGCGGCAGGCTTTCGATGAAGTGCAGGATGTGCGCCGCGCGCGCGGCCTCGACGACTTCCTCGCGCGTCGCGCCGGGACGGCCATAGGCGATGTTGTAGTAGATGCTGTCGTTGAACAGCACGGTGTCCTGGGGCACCACGCCGATCGCTGCGCGCAGGCTGTCCTGCGTGACGTGCCGGATGTCCTGGCCGTCGATGGTGATGCTGCCGGCACTGACGTCGTAGAAGCGGAACAGCAGGCGGGCGAGCGTCGACTTGCCGGCGCCGCTCGCGCCGACGACCGCCACGGTCTTGCCCGGCGGAATGGTGAAGCTGACATCGTGCAGGATCGGGCGGTCGGGATTGTAGGCGAAGCTCACGTGGTCGAACTTCACCTCGCCGGCGACGACGTCGAGCACGCGCGCGTCGGGCCGGTCCTCGATTTCGCGCGGGCGCTTCAGCAGGGCGAACATGCGCTCGACGTCGGCAAGCGATTCCTTGATCTGGCGGTACATCACGCCGAGGAAGCCGAGGGGCTGGAACATCTGCAGCAGGAAGGCATTGACCATCACCAGGTCGCCCAGCGTCAGCGTGCCCTCGACCACGCCATCGGCGGCGCGCAGCACCATGAGCGTGACGCCGATGGCGATGACGCCGGCCTGCGCGGCGTTGAGGTAGCCGAGCGAGCGCTGCGATTTCATCGACATGTCTTCCCACTCGGCAAGGCGTTCGTCGTAGCGGCGCGCCTCGTAGCGCTCGTTGCCGAAGTACTTCACCGTCTCGTAGTTGAGCAGGCTGTCGATGGCGCGGCCATAGGCCTGCGAGTCGAGCGTGTTGGCGCGGCGCACGAACTGGGTGCGCCATTCGGTGATGGTGACGGTGAAGCCGATGTAGGCGGCGAGCGTGGCCAGGGTGATGAGGCTGAATATCCAGTCGAGCTTGACGAACAGGATGACCGCGACCATGAGGATTTCCAGCACCGTCGGCGTGATGCGGAACAGCAGGTAGCCGACCAGGCTGGAAACCGCCTTGGCGCCACGCTCGATGTCGCGCGTGATGCCGCCGGTCTGCCGCTCCAGGTGGAAGCGCAGCGACAGCGCGTGCAGATGGTCGAACACGCGCATGCTGATGCGGCGCATCGCGCGCTGCGTGACCTTGGCGAACACGATGTCGCGCAGGTCGGCGAAAGTCGTGCTGGCAAAACGCAGGAATCCATAGGCGAGGATCAGCCCCAGCGGCAGCACCAATTCGGGCCTGGGCTTGTCGAGCGCATCGATGATGTCCTTCAGTACCAGCGGCACCGCGACCGACGCGAGCTTGGCGCCGACCAGGAGCGCCATCGCGAACAGCACGCGGCCGCGGAATTCCCACAGATAGGGAAAGAGGCGGCTGATCGAGCGCAGGCTGGGCTCGCCGAGGGGCGGCGGCTCGGTGTGGGCATGGACGGCTGGGTGCATCGCTCAGGTAGAATGGCGGTTTCGTTTTCCAGATTCTAACCGTCCCGACGCTGTCCCGGCCGACGCGGCGCGCTGACTTGATGAAGCTCTACGGCATTTCCAACTGCACCACCGTGAAAAAGGCCCGCGCCTGGCTGGCTGCGCACGGCCACGACGTGCCCTTCCACGACTTCAGGAAAGACGGCGTCGATCCGGCCTGGCTGAAGCGGGTCGCCAGTCAGGTCGGCTGGCAGGCGCTCGTCAACACGCGCGGCACCACCTGGCGCACGCTTACCGAGTCGGAAAAGGCCGCCGCCGGCGACGAGACCGGCGCGATCGCCCTGATGCTCGCCAAGCCCAGCGTGATCAAGCGCCCGGTACTGGAGCGCGACGGCCGCTACACCCTCGGCTTCGCCGAAAACCAATACCAAGATCTGTTCGGAGAATGATTCCTGCATGGCCAACGAGACTTTCGCACTCGCCGTCGAGTTGCTCAGGCGCCGCTCGCTGACACCCGACGACGCCGGCTGCCACGACCTCATCGCCGCCCGCCTCGACAGGCTCGGCTTCCGCATCGAGCGCCACCGGCACAATGGCGTCGACAACCTGTGGGCGCGCAAGGGCAGCGAGTCCCCCGTCGTCTGCTTCGCCGGCCACACCGACGTGGTGCCCACCGGCCCGCTCGACCAGTGGCTGTCCGATCCCTTCGAACCCACCGTGCGCGACGGCAAGCTCTACGCGCGCGGCGCGGCCGACATGAAAACCTCGGATGCGGCTTTCGTCACCGCCACCGAGCGCTTCCTCGCCGCGCACCCGGATCACAAGGGCTCGATCGCCTTCCTGCTGACCTCGGACGAGGAAGGCCCGGCCACCGACGGCACCGTGCGCGTGGTCGAAGCGCTCAAGGCGCGCAATGAACGGCTCGATTACTGCATCGTCGGCGAACCCACCAGCGCCGCCGAATTCGGCGACACCATCAAGAACGGCCGCCGCGGCTCGCTGTCCGGCACGCTGCGCGTCAAGGGCGTGCAGGGCCACATCGCCTATCCGCACCTGGCGAAAAACCCGATCCACGCGGTCGCCCCGGCAATCGCCGAGCTCGCCGACACCATGTGGGACGAGGGCAATGCCTGGTTCCCGCCGACGACCTGGCAGATTTCCAACATCCACGGCGGCACCGGCGCGACCAACGTCATTCCGGGCATGGTCGAGATCCAGTTCAACTTCCGCTACTCCACGGCCAGCACCGCCGAAGGCCTGATGGACGCGATGCACGAGATCCTCGACAGCCACGGGCTCGACTACGAGATCGACTGGAATCTCTCGGGCAGACCTTTTCTCACGCCGCGCGGCCCGCTGTGCGACAAGCTCTCGGAAGCCATCCGCGAAGTGACCGGCCTCACGCCCGAGCTGTCGACGACCGGCGGCACCTCCGACGGCCGCTTCATCGCCGAGATCTGCCGCGAAGTCGTCGAATTCGGCCCGCTCAACACGAGCATCCACAAGCTCAACGAGCACGTCGCGGTGGAAGACATCGAGCGGCTGGCGGCGGTCTACGAGAAGGCGCTGGAAAAACTGCTGACGACATGAACCCCTTCGACGATACCGAATCCCTGATCACCGTGCGCGACTGGCTGCGCTTCGCCGTGTCGCGCTTCAACGAGGCCGGGCTCGTCTTCGGCCACGGTTCGGACAATGCCTTCGACGAGGCGGCCTACCTCATCCTGCACACCCTGCACCTGCCGCTCGACCGGCTCGACCCCTTCCTCGACGCCAGCCTGACCCACGGCGAGGCGGCGGCGATACGCGCGGTGATCGAGCGCCGGGTGAAGGAACGCATCCCGGCCGCTTATCTCACGCACGAAGCCTGGCTTGGCCCGCACCGCTTCTACGTCGACGAGCGCGTGATCGTGCCGCGTTCCTTCATCGCCGAACTGCTCGCCGAGCAGCTGGCGCCCTGGGTGGAGGCTCCCGAAGCCGTCACGCGCGCGCTCGACCTGTGCACCGGCTCCGGCTGTCTCGCCATCCTCGCTGCGCTGGCGTTCCCGCGCGCCGAAGTCGACGCCGTGGATATTTCCAGGGACGCGCTCGACGTTGCGGCCAAGAATGTCGCCGACTATGGCCTTGCCGACCGCATCGCGCTGATCGAGTCGGATCTGTTCGCGGGACTCGCGGGGCGCACCTACGACGTGATCCTCAGCAACCCGCCCTATGTGAATGCCGCCTCGGTCGCCGCGCTGCCGCCGGAATACCGCGCCGAGCCTTCGCTGGCGCTGGGTTCGGGCGAGGACGGGCTGGACGCGACGCGCAGGATACTGGCGCAGGCGAAAGCGCACCTGAACCCGGGCGGCGTGCTGGTGGTCGAGATCGGCCACAACCGCGACGCGCTCGAGGCCGCCTATCCCCGGCTGCCCTTCGTCTGGCTCGACACCTCGGGCGGCGACCAGTTCGTGTTCCTGTTGCGGCGCGAGGACCTCGCCTAAGCCTTCTCCCCCAACTGCAGCGGCTGGTCGAACAGCTGCGCGAGCGCCTCGGCCGTCAGCGGCTGGCTGATCCAGTACCCCTGGCCGAATTCGCAGCCATGCTGGCCGAGGAAATCGAACTGCGCCCGGGTTTCGATGCCCTCGGCGACGGTTTCCATGCCGAGCCCCTTGGCCAGCGCGAGTATGGTCGTCACCATCTGGATGTCGTTCGCCTCGCCCGGAATGCGGCTGACGAAGGAGCGATCGATCTTGAGCGCATGGAACGGCAACTGCCTGAGATAGCTGAGGCTCGAATAGCCGGTGCCGAAATCGTCGAGTGACAGCTGCACGCCGATTTCCCGCAGCACGTCGAGCGAGGCGCGCACGTCCTCGTTCATGACCAGCATCACGTTCTCGGTGATCTCGAGTTCGAGGCACCCGGCCGCCAGCCCGGTATGCCCCAATGCCTGCTCGACCGAACGCACCAGGCGCTGGCCGTCGAACTGGCGGGTGGAGACGTTCACCGCGAGCCGCATCCCGGTCGCCCGCCCCTGATCCTGCCAGGCCTTGAGCTGGGCGCAGCCCGTCCGCAACACCCACTCCCCGAGCGGAACGATGAGGCCGGTGTCCTCGGCGACGGGGATGAAGGCATTGGGCATCACCAGGCCGCGTTCGGGATCGTTCCAGCGCACCAGCGCCTCGACGCCGACCAGCGTACGCCGGCGCAGGTCGACGATGGGCTGGTAATGCAGCACGAATTCGTTGCGATCGAGCGCCTGGTGCAGCCGGGTGTCGAGCGTGAGCCGCTCGACGACGCGCGCCGTCTGCTCGGCGCGGTAGAACAGGTAGCGGTTGCCGCCCAGCGCCTTTGCCTGGTACATCGCCGTGTCCGCATGTTTGAGCAGGGTGTCGCCGGCGTCGGCGTCGTCCGGGTACAGGGCGATGCCGATGCTCGCCGTGCTGTAGATCTGGGTGGGCCCGACGTGGAAGGGCTCGGCCAGGCTGTGTAGAAGACGGGTGGCGACAAGCTCGGCGTCGGTGTTTTTCTCGATGTCGCCCACGATGACGACGAACTCGTCGCCGCCGAACCGGCTCAGGTGATCGTGCGACCGCAGCACCGACTGCAGGCGTCCGGCGACTTCCTTCAGCAACTGGTCGCCGGCGCCGTGGCCGAGACTGTCGTTGACGTTCTTCAGGCGGTCGACGTCGATGAACAGGAGCGCAAGGCGCGCCGGCGTCCCCTTGATGTCGTCCAGCACCCGCGCCAGGGTGGCATTGAAGCCCTCGCGATTGGACAGGCCGGTGAGGCTGTCCGTATAGGCGATCTTCTTCAGGTGCTGCTGGGCCGCCTCGCGCTCGCGGATTTCGGCGTGCAGCAATTCGGCGCGCCGCTGCAGTTCGCCGGTCTGATGCCGCACCTGGCGTCGCAGGAAGGCCACGAACATCACCGCCAGCGCGAGCACGAACGCGATGCCCGCCAGCGTCCACTGCAGCCAGCGCGGCGTGCGTCCGTCCGGCGCGGCTTCCAGCCAGCGGCGCAGTGATTCGTAATACGCCGAACGGGGATCGGCCTTCAGCTGCGCCAGATGCCGGTCGAGCGCCGCGAGCACGGCCGGGTCGGCGTGCTTCGGCGCCGCATAATGCACGTAGACGGGGTTGTACACGATCGGCGTGGCGACGAGGTCCGGGTAATGCGCGTGCAAGGCGGCGAACACGCGATTCACCGCGCCCGCGTCGGCCCGGCGCTCGACAATGGCTTCGAGCACCTGGGGGAAATTGTCGACATAGACCGGCGTGAAGGCGGCATCGAAGCGTTCCGCCAGCTCGATCAGCGCCTGCGTATGCGTGCCGCCGCGCATCAGCGCGACACGCTTGCCCTTGAGGTCGGGCACGCTTTCGATACTCGCCCCGGCATGCCGGAACAGCATGCCCCAGTTGCCGAGCAGGCTCTGCTGCGAGAACTGCACGCGACGGGCGCGTTCCTCGCTGTAGCCCATCGCCGCGATCAGGTCGATTTCGCCACGGTCGAGCCTGCCCAGCAGCTGGTCGAAGCCGTCGGCGACGTAGACCAGGCGCCACCCCTCGCGTTCGGCCACCCATTTGAGGATATCGATGGAAATACCCTCTGGGGGCGCGTGTGCCGGCGCACTGACGATGGGCGGGTTGTCGTACACGCCGACGCGCACCGTGCGCGCATCGGGAGCGGCGCCTGCGGGCACCGGCAACAGCAGTCCCAGCAGACACGCTCCTAGGAGGATAATCCGGTCAAACACCTTGATGTCGTTCCTTTTTTGCATCAGCTTGATTGCGGCCATCGTGAGCCGGGCTTGAGTCGCGCCATGCGCCTCAGCCGGCCAGCGTAGCGGCAATCTGGCGGGCAAGCTTTGCGGCAGCGGACCGCACGGGCGGCGACACCGCATCGCCGGGCGCCGCCTGCGCGATCTCGATGCCGATCACCTCGACCCGCGGCGGCAGCCTGCCGAGCGCCTGCGCCAGCGCCAACGCCGCGAACACGCCGAAGCCGTGGCTGGACAGGTCGGCAGCGGGGAGCGGGCCATCGGCGGGGTCGAAGCGATGCAGCGTGCCCGGCGGCGCGCCGGACTGCATGGCGTCGATGAGGATAGCATGCCCGGCGGCGTCGAGCCGCGCGACCAGTCCCGCCCCCGGGCGATCGAGCTTGGCGATGACGACGTCCGCGCCGCTGGCCACGCCGAGCGCCTCCAGCGCATCGACGACCAGCCAGCCCGCCTGATCGTCCCCCGACGGCGAGCCGATGCCGTAAATGTGCAGCGTCATCGCCGGACGGTCAGGCGCAGGAAATGGGTCGCGCAGGATATGCAGGGGTCGTAGTTGCGGATGACTTTTTCGCAATGCAGGCGCAGCGCATCGTCCGGACGGTCGAGGCCGAAGGCGGCGAGCGACCGCCGCAGGTCTTCCTCGATGCGCGCCTGGTTCTGGCTGGTCGGCGGCACGATGCGCGCGCGGACCACGCGGCCCGCCCCGTCCATTTCGTAGCGGTGCCACAACAGGCCGCGCGGCGCCTCGGTGGCGCCGGTCGCCACCCCCGCGCGCGGCGTGACCGGCGCCCACGGCGAATCGGGCACGCGATAGTCGGCGAGCAGCCGCAGCGCCTCGGTGAGCGCCAGCAGAATCTCGACGGCCCGCGCCGTCAGGCTGTGGAACATGTTGCGGCTCGGCAGCACGAAGCCGATGTCATCGAGCAACGCACGGACTGCGTCCGGCAGGCGGTCGGCGTTGAGGTTGAGACGCGCCAGCGGTCCGACGAGATACGGCTGCCCGCGATAGCTGCTGAACAGCGCGGTCGAGTGCGGCTCGTGGCGCTCGGTGAAATGGGTGCCGTAGGCTTCAGGCTCGATCAGCAGGCCGTCGCTGGCGGCGATGTCGCCGCGTTCGATGGCGTAGCCGGCCGGCTGGCGCAGCGCCACCGAGATGAAATCCTGGTCGTCCGCCGGCAGGGGGATCGCCGCCGCCCAGCGCACCAGCGCACGGGCCTCGGGCAGCGCGGCTTCGAGCCGGTCGCGCAACGCGGCCACGCGCGCCGGCGACGGCGCGGCGTGGAAACCGCCGATGCGCACGCCGACCGGGTGCACCGAGCGCGCGCCGAAGAGATCCATCAGCTCGTTGCCGAGCGCCTGCAGGCGCAGGCCGCGCCGAACTTCGTCGGGAGCCTGTTTCGCGAGTTCGATCGCGTTGCCGCAGCCGAAGAAATCCGGCGCGGCGAGCAGGTGGATGTGCAGGCTGTGGCTCTGGATCCATTCGCCGCAGTAGAACACGCGCCGCATCGCGCGCGACCACGGGCTCAACGCCACGCCGTAGAGCTTTTCCAGCGCGCTCGCCGCGGTGAGCTGGTAGGCGACCGGGCAAATCCCGCAGATGCGCGCGACCAGGTCGGGAATCTCGGTGTAATGCCGGCCTTCGAGAAATTTCTCGAAGAAGCGCGGCGGTTCGAAAATGCGCAGGCGCAATTCGGTGATGTCGCCGTCCTCGATGGCGAGGTCGAGCGCGCCCTCGCCTTCCACCCGCGCGAGTACGGGCACGTGGATCGCGACGCTGCGCTTGTCAGTCATCGCCCTGCCCCCGGATCGCCTGCGCCGCGGCAAGGAAAACCGGCGCCTGGCTGTTGATCGACTGGAAGCGCTGTGCGATCGCGGCCGCGTCGAGCCCGAACCGGCCGAACTGCGCGGCAAGCGTCGCGGTATTGACGGTTTCCGCCGGACCGTAGCAGCCGTAGCAGTCGCGCCCCAGGCCCGGGCACAGCGCGCCGCAGCCGGCGCGCGTCGCCGGCCCCATGCATGCGATGCCGCGCGTGACCATCACGCAGGGATGGCCCGCGCGCTTGCACTCGGTGCACACCTTGTCGGCGTCGTCGCGCGGCGCCACGCCGAGCAGCAGCGCGTTCAGCGCCGCCAGCACCTGCGGGCCGCTGACCGGGCAGCCCCACAATTCGACGTCGACCTTCACGTGCCGGGCGATCGGTGTCGAGCGTTCCAGGCTCGCGACCGCCTCGGGATGCCGGTAGATCTGCGTGACCCAACCGGCGTCGAACACGCCGTTGCGCAGGCCTTGGATGCCGCCCGAGGTGGCGCACGCGCCGATCGCGACCAGGACCCGGCTGTGGGCGCGGATGCGCTGGATACGTCCGAGGTCTTCGGGGGTCGATACGCTGCCCTCGACGAAGGCGATGTCGACGTCCGCATCCGGGTCGAGCGGACCCGCTTCCGCGAAATGGACAAGGTCGACGCGCGCGGCGAGCGCGAGCAGGTCCTCGCCCAGGTTGAGAAAGGCGAGCTGGCAGCCGTCGCAGGAGCTGAATTTGTGCACCGCGACGCGCGGTTTGGCAAAACCTGGCGTGTCCATCAGAACCCCCTGTGCGCGAGCAGGGGCTGCACCTCGCCCCAGTTGAACACCGGGCCGTCGCGGCAGACGAAGGCGCCGCCCAGCTGGCAGTGCCCGCAGCGGCCCACCGCGCACTGCATGTTGCGCTCCATCGAGAGAAACAGGCGCGACGCCGGCAGGCCGCGTTCCAGCAGGTTCGCGGCCGCCGCGTGCATCATGCCTTCCGGCCCGCACATCATCGCGACCGCGCACGCGGGGTCGAAGCGCGCCAAGCCAAAGAGCTCGGTCACGCGGCCGACGTGCCAGGGCCAGAACGCCGCGCCCTCGTTCGCCGCGACCAACACCTGGGTATGCGGCAGCTTCGCCCAGGCCTCGTATTGTTCGCGCCAGAGCAGGTCGTCGGCGTGCTTGACGCCCTGGATGATGACGAGCTTGCCGAAGCGTTCGCGCCGGCGCAGCACGTAATGGATCACCGACACCACCGGCGCGCAGCCCAGCCCCCCGGTGACGATCACGAGGTCGCAGCCGCTGATTTCCTGCAGCGGCCAGCCACGCCCGAAGGGGCCGCGCAGGCCCACCCGGTCTCCCGGCCGGAGCTTCGCCAGCCCCTGCGTGACGCGGCCCAGCGCACGGATGGTGTGGCCGATGCCGTCGCGGTCCTCGGGGTCCGACATGATCGAAATCGGCACCTCGCCCACCCCGTAGAGGTAGAGCATGTTGAACTGCCCTGGCGCGAAGCGGTACGCCTCCTGCGCCGCCGCGTCGTCGAGCCTGAGGCGCAAGGTAAATATGCTCGGCGATTCCTGCGTGCGCGCGACCACGGTGGCGGCGTGCGGCGCGCCGGCGTCGAATCGCATCTGCGTATTCATGGCTGCTCCGCCATGAGCGCGGCGACTTCCCCGGTGAGATCGATCCCCACCGGGCACCAGGCGATGCAACGGCCGCACCCGGTGCAGCCGCTGCGGCCGAACTGCGCGTGCCAGCCGGCGAGCTTGTGGGTCAGCCACTGGCGGTAGCGCGTGCGGATATCCGGCCGCACGTTGAAGCCGTGCAGGTGGCCGTGCGACTCGCCGAAGCACGAATCCCACACACGCTGGTGCGTGCTGGACGCGCCGTCGAGCGCGGGCTGGTCGAATTCGGCATGGCAAAAGCAGGTCGGACACACGGCGGTGCAGTTGCCGCAGGCGAGGCAGCGCATGGCGACCTCGTCCCAGCGCGGATGGTCGAGTCGGCGCATCAATGCATCGTGCAAATCCTTCCCCGGCAACGCGCGCGCCTGCGCGGCCGCCGCGGCTTCGCCCTGCACCTGCACGGCGTCGAGCTGCCGTGGCGTCGCAGGCGCCAGATCGAGCGTCGCGAGCAGCGCCCGCCCCGCGTCGCTGCCGGCGTGGGCGACGAAGCCCTCGGGCAACTCGGCGAGCGTGATGTCGTAGCCTGCCGTCGGCACGGGGCCGTCGCCGGTCGACCCGCAGAAACACGTCGCCGCCGGCACCGCGCATTGCACCGCGACGAGGAACAGGCGCGCGCGTCGGGCCGCGTAGTGCGCGTCGACCCGCTCCGGGCGCAGGAAGTGCGCATCCTGCAGGGCGAGCGCGGCAAGGTCGCAGGCGCGCGCACCGATCACCGCGAGTTTCGGCGCTTCCGGCAGCACCGCCTCGAAGCGCAGCGCGCCATCGTCGCCGCGCCCGGCCCGCCACAGCGTTTCCTGCGGCGCGAAAAACAGTGGTTTGAGCGCCTGCGGGCCGTTGGCCCAGGCGAAATAACGGTTGTGGGGGTCGGCGACGAGGCGGTAGTGGCCGGGCCCCTGCTCGGCCTGCAGCCCGCGCGGCAAGGCGTCGTTGCCGTCGAGTTCCCGCATGACGATGGCCCCCTTCTCGACAGCCGGGCCAATGCAGCGATAGCCGTCGCGTCCCAGCGCGGCGAGCAGCGCGGGCAGTCCGTCGATCGGCAGCAGTACGGCAGGGTCGGCGTGAGCGCGCATTCAGGGGCGTACCGGTTGTTTTCGAAGCAGGGGAAGGCCTTCCCACAGGGTAGCTTATTCCAGGCCGGGTTTCACAATCGTGAAAAGGCGCTGGACGGGCCTTCGTTATAATGCCGACTCCCGCAGACTGGAAGGAGCATGCCATGCAGCAGCAAATCGATGTCTTTCTCGCTTCGCTGACGACGTTCTGGACCCAGCTTGCCGGCTTCGTGCCGCAATTGCTCGGGGCGCTACTGCTGCTGTTTGTGGGCTGGCTGTTCGCCAATCTCGTCCGCACCGGCGTAACCAAGCTGCTCGATCTGCTGAAGTTCGACAGCGTGGCGGAAAGGACCGGCATCGAGGCCTTCCTCAAGCAGGGGAACCTGGACGTCTCGCTGTCCAAGCTGCTCGCCCGCCTCGTCTACTGGATCATCATTTTCGTCGTCGTCGTCACCGTGGCCAACAGCCTCGGCCTGCACATGGTCGCCGAGCTGTTCAACAAGGTGGTGCTCTACATCCCCAACATCATCGTCGCGATCCTGGTGCTGGTGTTCGGCGTGCTGATCGCGCGCTTCATCAACCGCCTGGCGTTCGCCTATCTCAACAACATCGGCGTGCAGGGCGCGCTCACCATCAGCACGCTGGCGGAATACGCGACCATCATCTTCGTGGTGTTCGTTGCGCTGGAGCAGCTGGCGATCGGCACCAGCCTGCTCACCGCCGCATTCCAGATCGGTTTCGGCGCCGTCGGGCTGGCGTTCGCGCTGGCCTTCGGCCTGGGCGGCCGTGAGTGGGCCGCCGGGGTGATCAAGAAACTGACGGAAAAGTGACGCACCGGACGCGGGGTTGGCCGGGCCGCGTCACTGATTGATCCGAATCTTTCGAACCGGGATCCCAGCCCGCGCCAACGACACGCTGGATACGCTGGAAAGCCGCGCCGGGTTTCGCATCAATAACAATCAAACCCCGGCCCGTTATGGATGGGAAATTCAAGTTCTTGAATTTCCCATCAAGAACGGATTTTCGGCTTGCGCACCGGCTGGCCCGCCGGGCCCCGCGGCTTGCGACGCGGCCCCGGCTCGAGCCCCGCCCACGCCATCACCTGCGCGACGAGCTCGTCGTCGAGTTCCATCTTCTGCCCGCGCTTGAGCTGCGGCGGCAGCACGATGGGGCCGAAGCGGATGCGTGTAAGCCGTGACACGGTGAAGCCGAGGTGCTCGAAAATCCGCCGCACTTCGCGCTTGCGGCCTTCCTTGATGATGACGCGGTACCAGCGGTTCGCGCCTTCGCCGCCGGCGCGGAAGCAGCTTTGCAGCTGCGCCGGGCCGTCGTCGAGTTCGACGCCGTCGAGCAATTGCTGGATCTGCGCGTCGCTGAGCTCGCCGAGGATGCGCACGGCGTATTCGCGCTCGACCTCGAAACGCGGGTGCATCAGTTTGTTGGCCAGCTCGCCGGAGGTGGTGAAGATCATCAGGCCATCGGTGTTGTAGTCGAGACGGCCGATGGAAATCCACTTCGCGCCGCGCAGTTTCGGCAGCGCATCGAACACGGTGGCGCGGCCCTGGGGATCGTCGCGGGTGACGATCTCGCCTTCCGACTTGTGGTAGATCAGGATGCGGGTGCGCTTCTCGTCGAAGCGCAGGTAGATGCGGCGGCCGCTCACCTTGACGATGTCGCGCGGACCGACCTTCATGCCGATCGTCGCGGGCTCGCCGTTGACCTGCACCCGGCCCTGGGCGATCCATTCCTCCATTTCGCGGCGCGAGCCGAGGCCGGCCGAGGCGAGCGCCTTCTGCAGGCGTTCGCTCGCCGCCTCGGGGGCGGCGGCCTGCGCGAGGCGCGTTGCGGCGCGGCCCTTGGGGACGGCGGTCGGCGAACGCCGGATGGGAGTGGGACGGGCCATGGTCAGTGAGTCTCGTTAGCGGCGGCGGTTTCGATCACCGCGCCAGGGGGGGCGGGTTGCGCCACCTCGATGATCGCAGCGGGGCTGCGCGGCCCGGCGGTTTCGATGATAGCGCCGAAGGCTTCGCGCAATTCCGGTATCAGCGCGGTCTCGCTGGGCGTGACCAGGTTGCCGAGTTCTTCCAGCGGCGGCAGTTCGGACAGCGAGAGGAGGCCCAGGTCGGACAGGAAATGGCTGGTGGTGCCGAACAGCGCCGGGCGGCCCGGCACGTCGCGATGGCCGATCGCCTCGATCCAGCCGCGCTCCTCCAGCGTCTTGATGATGTTCGGGTTCACCGACACGCCGCGGATGTCCTCGATGTCGCCGCGCGTCACCGGCTGGCGGTAGGCGATG
>DYFW01000255.1 GCA_020725005.1 Thiobacillus denitrificans
CGGCGCGCGCGTCTGGTGCGTCACGCCCGAATACAACGCCACCGCCAAGATGGCCACCGACTGGGTGCCGGTGCAGGCCGGCACCGACAGCTTCCTCGCCATGTCGCTGCTGCACGTGCTGTTCCGCGACCGGCTGATCGACGAGGCTTTCGTCCGGGAGCAGACCGACCTGCCCTTCCTGGTGCGCACCGACAACCAGGAACTGCTGCGCCACCGCGACCTGCGCGACAAGGGCAAGGACGACGTCTTCTACTGCTGGGACGCGGCGACGAATTCCGCCCAGCCGATGCCCGGCACGCAGGGCCACTTCACCAAGAGTCTGCGGCTCGGCAAGCTCAGGCCGGCACTGTCCGGCACCTGGACAGTAAAAGGCCGCGACGGCAAGGAGATCGAGGTCACCACGGTGTTCGACAAGGCGCGCGCCGAGGCCGCGAAGTTCCCGCCGGCGGCGACGCAGGAAAAAACCGGCGTGCATCCGGATCAGGTCGAGCGCATGGCGCGCGACCTCGCGAAGGCCGAGATCGCCATCGTCAACATCGGCTTCTCGCTGCACAAGTATGTCTCCGGCACGATGACCTGCTGGGCCGCCGCGCTGGCCTGCGCGCTGACCGGCCACGCCGGCGAGCGCGGCGGGCTCGACACCGAGAACAACTGGTCGCTCGGCGGCATCGGCCCGCTCTCCAGCCCCAAGCCGCCACGCTTCGCCTCCGGCTTCTTCTCCGAGTGGGAGAACGGCGGCATGGC
Organism: Thiobacillus denitrificans; assembly: GCA_020725005.1. Taxonomy (GTDB): domain Bacteria; phylum Pseudomonadota; class Gammaproteobacteria; order Burkholderiales; family Thiobacillaceae; genus Thiobacillus; species Thiobacillus denitrificans_G. The sequence goes on from DYFW01000255.1 coordinate 745, forward strand.
CGAAACGATGCGCCGCCACTACCCGGATGCCCACCTGAAGAGCGTCCTCGGTATCGACAACGCGGGACTCGCCGAACTCGGCGACAAGTTCCGCCAGACCAGCAACGCCTATTTCGGCAAGCCGAAGACCGTCCTGCTCTTCGCCGACAACCTCTTGCAACGGAACAAGTCGGAGGCGCACTACCGCCAGACCTTCGTCGAATCGCTCGACCTGCTGGTGAATGTCAACCACCGCATGGATTCGACCGCGTTGTGGTCGGACTACGTGCTGCCGGCCAAGAGCCAGTACGAAAGCTGGGACCTGCGCGGCGAGCTCGGCTACCATCGCTTCTGCAACATCACCGTGCCGCCCAAGGGGCTGAAAGCGATCGGCGAGACGAAATCCGAATGGGAGATCTGCCTGCTGTTCGCCGAAGCCATCGCGCGCGAGGCGAAGAAGCGCGGCATCGAGCGCATCCCCGACCCGGATTTCCTCGTGCAATCCGGAGACAAGGCCGGGCCGGTGATGCGCGAGCTGGCGAACCTGCCGGCCGAATTCACCGATGACGGCAAGCTCAACAACGACGAGGATGTCGTGCGCTGGCTGATGGCCAACGTGCCGGCCATTTCGCCCTGGACGCCCGAGGACGCGATGAAGCACGGCTTCGTCACCGTCAATCGCGAGGCCGGCTACAACTCGCCGCTCTACGCCAACAAGCCGTTCCATTCCTTCGAGAACAACGTCTACCTGCGCCAGCCCTACGAGACGCTATCGGGCCGCCAGCAGTTCTGGGTCGACCACCCGGTCTACGCAAAACTCGGCTGCCGCACGCCGACCGCCTTGCCGCCGCTGCGGCCGGCGAGTTTCCCGTTCGCCTTCTGGACGCCGCACGCGCGCCACGGCATCCATTCGCAGTGGCGCACCAACGCGCAACTGCTGCGCCTGCAGCGCGGCGAGCCGCACATCTGGCTGAATCCGGCGGAGGCGCGCGCCAAGGGCATCGCCGAGAGCGACGCGGTGCGCGTCTTCAACGACGTTGGCGAATTCTTCGCCCGCGCCAGGCTGATGCCCGCCATCCCGCCGCGCGCGGTGGTGATGGACCACGCCTGGGAGCCCTACCAGTTCAAGAAGAAACTCGGCCTCAACAACGCCGTGGCCGGCCTGATCTCGCCCTTCGAGCTGGTCGACGGCTGGGGCCACCTCAAGTTCAACCCCAACTGGGACGGCAACATGCTCGCCTTCGAATCCGCCGTCGACGTGGAGAAAGCATGAGCGCCCGCCAACTGGCCATGGTCATCGACCTCAACAAGTGCATCGGCTGCCAGACCTGCACGCTCGCCTGCAAGTCGCAATGGACCGACCGCGACGGCCGCGAGTTCATGTACTGGAAC
>DYFW01000256.1 GCA_020725005.1 Thiobacillus denitrificans
AGGAGACCTTGGCCAATGCCTTGCGGGAGTTCTTCGCCGACGGCGAATCTGCCGGTTTTATAGACGCCATTACGGACAGCGAACAGGGCCAAAAGCGCGGCAGGGCAGGGCACCGCCACGAAATCCACAAAACGACCGTTTTCCGACTAACAGGGACTTGCACGTTTCCTAGAAAACATGCACAATCAACCCTGTTACTTTCATCACCCTATAAGGAGTGAATCATGCAAAGCATGACCATTGAACAGCTTCGCGCCGCGAGCGATGCCGGCGGCGTCGAGGGCGTGACCCTGAAAGGACAGGGCGGGGCGTTCCTCGTGCAGATCGCCACGCGCAGCGGGGCCGCTGCCTTGCTGGCGAAGGCCCGCAGCAACGAGCCGCGCCGTTTCGGCAATCCCATTGCAGCCTTGAACGTCCTGCGCGATGTGGGCATCACCATCGGCCAGTTCGACGCCAGCGAGTGGAACCCGGCCGAGAAAGAGGAAACCGCCGGCAACCGTGGCCGGGCCGACGCGATGCGCAAGGCGCACCAAGCCGCCGCCTATACGGAGTGGCTGGCCGCCGAGATTCAGGAATCCATCGACGACCCCCGGCCGAGCATCCCGCACGATGAAGTCATGGCGCGGATGGATGCCCGCATTGCACGCCACAAGGCGGCAGGAGCGAAGCGCGCATGAGCTTCGATGCCTTCGCCGCGCTCGCACAGCCCGGCGCTTCTGTCACCGTGCATAACGTCCGGCTGATCGACGTGCAGCAGGCCGAAGGCGGCCATGAACTGCTGACCATCGAGCACGCCGGCACCACCCACGAACTGATCGGCGGCGGGCCGTGGAGCCAGGAACACAGCCGCCGCAACGTGGGGAAGTTCGGCTACATCGTGCCGGCGCAGCCCTTCGGCCGAGAGCTGCCGGCCGGTGCGTGCTACTTCCGCGACTACATCGACCAGAGCTTGCGCCGAGTGCCCGAGCTGGACAGCAGCGACCGGGCCACCAGTGACGACGGCCGCGCCCTGGAGGTTGTCGGCTGGCGTTGCGATGCCCGGCCGCATGGCTTCCGCGCCCCTGTCGGCATCATCCCCGGCGAGGCCGGCCGCTTCGTGCCCGATGAAACCGTGGCCGTCACGCTGCGCGTGCCGCCGGAGTTTGTGCGCGAGTGCCGGCGCGTGCAGATGACACCCCAGGAGCTGCTACGCAGCTTCGCGGGCGATCTGGCCGGTATTCAGAACTTCGTCGCGTGCCCGCGTGCAGACGGCTACGGCAGCAACGGCAGCGATGAACGCGAATACGCCGATGCGTGGCTGCATCGAGCGCACGCCATGAACGCTATCGACCTGGACGAGCAGGATGCACGCGAGGCCGAGGCCGAAGAAAAGCAGTTCCAGCGGGACGACTTCGCCGCCTTGCTGGACGATTTCGAGAGCTACGGCGGCAAGGCTGATGACCTGTTCGCGGCCGTTCAGGCGCTTGTCGATAAGCAGGCCGAGACGGACGGCGATTGATCTATGGCGAAGGCAAAAACCCCTTACCGCATCGTATGGCGTCCGATGGCCGAGGCCGATCTAGACAACATCATCGACTACATCGCCCAGGACAACCCGACCAGGGCGGAGACGTTCGGCCAGGAGCTGCGCGACAAGACCTTGCCGCTTGCGCAGCATCCGAAGATGGGCCGCACCGGCCGGCCGGGCTTGCCCGCCTTCGTGCGCGAGCTGGTCGCCCATCGGAATTACATCGTGTTCTATCGCGTGCTGGACGACGCCGGCACCGTGGAAATTTTGCGAGTGAAACACGCGGCGCAGCAAATGCCGTGACGTGGTGACAAGCGGATCTCGCCGGCGAGATCTACTTGTCACCAATACCAACCCCGGCGCGCTAACGCCGGATTTTTAGGAGTGGCGAAGATGAACCAGCAGCACCAGGACTTTGAAAACGCAGGTATCCCGCAAGAGCAGCTCGGCGCTTTCGTGGATGCTTTCTTTGACCAGTTGGAGCCGAAGCCCAGGAAGGGGCGGCCTTGGACGTTCGACCGCTCGCCCTCTCAGCCTCGCCACGCCTGCGGCGTCGCGAGGAAAAGGCGCTACGCGCCTCCAGAT
>DYFW01000043.1 GCA_020725005.1 Thiobacillus denitrificans
CCTTGACCAGCTGATCGAAAAGCTCCTGCTGGCCGCCGAGTTCGCCCTGGTAGAAAACGTTGACCTTCATGCGGCCTTTCGATTTCTCCTTGATCATTGCGCCCCAATTCTGCACAGCTTTGCCCAGCACTGAGTCTCGGTCTCCTGCTTCGGTGGCCACCACAAGCTTGTAACTCTTTTCACTCGCGTGCACTGCAAGAGGCGAAATCATCATCGCGAATGCAACCGAAATGCTGAAAATATTCTTCAATGTGGTCATGAGTCTCCTCCTTGTTCAATTTCTAGTGAGTGGTCGTAACTCGCTCTTCTCGGCGGTGTCTAGTGCGGGACTTCGGTCATTCTGCGGTGGGGTAGGAATGTTGCCTATAATAATGAAGACGATTCTCGTGATGAACTTCAGCTCTTGTGTATGCCATTCCAGACGCAAGGGTGTCGGGGTGAGCGCTTGGTGGCTTGTAGCGCATTGCTCTCAGGTAATTCAATTGCTTCGCTGATAGCAGGTTTTCACTTTCGTGAAGAATTCACGTGCATAAGTGCCTTGCTCCCGGGGGCCGTAGCTGGAGCCCCGGTTTCCGCCGAACGGCACGTGATAATCAACACCGGCGGTTGCCAGATTTACCATGACCATCCCGGCAGACGAATGGCGTTTGAAATGCTCGGCATACTTTAGAGAACTCGTTATGATTCCCGCCGAGAGACCGAATTCGGTATCCTCAGCCGCAGCAAAGGCCTCTTCGTAGTTGCGGACCTTCAGGACGCTCAACACCGGTCCGAAGATCTCTTCGCGGTAGATCCGCATGTGCGACTTCACATCGAGGAACACACCCGGGTTCAGATAAAACCCTCCGCCCTCCACGGCCGCACGGTTACCCCCGCACGCTAGCGTGGCTCCTTCTGCAAGCCCAGATTGGATAAAAGCCAGATCCGATTCCAACTGTTTCTCGTCTACGACCGGGCCGATATCCGTGGATGCGTCGAGCGCGTTTCCGACTTTTAGCGCGCGCGTGCGTTCCACTAACCGCGTCACGAACTCCGTATATATTCCATCGGTGACAATCAGCCGTGAACTCGCGGTGCAACGTTGGCCGGTCGAGAAGAACGACCCCTGGATCGTCGCGTCCAGCGCGAGTTCGATGTCAGCGTCGTCGAGGACGATCAGTGGATTCTTTCCTCCCATTTCCAACTGCACCTTGGCCATTCGCTCGACTGCCGCCGCGGCGATTTGGCGGCCGGTTTGCTCGGAGCCTGTAAAGCTGATGGCGCGCACCATGGGATGTCGCATGAGGGCGTCGCCGACACGGCTGCCGGGCCCGATCAGCATGTTGAAAACGCCGGCAGGCAAGCCGGAGCGGGAGATGATCTCGGCCAATGCCCAGGCTGACGATGGCACGAGTTCGGCTGGCTTGAAGACCACGCAGTTGCCGAAGCACAGAGCAGGGGCGATCTTCCAGGCAGGGATTGCGATCGGGAAATTCCATGGGCTGATGATACCGACCACCCCTATCGGGTGGCGTATTGTGTCGATGCCGACTCCCGGCCGCACCGAGTCGTATTTCTCGCCTGCGGAGCGTAACGCTTCCTGCGCGAAGAACTTGAACGAACGGCCCGCGCGGTCAACTTCGCCGAGCGCTTCGCGTACCACTTTGCCTTCCTCGCGGGCCAGGAGACGCGCCAACTCTTCCCGGCGTTGCAGGATCTCCGTGCCGATGCGGTCCAGCACGTCGGCGCGAACCTGAGGATTGCTGTTCGCCCAGGCGGGCGCAGCGGCGTCCGCGGCCTCGACAGCTGCGCAGGTAAGTTCGGAATCGGCGCGTGCGAAGCGATCGACGATATCGGCGGGCTCCGATGGGTTCCTGTTCTCGAGAATCTGTTCGTCGCCTCTCGGCTGGACGAATCTTCCGTTGACGAAACTGCTCTTGATGCTCGAACTCATTGTGTCTCCTCGCAGTGTGACGCGCCCGAGCTGGTCGATCGTACGAACTGCTCGATATTGGCGAAGGAACGGTTGATCAAGGTGCGCATCGCGTCAAGGCTGCTCCAGGCTACGTGCGGGTTGAGAATGAAGTTCGGGTAATCGATGAGCCGGAAGATGGGGTTGTCCGGCTGGACCGGTTCATGCTCGAGAACGTCGATTGCGGCGCCACCGATACGGCTGTGCTCCAGCGCGTCGATCAGGGCAGATTCGTTGACGATGCCGCCTCGACCAGTATTCACGATCACGGCGTCCGGCTTCATTCTTGCCAGCTCCTCCGCGCCGATCAGATTGAATGTTTCTTCGGTCAAGGGACAATTGATCATCAAGACGTCGCAGCGTTCGAGCAGAGCGTCCAGTGGAACGTAGTTGGTGCCCTGGTAGCGACCCCCACGATCATTGAAAATGACGTGCATCCCGAACGCGTTCCCGAGCTCTCCCACGCGCTTTGCGATGGGGCCGTTGCCCACGATCCCGAGTACTTGGCCGCGCAGGTCTCGGATGGGGAAGTCGAAGTAAATGTTCTTGGCGTTTTTTGCGCCGCTGTGGACCTGCTGCATTAACCGGTGATAGCACGACACCTTGCGAAGCAGTTCGCACATCATGGCCACCGAATGCTCGGCTACCGTGTTGGACCCGTATCCCGGCACATTGGCTACCTTGATGCCGCGCGAACGGCAATACTCCACGTCCACGATGTCTGTGCCTGAGAGCGCAAGTGAGATCATTTGCAGCTCGGGGAGGTGGACCAGGTGTTCCTCGCGCAACGGGACGCTGCACGTCAAAGCGATGGTTGCTCCCTTCAGACGTTCCACCACCTGATCTGGAGCAGTGTAGGGGTGGCGGATCCAGGTGTGCTCGAACGACAGTTCGGGGGGTGTAACGCCCGGCCCAATGCCTTCGTAATCAAGAAATACGACGCGGTGTTTCATGAGGTCCTGTCCTAACCTTTCTGAGCGGGGACGTAGCCGGCAGGAGCAAGCGCGGCGAGGTGGTTAGTGAGGAAGCTGGCGTCTTTGTCCTGGTCTTCCAGGGCTTCCTTGCGCACCAAGGCATCGCGTACCAGGTGCGCGCCGACGAACCTGAAAGGCTCCGGCGGAAACAGCTTCATCTTCTGGTTGACCAGTCCGCAGTTGGACCATTCATCGTTCGCATCCTCGACCAGCGACTTGATGATTCGGCTTGCGAAGACGGTCGTACCGACGCCGTTGCCCGAAAACCCGATGCCGAACACGATGTTTGGATGGCCCCCGAGGAGACCGAAGTTTGGCAGGCCTTTCATGGCGCGGTCGATCGGCCCAGTCCAGTTGCTCACTACGGGCACATCGCTCAGCTGCGGATAGAAGAGCCGCATCTCGGCGGCCACCTTTTCAGCGGCCGGAGAGGGGCGCTCATACAAGTCCCCGATTCGGTTGGCGAAGGCGAGCTGGCCCAGGGGTTTGCCAAAGACGATTCGGCCATCCGGAGTGTTGCGGTAGTAGTTCAGCACCGTGCGGGAATCGGTGATGCATTCGCCACCGGTGAAGCCGATCTGGGTCAGGCGGTCCATGACGGGCGCGGTTGCCACCATGTCGCTCGACACTACGGCGATCATGCGGCGCAGTTCCGGGAACTGTGCACCCCAGGCATTCAGGGCGAGCACAACTCTTCTTGCCTGTACCCGGCCGCGCGGGGTGTGCACAACGGGCCGGTCGGACCGCTCCAGATGAGTTAGCGGCGACTTCTCGTAAATGCTGACTCCAAGCTTCAAGGCGGCGCGCCGCAGTCCTCTGGCCAACATTGCCGGCTGCACCGTCGCGGCATTGGGGTCGAAGATGCCGCCCATCATCCGCGGGGAACCGGTGCGCTGACGCACCTGGTCGCGGGTGAGCGTCTTGAAAGGATTTACTCCATGGCGCTCCAGGCTATCTGTCAAGACCCGCCAGGAATCGACCTGACGCTGGTTGCTCGCTGTCCACAGCCAGCCATGCTTGCGATACTGCGCATCGATGTTGTGCTCCCGGCAGAAGCTGCCGATTTCGTCGATTGCCGATTCAGCGGCCTCGCATATACGTCGAGCTTCCTTCTCGCCACAAATGCTCATCACCGACAGATATTTTGCCCACCAGTTGGTGGCGATCCCCCCGTTGCGTCCGCTGGCGCCGGCCCCGCAGCGATCCTTTTCGACGATGATGATCCGCCATTCCGGGTGAGCCTGCTTAAGTCGTATTGCCGACCACAGCCCGAGATAGCCTCCGCCCACGATGCAGACGTCGGCGTGTTCATCGCCGTCCAGCGACGGTGCCAGATGACTGTCGAGATCGAGCGCCTGTGCATACCAAAAGCCACGGTACATGTCTTAAACCCAAATTAAAGTGATCGGTTCGAGACAATGGTGCCGAGTTGGTCATGCGCCAACTAGCAGGTTAAGGACAATTGCTAGAAGCCTACTGCCGAGGTGGATTCTCTCCGGCGATCGGATGCGTGCCTGGGCAGGCATTGTTACCAAGCCGAAGGGGGAGGCAGGGGAAACGAACCGACACGAGCCGTTTCTGGCGACGGGATCCTCGTTGCTTCCGGGGGGTGATGGTCCGAAACGTTCTAAAGTGCGTCCTAACTGTTATATTTGAGACAACCGCGGCGACCTAATCTGGTAACCAAGGGGGGCGTGGCGTGTGCCCCCCGCTCGCAATGGGCCTAGCCCGATGTCAGCCCTCTTACTCGGTCCGCTGTAGAAGTGGATGTGCGGGAAAACGGTCATGAAGACTTTAAGCATGTACGACACGACAGCTGACGAGGGCGTTGGCGTCGCGGTGAAGCCGGATCTACGCGTCGGATTCATCCTGATGAACCAGTTTACCCTGGTGCCCGTCGCTGGCTTGGTCGACTCGCTCCGGTTCGCTGCCGACAAGTCGTTTCGCAGCCAGCAGATCTTCTGCAAGTGGGATTGGATGACCTGCGATGACCTGCCGGTTGTCGCCAGTTGCGGCATGCCCGTTTCGCCGACAAAACCGCTAAGCGTGGTTGGAGAATACGACTATGTGGTTGTGGCCGGAGGGCTTCTGAGCGAAACGCGCGATCCCCCCGAGCGGCTTCTCAGCCTGCTTCGTGACCTGCATTCCACTGGGACGCCGATCATTGCCCTGTGCTCAGGGTCTTTCGTCCTCGGCAAGGCGCGCCTGCTCGACGGACGCCGCTGCGCCGTGCACTTCACGATTCGGGAAGAGTTCATACAGCGCTTCCCGGATGCGGAAGTCTTGGTCGACAAGAGCTTCGTCGATGACAAGGGTATTATCACCTGCCCAGGTGGTACCGCCATCGACTTGGCAGCGAACCTGATCAGCCGACACTGCGGCGCCATCCGGGCACAGAAGGGCCTGGAGTACCTTCTCGTAGAGGACGAAGAAATCAAGCGCCATGCGCCGACTGAAAAGTCCAGCGTGACGGAGTTGCACATCTACAAGAATGCGTTGGTCGAACGCGCCATCAGCTACATGCGCAACCACATGGATGAGCCGAGCTCCCTGCGGGAGCTCGCGGCGAGCGTCGGCACCAACGAGCGCCAGCTTCATCGTGCATTCATGTCCAACACCAACGACTCCCCTGCCCATTATTGGCGCAAGCTTCGCCTGGATCATGCGAAGAGGCTGCTGATGACCACCAGTCAGCATGTGACGCAAATCGCCTACGCCACCGGCTTTTCGGACGCATCGCACTTCATCCTCTGGTTCCGGAAGGAGTTCGGCGAGACGCCTTGTTCGTTCCGCAAGCGCCGGCACGAGGTGGAGAGGCTCGTCGACTCGGGAGCTTGATCCTCCGGTCTCCATCCGAACTCCCGACGACCGAGTCTCACCGGGCAGTGGGTGAAGCCTATTCCTTCAAAAAGCTGGTGCGCCCCAACGAGACAACGTGTTGCGTCAGGCTGCACGTCACTCAGGGCGCGGCGATCTTCCGTAGGTGGGCAAGGAGCGCCTGCAGCGGATGGTCCAGGGAACGGCCCTCCATCCGCTGGACCTGGCTTCGGCACGAGTACCCGTCGGCGAGGAGTCGTCCACTGCCCGCGTTGACCTTGACTAAGGGACCCCACGACTGTCCGTAAATCGTCCTTGACGTCGACAAGTTGCGCGTCTCGTGACCATAAGTGCCAGACATCCCACAGCAGCCCGCTTCCAGCACAGAAAGTTGCAGACCCAGGCGCTCGAAAACGCGCTGCCATTGAGTGATGCTGGCTGGTGCGTTGGTCTTTTCCGTGCAGTGCGCGAGTAACTCGTACGAGCGGGGAGGCGTGTCTTCCCGATTTGGCGCCTCCGGAAGCACATCGAGGAGCCACTCCTGGATAAGCGCCACCTGGGGGGCGGCTTCGGTCCCCATCACCTTCGCGTACTCCTGTCGATAGACCAGAGTCATTGCCGGATCCAGGCCTACCAACGGCACCCCGGACTCGGCCAGTGCGGAGAGCATTCGAGCATTCCGCGCCGCCGCACGCTCGAAGGCCCCCAGAAAGCCCTGGACGTGAAGCGGTTTTCCATTGGGCAGGAACGGCGCCAGATAGACTTGAAAGCCAAGCCTTGAAACGAGCTCAATCCAGGCGATGGCGACGCTCGCTTCAAAGTAGCGGGTGAAGGCATCCTGCACCAGGACCACGCACTGCTCGCGCTCCTTTTTCGAGAGCCGGGCGAGCCGCTCCGGCGTAGCCTGCTTCACGCCCCACTGTGAGCACGCGGCATCGAAGTCCAGACGGCTCAGCGTCGGACTATCGACCATGCCGGCAAATCGCTCCAGAAACAGGCGTACCGGCTTCCACTCGATCATCCCGTTATAGATGCCGGGAAAGCGAGCGAGAAAAGGAATGGTGGTCTCCAGCGAGCCGATCAGATAGTCCTTCAGAGGCCGCGTATAGCGGGCGTGATAGAGCTCCAGAAAGCGCGATCGGAACTCGGGGACGCTGACCTTCACCGGGCACTGGCCTGCGCACGATTTGCATGCCAGACATCCGGCCATCGCATCGTAAACTTCATGCGAAAAATCCTTCTCGCCTCGATGCTTGGCCAAAGTGTTGCGCAGGCGTCGCAAGAAACCGAGAAAGTCGGTTCGCCCACGGATCCGGCTGCTTTCGGCTAGAAGGTCTCTCCCGTCTCGCGATTGGAGTCGCAACCATTCGCGCATCAGGGATGCGCGCCCCTTGGGCGACTGAATGCGGTCCCGAGTCGCTTTCCACGACGGACACATGGCGTCATTCGGATCGAAGTTGTAGCATGCGCCGTTGCCATTGCATTGGACCGCAGTGTCGTAGCTTTGCCAGATGCGTTCGTTAATCTCTCTGTCCTTCTCTCCGCGTAGCCCAACCTCGTCTACCCGAGTCAAGTGGGCGCCGGGCACGCTGGCTGGGACGGCGATCTTGCCAGGGTTGAGCTGGTTGTGCGGATCGAAGGCTGCCTTGACGGTTTTAAGGGCGGGGTAGAGCTCGCCGAAATACCCCGGTGAGTATTCCGAGCGCAGGCCCTTTCCATGCTCGCCCCAGAGCAGCCCGCCGTACTTGCGGGTCAGCTCTGCAACTGCGTCGGATATGGGCCGGATCAGGGACGCCTGCTGCGGGTTCTTCATGTCGAGCGCGGGCCGGACATGGAGAACTCCCGCGTCCACGTGACCGAACATCCCGTACTCGAGGCCGAACCCGTCTAACAGCGAGCGGAACTCCGCGACGTAATCGGCGAGATTCTCGGGGGGAACAGCGGTGTCCTCGACAAAGGCCTGCGGCTTTGACTGCCCCTCGATATTGCCTAACAGACCGACGGCACGCTTGCGCATGGCATATACGCGATCTATCGCCTCCTCGCCGATTGCGAGCGTATGTCCAAGTCGTTCGGAGCCGGCGTCGCTCTGCAGGTGCGCGACGAAGTCACGGACCCGCTGCTCCAGTTCCGACCAATCCTCGCCGCAGAACTCGACGAGGTTGATACCCATGGTCGGCTTTTCATTGTCGTCCGGAAAGTATTCGGCTACGCCATGCCACACGATGTCCTTCATCGCCAGCATGAGCACCTTCGAGTCTACGGTCTCGATGGAAAGGGGCTTGAGTTGCATCAACGAATTTGCGTCCCGGAGCGCAGCCATGAAGCTCGAGTAGCGCACATTCACGAGGACCGAATGCCTCGGAATTGGCAGCACGTTCAATTTCGCTTCGACGATGAAACCCAGCGTGCCCTCGGAACCGCATAGCACGCTGTTCAGGTTGAGCCGCCCATCCGGCTCACGGACGTGCGCCAAGTCATAGCCGGTCAAGCAGCGATTCAATTTCGGAAACCGAGCCCGAATCAGCTCCGCCTGGTTGTCCACTATGTCGCGCACGCAACGATGAACTGCGCCCTGCCGATCCGTGCGGAGCACCATGGACTCGAGCTCGTGCTCCTCGATCGCCCTACTATGCAGCACTTCGCCGCCGAGCAGCACGCTCCACAGCTCGATCACATGGTCGCGAGTCTTGCCGTAGGTGCAACTGCCTTGGCCGCTCGCATCCGTGTTGATCATGCCTCCAATCGTCGCGCGATTGGAGGTGGATAGTTCCGGTGCGAAGAACAGGCCGTGGGGACGCAGCGCAGCATTAAGCTGATCCTTTACCACGCCTCCCTGGACACGCACCCAGCGCTCCGTGGCATTGATCTCGACGATTTTCGTCAAGTGTCGCGAGAGGTCGACAACGATACCGTCAGTAAGCGATTGGCCGTTGGTGCCCGTTCCACCACCGCGCGGCGTGAGAACGATTCCGCGATGCTCTGGCCTGGCAACGAGCTTTGCCAGGCACTCGACGTCCGCCGAATCGAGCGGAAAGACGGCAGCCTGCGGCAAGCGCTGATAAATCGAATTGTCAGTGGCGAGGACAGTGCGCGTCGCATAGTCGGAGGTGACTTCCCCGCGGAAGCCTGCGGCGCGGAGTTGATCCAGGAATGCCAGGTACTCCTGGGCGAGCGGAGGATCCGCATTAAGGCGGGCGATCATGGATTCTGTCCTACAAATTTCGGCCGATCAGCGTTTCGCCCAGCCCTGAATCTCGATCAGGTAACCTGGGTCTGCCAGCTGGGCTCCGACACAGGCCCTCGCTGGTTGGTTCTTGTCCCCCACCCATGCGTCGTAAACCTCGTTCATGGCTCCGAAGTCCTTCATGTCGGCCAGCCAGATTTGCACGCGGAGCAAACCTTCGCGACCCACCCCGGCCTTCTTGAGGAGTCGATCGAGCTGATCGAGCACGTCCCGGGTCTGCTCACGAATGGGAGCGCGGCAATCATTGGCGACCAGGCCGGAAGTCTCGATGCGATCGCCTGCGATAATGAGTTTGCTGGCTCTCCGTGAAACATCGATACGTTCGATCATTTTTCGCTGAGGATTACGTATGTCTTGCGGAACTGGGCGCGGATGTCCCAAACACCTTCGCAGTTGGCGGGGAAGAAAACCGCATCGCCCGCGTGTATCTCGACTGGGTCGCCCCCGTCCGGTGTGAAGATGCACCACCCCGAGAGGATGTGGCTGAATTCGCGGTTCATTATGTGTCGGCGAAACACGCCGGGGCTGCATTCCCATATACCGATGGAGACTCCAGACTTCTCGATGGTGACGTCCTGTCCCGCCCTGGAGTGGGCAATCACGTCGCCGATGGGTAGCCTGGCTGGCGAGGGCTCGCCGAGGGGGGCGCCCGCAGCATTCTTGATAACTGTCACCTTAGCGGTCATTTAATTTATCCCATTCAAGAGAGATCGATCTCGGGCGACCGTACATGCGACTCTCGCCGAGGCCCTCGTCCGTCGTAGACGCATCGGGCACGTAGCGGAGTGCGGGTCTGTTCTGTGATGAATAGCCTGAATCATCAATCGTCGCCATTGCTTTGAGATTGGACGTCAGTGCATTCAGTACGACTTCGGAGGCGGCACACTAGGCGGCGTTGGCCTGGTGCAATTCGAGTATTTCAAGGCGTGGTATAGGTCCCGGGGGTTGTAATCGGTCTGCACCCGCCTCTACAACCTCCGCAACGGGCGCGTGCCTCACCGGCATGCGCTGCACCGGCGGCGCACGGCGGGCTGATTTCGAAGCAGTCACACGAAGCACGGTCAGCAGGGAATTCTCGTATCTTCACGATAATCGACTGTCCAAGGGGTGAGCCGATTGTGGGGCGGGGAATCCTGTGCGCCTATAAGGATAAGGACGATTGGCAGCAGGAATTTCCCGGTTCTGTTGGGTGATCTTGTGCGGTGTGCGGTTTCAGATGCTTCCGCGAGTACGGTTTTCCTGGAGCGATTGTGCACCAGCTGCCATTTTCCATGATTCGTCTCAGGCCTTATATGGACAGACGGGTGGAAGATGCGATAGTCGTGCAGCGTCAAGGAGGGACAGTCCGTTGCGGGGGAGCAGTTCCCACCGACGGCGCGGCCGCTGTACCCGAGGTCCTGCGCAGCTTGGGGCGGAAATCGCCGTCGTTCGCGATGCCGGATGTAGCACCTGTGCTGCCGCTCTCGGGCTCGACGAGACACCTGTTACGAGTGGCTCGATTACCATGTAAGGATCTTGAGAAGAATGGCATTCAAGCGAACTATTCATGCGGTCGATACGCACGCGGGCGAGCCGATGCGCGTCATCACGGGTGGAGTGCCGAACATCCCCGGCAAGACGGTATATGAGAAAATGGCATGGCTCCGGGAAAATGATGATCAGCTCCGTAAGCTCATGCTGCGCGAACCCCGAGGCTATCCGCCTCTGTGCTGCAACATCATCGTTCCGCCTACCCATCCGGATGCGGATGCCGGGTACATCATCATGGAGCAGGTTGAGTACCCGGTGATGTCCGGGGGCAATACTATTTCGGTTGCCACGGTGCTCCTCGAGATGGGAATGCTTCCGATGAAGGAGCCTGTGACCGAACTCATTCTGGAAGCGCCGGCCGGGCTGATCGCCATCAAGGCGCAATGTCGGAACGGTAAGGTGGAGAGCGTTACGTTCAAGAACGTTCCGGCCTTTGCCGCGCACCTCGACGCCACGATCGACGTGCCTCATCTTGGAAAGGTCGTGGTCGATGTCGGTTGGGGAGGAATGTTCTACGTAATCGCGGATGTCCGCCAGTTCCCCGGCCTGTCGCTGATTCCAGAGCAGGGGGGCGAGATCGCGAGGATCTCGGCCATGATCAGGCAGGCTGCCATCGAACAGCTTTCGGTCGAGCATCCCGAATATCCCGGAATCGGTATCACGATTTCGCAGCTCTCCGGACCGACGGATAGTCCTGATGCAGATTGGAAGAACGCGGTGACGGTTGCGTCCGGTGATCTGGACTGGAATAACCCAGCTACGTGGACGGGCGCACTCGATCGCTGTCCGTGCGGCACCGGGACATGCGCAAAAATGGCCGTGTTGCATGCGAAGGGCCTTCTGCCACTTGACAAGGATTTTCGCCACCAGGGAATTCTCGGCAACGTCTTTACCGGGCGTCTTGTCGAAGAGACAACGGTCGGATCGCGTCCGGCGGTGGTTCCGACCATCACGGGAACCAGTTGGATTTATGGCTTGAACACCTACGTCCTCGATCACGACGATCCGTTCCCGGACGGCTTCGTCCTGAACGACATCTGGGCGTGACGGGCAAGCTGTAGCAGCAGCGGGCCGGTGGCGAGGTGCAAGTCGCCGGCCGACCGCGTTGGCACAGGGGATTGAAGGGTAACGTCGTTCTGCGGGGCGGGGCCATGAACCTGAGACCTGCCGCTCAGCGGCATTGTGCGCCGTGCGGGGAGATGCTGCGGTCCTTCGACCTCGCGCTCCGCGCACGTAATGTCTCGATGTCGCCTGTGACCTAGGCGAGCCCGGTCGCCAGATCAAGGGCCTCTTTTCGCATCACCGACAGATCGGCTTCCAGGTTCGTGCATCGCTGCTTCTGGTCCTGTAGCTGACGTTCAAGGTTCGCCACATTTTGCCCGTGTTGTTCGTTGGCATCGGCCAGGAGGCCGGCGGGCTCCGAGGCTTTCGCTTTGCTTATCGCCGCTAGGCGCTCGGCATCGACCGCGTTCTTAAGACGCTCGTTTTCCTTCTCCAGCGCCTGTACTGCCTCGAGGCGAGGACCGATCTTGGCGAGCTCGGTCCGAGCGTTTTTGGCGGAGCGACGCTCCCGAGCGGCTTTGTCGCGTGGCACCGAGATCGCCCTTTATTTACGCAAACTCAATTTTCCGGCAAGCGCTGCCTTCTCGCCCTGGAGAGCTTCGATGGCCGTTTCCTGGGCGCCGACGCGGCGGCCCAGACGCTCGTACTCGGTGTCCGGCTCTGACCCTAAACCTGTGATGGAAGCGGGCATCCACCTAGGAAGCCAAGCGATCAGCAATGGCATTGCACTCTCGCCGTATTCTGTAGCATCAGGACCACGTCCTGCCCGATCTCAAGCTAACAGGCGTCGTCTTGGTTGCGCGTCGACGAGTCTACGACTACTCTGCCTACGCAGACGGCATCGTCTGGGGGCTGATCTTCTTCGTAAGATCGCGACGCCCTTTCCCACCAACTCTGGCATCTGGAGAGAGTGTTCTTACAAGAATCTGAATCTAAGTCACTGATTGGGCGCAACTGTCGGCCGGATTGTGGCTCCAGGTGTCACCGGTTCGATTCCGGTATGTCGCCCCAAGAAACACCAAGAAAACCGCCGACTCAGGCGGTTTTTTTTGTGCCGTCGAGCTGCCCCGTTCAGCTTCCGTGCGTGAGATTTGCGTGATTTCGCGCTGCTCACGATCAGACTGAGCAGATCGCGCCGACGCAGGAAGCCCCACAGCTAGTCCTCGCCGCCAGCACTCCCCGCGCTACTGCGTGCACGTCCCCATCCAGGACAGTGACCTGCTCCCTGCACTTCGGCGTGCTTGAAAGCGACACCTCGGACGCTGCAGCATATGGGGGTCTCCTTCTTGCATTGGAGTTTCCGATGACCGACCGACACGAGGCCGCGATCCGGGCGGCGCTGGCGGGCGACTGGGACGGGGCGCACCGGATCGTCCAGCAGATGGACGATCCGCTCGCGTGCTGGATTCATGCGATCCTGCACAAGATCGAAGGCGACGAGGCCAACAGCCGCTACTGGTACGGACGGACCGAGGGACGGACGTACGAGGCGTTCGGCGATCCCCGCGACGAGCTGCAGGCGGTGATGGACCGGCTGTAGCTTTCCGTCGCCGACAGTGTCCGCGGCAGATTCGAGTCCTCAGGAGGCAGTGATGGAAATGAAGCGCATCCGGTCCGGGAAACTCCGGGCGATCGGGTACGATCCGCGGGCCCGCACGCTGCGGGTCGAGCTCGACGACGGCAGCACGATCGACTATGCCGGCGTCGGAGACGAGGTGTGGCGGCGCCTGTCGAGCGCCGGTTCGGCGTGGAGCTATTACCGGGACAACATCGAGGAGGAGTACTCCGCCCGCCGTGCTGCCCCGAGCACCGACAGGAAGTCCAATCCCCTGGACGACCTGTTCAAGAAGTAGCGGCAGGCCGAGGGGGTGCCGCCCCCACCGGGCGCGTCCTATGCGCCGGCGAGAGGGCGGCGCGGGATTCCTCAGTCGCGCCCGATCAGCTGCCCGAGCGCCGGGGAGAGCCCCTTCCACGCCTTCCGGGGCGGGGGGGCGTAGCTGCCGGTGCGTGCGGGGCGCGGTGCGAGCGAGGCGAGCGTCTCGGCGTGGCGCACCGCGCTGGAGACGCCGTCCACCACGGGTACCGGAATGCGATCGGCGATGCTGCGGGCGAGACCGGCCAGGGGAGCGCCGGCGATGATGATGACGTCGGCGCCGTCGGCCTGGACGGCGGTCTCGCACAGCGCGAGCAGTTGCGCGCCCTTGTCGGTCTGGACCGTACCGATGTCCGGCAGGGATTCCTCAAGGCAGCGGATGCTCGCGAGGCGGCCGCCGAGCCCGTGCATCTCGACCGTCTCCTGGTACCAGGCGCGAATGCGCCGGGAGATCGCCACGATCGAGAAGCGCCCGCCCAGCATCGCCGCGCTCATGAGGGCGGCCTCGGTGAGTCCCACCACCGGAATCGGCAGGATCTCGCGGGCGGCGAGCAGGCCCGGATCGCCGAAGGCCGCGACCACGGCGGCATCGTAGCCGCGATGGTGCTCGGCCAGCAGGTCGAGGGTGGCATAGGCGCCCACGGCCGCTTCGGCACGGGTCTCGATGTAAGCGACACCGAACGGTGCGGTGAGCACGTCGACGGTGGTGTCGGGGGACGCCGAGCGGCGTGCCTCGGCCGCGATCAGCTCCGACACGCTCTCCGAAATGTTGGGATTGACGATCAGCAGCTTCATGAAGCTCTCCTTTCCGGTTGGCGCGCTCCGGCCATGGGATTCATCCCCGGCGGGCCGTCCGGCTGTATTAGTCGGTGTTCGGGGAGCCCCGCGAGGCGGAGGCTCGATAGGGGAGGGCGGCCGCGGGCGACGCGCGCCCGCGGCCGCAGCACTCTCAGAAGCCCAGCGCGCGCGGCAGCGCCGTGACGATGGGCGGGAAGGCGATGCAAAGCGCCAGGACCGCGAACTGCAGCACGACGAAGGGCATGGATTCGCTCACGAGCTTCATCATCGGTACCCGGGTGATGCCGCTCATGACGAAGTAGAGCACCCCGACCGGCGGGGTCATCATGCCGATCACCAGGTTGAAGATGAACAGGAAGCCGAAGTAAAGCGGATCGATGCCGTAGGACACCGCCACCGGCGCGAACAGCGGCACCAGCATGATGTAGGCGGCGTTCGACTCGATCAGCATGCCCACGGCCACCAGCAGCGCCATCGTCAGCAGGACGTACATCATCGGGTCGGCGGTCAGCGACTGGATCCATTCGGAGAGCGTCGCCGGGACCATCTCGATGGTGAAGATGAAGGTCACCGCCGCCGCGAAGGCGATCAGGGCGCCCACCATCGCGGAGGTTACCGCCGCGCGGAACAGGCAGCCGGGAAGATCGGCCAGCTCGAGCTTGCGCGTGATGACGAAGCCGATCAGGGCCGAATAGACCACCGCGATGGCCGCACCCTCCGTGGCGGTGAACACTCCGCCCACGATGCCGCCCACCACGATCACCGGCATCAGGATGATGACGATGGCGCGGCGCGCCTGCACGAGCACGTTCGAGACGCTGAAGTGCTCGCCGGTGAGCGCGTAGCCCCGCTTCCAGGAGATCCAGCTGGCGATGGCCATGAAGCCGACCGCCAGGATCAGGCCCGGAACGATCCCGGCCATGAAGAGCCCGCCGACCGAGACCGATGAGCCGGCCATGAGCGCATAAACGATCATGGCGTTGCTCGGCGGGATGATCGGCCCGAGGTTCGCGGCAGACGAGATGACCGCGCCCGCGTGCTCGTCCGGATAGTACTTGCGCAGGGCCGGCACCAGGGTGCTGCCCATGGCGCTCGCGCTCGCCACGGCCGCGCCGCTCACCGAGGCGAGCACGGTGCCCGACAGGATGGTGACGTGGGAGAGCCCTCCGTGCATGCGGCCGACCAGGCTGTTTGCGAACCCGATGAGGCGGTCCATGATGCCGGCGCGCACCATCAGCTCGCCGGCCAGGATGAAGAGCGGGATCGCCATCAGCGGAAAGCTGTTGACCGCGTGCATCATGCGCTGCGGCATCACCACCAGCTCGAAGTCGAGCAGGTAGAGGGCCGCCAGCGAGCCGAATCCCAGGGCGAGCGCCAGGGGCATGCCCAGCACCGCCAGGGCGAGGAAGAGACCGATGGCCACGAACGTCATGCTTCGTCCCCTTGCCAGGTGTCGGAGCCGCCCCAGGCGAGCAGGGCGAGGTGGAGCAGCGAGTGCATGCCGCAGATCAGTACCGCGATGTAGTAGACGGCCGAGGTGAGGGGGATCGTCGGCATCAGCTCCGGCCAGCGATCGACCGTCGCCGCCCACCCGCCGACCATCACCATGACCATCAGCACGGTACCGAGGGCGGCCATCGCCCGGAACAGGAACTCCCGGGCACCCTGCGGCAGCATGCTTACGAAGAGGTCGATGCCCACATGCACGCCGCTCCGCACCCCGTGGGGGATGGCGAGGAAGATGCCCCATACGAAGAAGAGCCGCGACAGCTCGTCCGCCGAGTCGATCGAGGATCCGAGCGCGTAGCGCATGAAGACCTGCAGCGCCACGAGGACGCTCATGAGGCCCATGGCGGCGACGATGCCCCAATAGGTGATGCGGTCGATCGAGGCGATCAGCTGCCTGAAGGCCAGGAAGGCGCCGCCGCGATCCGGCGCCGCGTCGCCGGCCGCCGCCAGCGGCCGGGACAGCGCGGTGCTTTGGGCCTTGCTCATTTCGCCGCCTGCGCTTCGCTGAGGACGAGGTCGATCAGGGCCGGATCGACGCGCTTCTTCAGGTCGGCGGCGACGCCCGCGGTGGCCTCGCGCAGCGCCGCCCGGGTCTCGGGCGTGATCCGGGTGAAGGTCATGCCGGCCTCGACCAGCTTGTCGCGCAAGGCCTGCTCCTCTTCGGCGGCGGCCGCCCGCTGCCACGCCAGGGCCTCCTTCATCGCCTGGTCCACCACGCGCCGGTTCGCCTCCGACAGCCTCTCGTAGCGCCGCTTGTTCGCGGCGACGGTGATGAAGTCGTAGAAGTGGCCGCTGTTGGATAGATGCGTCTGGACCTCGTTGAAGCGCCGGTTCGCGATGATGTTGTAGGGGTTCTCCTGGCCGTCCAGCACGTTCTGCTGGAGCGCCGCATACAGTTCCGAGACGTCCATGGAGATCGGGTTGGCACCCAGCGCGCGGAAGGTCTGGAGATGCACCTCGTTCGGCTGCAGGCGGATGCGCAGGCCCTTGAAATCCTCGGCCGAGGCGATCGGGCGCACGCTGTTGGTCACGTGGCGGAAGCCCAGCTCCCCGTAGCCGAGCACGACGAAGCCGAGGGCGGCCATCTTGTCGTTCAGGATCCCGCTGATCTTGCCGTCCATCACCTTGAAGGCCTGTTCGCGGCTGTCGAACAGGAAGGGCAGGCTCACCGCCTCGTATTCAGGCACGGTGCGGGTGAAGTAGGCGGCCGAGGTGAAGACGGCGAAGATCGTGCCGGAGCGCACCTGGTCGATGTTCTCGGTCGCGCCGCCGAGCTGCATCGCCGGAAAGAGGTCTACCTTGATCTCGCCCTTGGAGAGTGTTTCCGCCTTCTCCTTGAACACCTCCATCGCCCGCGAAACGCTGTGCTCCGCCGGGAAGTTCCCGGCGACGCGCAGGCGCTCGGCGGCCTGGGCCGCCGATGCGAGCAGGGTTCCCGCCACAAATGCAACGGCGGCGGTCGTCAAACGTGTCTTGGCAAACATGGGGTCTCCTCCTGGTCGTGTCGGTCTGGGCTGACGGGAAGGTGAGGGGGGATCGGGCCCTCGGGGTACCGGAATTCGGCGCCGCGCCTGTCCGTCCGCGTCGGTGCGCTTGCAGCCGCCGCATGCGGCTTTCTATGTTCAAATGTTTTGTATGCAAAACTGCAAACACGAAGAGGAATATAGACGTGGGGCGCTCCCGTGTAAACTCGTTTTTCGAATCGAGATCCTGACGGACGGAGAAGGCGCCCCGTCGGTGCCGCTCCGCCTGGCCCGCGACGTCACCGGGCGCGCGGGCCGGCAGGCGGGGAACGCGATGCGTCGCGAAGCGCGTCCGTGGCCGGGCACGACGTCCCGGGGCGGGATCGAGCGGGAGGTCCGAGGCAGTCGGTACCCCGCTGTTGTTCTTGGTTTTCGACCAAGGAAATGCGTACACTATGCGAACGTCGCCGAACGATCAGGAACGATCATGGATGCCACCACCGTAGCGAAGCCGGATGTCGAGGAAATTGCCGAACGCATCACCACTGCGGTGATGGAGCATCGGCTGCCGCCGGGCATCAAGCTCGCCGAGGAGCGGCTGGCCGCGGCCTTCGGCGTGAGCCGCACGAAAATCCGCCAGGCGCTGACGGTCCTGTCGCGCGAGGGCCTGGTCAAGCTCCATCCCAACCGCGGCGCGTTCGTCACCAGCCCGTCGGTCCAGGAGGCCCTCGACCTGTTCGCCACACGCCGGCTGGTCGAGCCCGAGATCGTGCGCAACGTGATCGCCCGCGCCGGCAAGGCCGACATCAAGCGCCTGCGCGCCCATCTGGCGGAGGAGAAGGATGCGCGGGCGCGCGGCGACCGGCGGGCCATCATCAAGCTGTCGGGCAGCTTCCACATGCTGCTGGCCGAGCTCGGCGGCAATACCGTCATCGAGAAGCTGATGGCGGAGCTGTGTCCGCTCACCTGCCTGATCATCGCGCTCTACGATGCCCCGCAGACGCCCGCCTGCCCCGAGGGGGAGCACGTGCCGATCGTCGAGGCCATCGAGCGCAAGGACGAGGCGGAGGCGGTGCGCCTGATGATCCAGCACCTGGACCACGTGAAGAACGAGCTGCGCCTGGGCAACGGCACCAAGGCCGACATCGACTGGGACCAGATGTTCGGATGAGCGCAGTGCGCCCTTGATGCCCGCCCCCGGCGGATTGCTAACGCCGGGGTCAGGACGGGCGATACAGCGCGCGCAGGGCTTCCGCGAGGGCCTCGGCCGCCTCCGCGGCGTCTTCCGCGTCGGCCGGGCGGCTTCGACCGGCGCTCAGGGCCGCGGCGCGGCGGATCGCCGGCAGATCGAGGCCGGTCAGGGCTCCGTCGCGAAAGCGTGGCGAGCCGGCCACCATGGTCATCACCACGTCGCCCCCGCGTGCGCGCTGGGCCACCGCCTCGAGGAGCGAGGTGTCGGCATCCAGACAGGGCGAGGTGATCCGCCCGAGGTCCAGCGCCGTCAGGTCCGCCCATCGTCCGGGCTCGATGCGACCGAGGCCGTCATCCACGAATGCCGCCCGCGCCCCGGCGCCGGTCACCATGTCGAGCAGGCGAGCGGCGCGCCGTCGCCCCCGTTCGACGGACGGCGCCCGCCGCGCGAGCAGATCCGCCAGGCGAAGCTCGCCGAGGAGGTCCTCGTCGTCGGTCATCGCGCAGTTATCGGTGCCGATGGCGACCGGCACGCCCGCGCGCAGCAACTCGGGCGTCGGCGCGAAGCCGTTCGAAAGGCGCAGGTTCGAGCCGGGGTTGTGCGCCACCGTCGCGCCGCTGCGGGCGATCTCCTCGATGTCCGGCGTATCCAGGTGCACGCAATGGGCGAGGGTGGTGTGCCGCCCCAGCGCGCCGAGCCCGGCCAGATGCCGGACGACGGAGCCGCCGGGATAAAGCTTCGCGCACATGGCCGCCTGGGTCGGCGATTCCAGCAGGTGCAGGTGCAGGCCGAGCCCGTGGTCGCGCGCGTCCGCGGCGAGCGCCTTCATCAAGGGGTCCGAGACCCACTGAGGGCCGGCCGGACCATAGGCGAGGGTGACCAGCGGGTGCGCTCCGTAGTCGGCCTGCAGCCTGCGCATCAGCGCGATCGTGGCCGCTGCGCCGCCCGCGTACGGCTGCGCCCGCGACCCGGTCGCGCGCGTCCGGACCGCCGTTGGCAAGCCGCCGAGGAAGGCCGTCTCGTCGTGGCCCGGGTACACGAGCATGCCGCGGTCCATCGCCCCGACACAGAAGGTGACGCGCAGGCCGGCATCGAGGTAGGCGTCGAGGGAGGCCCGCGCTTCCGCCTCGTAGTCGCCGCTGCCGTAGCTGTAGTTGGCGTGCACCGCGCAGCTCACCCCGTTGCGCAGCATCTCGGCCGCCGCCAGCAGCGTGAGCGCGTAGGGATCGGGCGCCCCGCGCTTGAGGCGGCGGGCGATCCACGGCTCCAGGCGGTCGTCCGGAAAGCCGAGCTGCAGCTGGCTGATGCCTCGGCCGTGCTGGTGCGCATTGACCAGGCCGGGCATCAGGAGCGTGCCGGGCAGCTCGAGGGTGTCGGTGGCGCGGTGCGCCAGCGCGGCGGCCGGTCCGACGGCGACGATCCGCTCGCCGTCCACCAGGACGGCGTGGTGCGCGAGGGTCGTCCCGGCGGCCGGGTCCGCCAGCAGGTACTCCGGCTCGATCAGCCGCATGCCCGCCTACTGCCCGTACATCAGGTCGGGCAGGAACAGCGCGACCTGAGGAAAGGCGATCAGCAGCGCGACCATCATCAGCATGATCAGGGTGAAGGGCAGGGCGCCCCACACCACGTCCATGACCGAGCCGCCCCCCGCCCGCACGCCCTGGACGATGAAGAGGTTCATGCCGAGGGGCGGGGTGATCAGCGCCACCTCCATCATCAGCACCAGGAATATGCCGAACCACACCGGATCGATGCCGTAGAACAGCACAACCGGCATGACGATGGGGATCGTGGTGATCATCATGGAGAGCGTCTCCAGGAAGCAGCCCAGGATCAGATAGAAGATCACGAGCAGCAGGAGGATCTGGAGCTGGGTCGCGCCGGTGTCGGCGACGAGCTCTGTGATCGCCTGGGGGATGCGCAGCACGCCGATCACGAAGCTCAGCAGCTGGGCGGCCAGCACGATGAGCATGATCATCGCCGTGACCTTCACGACCGACAGCACCGCGGCGTTGAGCATCGCCAGGGTCAGGCGCCCCCGCGCCGCCGCGAGGCCGAGGGCCGCGATGACGCCGACGGCGGCCGATTCGGTCGGCGTCGCCCAGCCGGAATAGATGCTGCCCATCACAACGGCGAAGATCAGCAGCGGCGGGACGAGGTCGAGGGTGCGCGCGAGCCGCTCCCGCAGCGGAGGCGGGGTGATCCGGGCGCCGCCCAGGGAGGGCTTGAGCGCGCAGGCAACCACCACGAACAGCATGAACAGCGCCATCAGCAGCAGACCCGGCACGACGGCGGCGACGAAGAGCCGTCCGATGGAGGTGTTCGACATCGAGCCGTAGATGATCATGTTGATGCTCGGCGGGATCAGGATGCCGAGCGTGGCGCCGGCGGCGATCGTGCCCAGGGCGAGCCGCTCCGAGTAGCCGTGGCCCTTCATCGCCGGCAGGGCTACCGTGCCGATGGTCGCCGCGGTCGCCACCGACGAGCCCGACACCGCCGAGAACATGCCGCAGGCGCCGACGTTGGTATGCAGCAGGCCCCCCGGCCAGCGACCGACCCAGTCCGACAGCGCGACGTACATCCGGTCGGTGATGCCGCTGCGCAGCAGGATCTCGCCGAGCAGCACGAACATCGGGATCGCGGTGAGCACGAAGTCGTCCAGGATGCTCCACATCTGGCTGCCGAACATCATCAGCGTGGGGGCGCCAAGGTACAGGAAGGCACCCAGCAGCGCGGTCGCGAAGAGGGCGCCGGCCACCGGAATGCCGATCAGCATCAGCCCCAGCATGATGAAAAAGCCCGTGAAGGCCTCGCCGACGGTGATCATGCGCCCACCTCCCCGCGAGTGATCGCGCGCGGCGCGGGGGTGGTCGGCTCGGCACCCGGTCCGCTCCCGGAGCGTGACGCTTCGCGGATCTCCTCGGACAGGGTCTTG
This sequence comes from Thiobacillus denitrificans, assembly GCA_020725005.1. Classification (GTDB taxonomy): domain Bacteria; phylum Pseudomonadota; class Gammaproteobacteria; order Burkholderiales; family Thiobacillaceae; genus Thiobacillus; species Thiobacillus denitrificans_G. The sequence continues at coordinate 21,352 of DYFW01000043.1, forward strand.
ATGCCGTACCAGCGATCGACCGCCCGCCAGTTCCGCACGGAGAGGAGCAGGCAGTGCAGCGCGATGGCGACGGCGACGAGGGCGAACAGGATCATGCCGCCCGCCCAGACGGACTGGGGAATCCACAGCGGCGTCATCAGGGGGGTGCCGGAGAGGCTCTGGTACTCGATGCTCTCCTGGACCGCGACGACGGCCCGCCAGGCGAGGAAGCTCGCCATTGCCGCCAGGAGGAGCGCCGAGGCGCCGTTCAGGAGCGCGCGCACCGCCGCCGGCAGCCGTTCGGTGAGGATCTCGAGGCGGGTGTGGCCACGCTCGAGCAGCGCGTAGGCGGCGCCGACCGAGGTGATCACGGCCAGCGCGTAGCCGCCGTACTCGTCCGCCCCTTGCAGGGAGAGGTCGAAGAGGCGGCGGAGCACGATCTCGATGCCGACCAGCAGGGTGATCGCGAGGATGCCGTAGCCGGCGAGGAGTGCGAAGAAGCGGAGCGGAGGGCCGAGCCTGCGCTCGAGGGGATTCTCTTGCATGGGGACTCCGGGGTTGGATGCGGACGCCACGGTCCGCGGCACGGAAGGGGGCGGCGCGGACGGTGCGGTTTGGCGGCGCACCGTCCGCGAGGCGCAGCCTTACTCGATCTTCAGGCCCGCGGCCTTGCCCACCGTGGCGTTCCAGGTGTCCGCGCAGGTGGGATCGACGGCGTTGCAGGCCTTCTTCCAGATGGGCAGCGTCACCTTCCGGGCGGCCTCGCGAAGGCGCTGGCGGTCGGCGTCGGCCAGCTCGACGCGCTTCATGGCGAACTTCTTGTGCTCGGCGCAGGCCGCGGCGCCGGTGTTGCAGTTCGTCGCGTCGCCGTTGGCCTTGATCGCCACGTCCCACAGGGAGGCCTCCAGCTCGCGGAAGGCCGCCTCCAGGCGCTGGCGCTCCTCCGGGCTGAAGCGCTTCCAGGTGTCGAGGTTGATGAAGTGCCCCTGCACGGAGCCCGATACGGCGAGCGGCACGTAGTGGGTGGTGACCTCCGGCCAGCTACCGGTATTGGCGGAGGTGGGCGAAGTGACGCCGCACGATGCGACCCCGCGCTGCAGGGCGGTGTACACCTCGCTGAACTCGAGCGTCACCGGGGTCGCCCCGAAATGATCGAGCAGCGCCGACATGGTGGGGGTGAAGCTGCGCACGCGCAGGCCCCGCAGGTCGTCGAGGGAGCCGATCGGCTTGTTGCAGAAGAAGACCTGGGGCCCGAACGGCCAGAGGGTCAGGACCTTGCTGTTGAAGCGGGCCTGAAGGCGCCGGTCGAGCGCCTCCCGGTAGGCGTCGACGGACGCCTTCAGCGTTTCCATGTCCGTGGCCACCCCGACCACGTCGATGCCTTCGAAGAAGGGATCGTCGCGAGAGGCCATGCCGATCTGCACCGACATCACGTCGAAGGCGCCGGCGCGAAGCATGCGCAGGGCGTCGGGTGCGCGCACGCCGACCACGTCCATGGGGTTGTAGTTCACGTTCACCGCCACGCCCGAGCGTCCGGCGAGATCGTCGAAGAAGGCCTGCTCGACCGAGACGTGCTTCACGTTCTGGGAGAAATTGCCCGCGACGCGCAGGTTCTGGGCGGCGTGGGCGGCGGTGGCCAGGAGGGTGGCGGACGCGAAGGCGGCGAGCCAGCGGGAAAGGCATTTGTTCGACGGCATTGCGGGGTCTCCTTTGGTGGTCGAGGACGCAGCCTGCGGTCGCTCTGGCGGCGACTTCGGTCGATCGCTGTCGTGCGCGAGGCTCCGGAGCGTCGAGCTGCGTAACTGCGTTCCAGTTAAGTGCATGCAAAAGTGCATGCACGAGACGCACTATAGGTTTCCATTTCCGTCGTGTAAACGCCCTTTTCCCGGTGTCGAATTTTCGACAGGGCCGGATCGGCCCCACACGGGAAGCACGAGTGACGACCCGGGTTGGCTTGAATTGCGCGGATTGTGGGGGGTTTGACGCAGGCTCGTCCGTACTCGAGTGGGGCGGGTGGCGAGTGTGACGCGTTATGGGTGACTTGCACTGTGCGCAAACGTGCATA
>DYFW01000257.1 GCA_020725005.1 Thiobacillus denitrificans
ACCGCCATGCCGTGCCGCAGCCGGGGATCGACCGGCTGCACGATGGTGACCGAGCCGCCCGTGCGCATTTTCACCGTGACGCGCTGGGCGTCCTGTTTTTTCATCTTGCTCTCGACCACGGTGCCCGCCGCCGCACCGGCCGCCGCACCGAGCACGGCGCCGACGGTCGAGCCGCGGCCTTCGCCGATCTGCGCGCCGAGCAGGCCACCGGCGACCGCGCCGACCGCGGTGCCGATGCCAAGTTTGTAGTTTTCGTCGACCTGGAGGGTTTCCAGCGCGCTGATCGTGCCGTCGCGATCGGCCTGGCTGGCGACGGCGCCGGCGCTGTCGCCGTACTTCGGACCGCCGCCGAGCCGGGGCATGTCGGCGCAGCCGGCGACGGCCAGGGCCACGCCGGCGGCCGCTGCCAACAGGTTCGTGTTCATGCGCGTTCTCTCCGGATAGGGATGCGACCGCGGCGGGAGCGCCGCGGACTTCTCTCGTTTCTCAATCTAGGCGGCGGCGGAAGGCACCGCAAGGATGAATGCATGCATTGTCGAACGGAGGAGGATTATGTCCCCAGGCGCACCCGTTTCTCCACCGTCAGCACGTCGCCCGACGCATCCAGCAGCGCGTACAGGCGGGGTTGCGGCCGGCCGGCCCGGGCCGGGGCGGGCGCGGGCACATCGAGGTACACGACGCGGGCGCCGTCAAACTGCCTTTCGACCTGGCCGCGGCTGATCAGGTCGGCGAGCGCGGCGATGGAAATGCCGCGCTGCTTCATGCGGCTGAAGGCGAGGGGGCTGATCTTGCCGAGTTTCATAGGGGCTCCTGGGCCTGCGTGGCATGTGCCCGCAGTGGTGTTTTCCGGTCCGGGTATTTATACTGGATACGCATACAACTGTAAATATATACAGCATACGGAGGAATGCCCATGCGCGAACTGACGCCCCGCCAGGAAGAAATCCTGAACCTGATCCGTGAACGGATCGAAACCACCGGACTGCCGCCCACGCGCGCCGAGATCGCCGAGCGCTTCGGCTTCAGCTCGCCCAACGCTGCCGAGCAGCACCTGAAGGGGCTGGCGAAAAAGGGCGTGCTCGACCTGGTGCCGGGCACCTCGCGCGGCATTCGCCTCAAGGGCGGCGGCGGGGTGCCGCTGATCGGCCAGGTGGCCGCCGGCCGGCCCATCCTCGCGCAGGAGAACATCGAGCGTCACCTGCAGCTCGATGCCGCGATGTTCGCGCCGCGCGCAGACTACCTGCTGAAAGTGCGCGGCATGAGCATGCGGGACGCCGGCATCCTCGACGGCGATCTGCTCGCGGTGCATCGCCAACCCGAGGCCAGGACAGGGCAGATCGTGGTGGCGCGTCTTGGCGACGAGGTGACGGTGAAGCGCTTCCGGAAGCGCGGCCATACCGTGCAGCTGCTGGCGGAAAATCCCGATTTCCAGCCGATCGAGGTCGATCTTGCGCACCAGGAACTGGTGATCGAAGGCATCGCGGTCGGGGTGATCCGCAGCGGCCTGGCATGAGGGCCCGCCGTGATGCGCCGGCTACCGTGAAACACCGCCAGCCTGCATAATCCGGCCTCTCGTTCGAGGTCGTTTTTTATGCGCCGCCTGTCCATCGCCTTCGTCGCCGTCCTGCTGTCCGCCTGCGCGTCGCCGCCGCCCCCTGCGCCCCCCACGCCCGTTGCCGCGCCCCGGCCGCCGCTCAAGGTGGCGATCGCGCTCGGCGGCGGCGCGGCGCGCGGCTTCGCGCATATCGGCGTGATCAAGGCGCTGGAGGCGCAGGGCATCGTGCCGGACATCGTGGTCGGCACCAGCGCGGGCTCGGTGGTCGGCGCGCTCTACGCATCCGGAATGAGCGGTTTCGAGCTGCAGAAGCTGGCGCTCGCCATGGAGGAGGACATGCTCGCCGACTGGGCCCTGCCCAACCGCGGCGTGCTGCGTGGCGAGGCGCTGCAGGGCTTCGTCAACGAACGCGTGAAGAACCAGCCGATCCAGCGTCTCGCGCGTCCTTTTGGCGTGGTGGCCACCGACCTGCAGAGCGGCGAGAAAGTGCTCTTCCGCAGCGGCGACACCGGCATGGCGGTGCG
>DYFW01000258.1 GCA_020725005.1 Thiobacillus denitrificans
GAGGGCTTCGACGTCGCGGCCTTCCTCGCCCACGGTCCGCGTGTGCAGGTGCATGACATTGCGGACCCCGGCGAGCCGGTGATCGGCGCGGATGAATCGGTGTGGGGCACCGAAGATGCCCTGGCGCTGGCCTTCACCCGGCGCTACCACCGCGACTGGCGCTACGTGGCGGCCTGGGGCCGCTGGTTGGTGTGGGACGGTCGGCGCTGGCGCAACGAGGAAACGCTGGCGGCCACCGACTTGATCCGCGGTGTCTGCCGACACGCGGCCCTCCAGGCCGACAACCCCAAGCTGGCGGCCAAGCTGGCCACCTCCGGCACCGTCGGCGGCGTCGAACGCCTGGCTCGCGCAGACCGACGCCACGCCGCGACCACCGCCGAGTGGGACGCCGATCCCTGGCTGCTCAACACCCCAGGCGGCGTGGTCGACCTCAGGACGGGCCGCCTGCGCGCACACGACCGCGCCGACCGCATGACCAAGATCACCACCGCCACGCCCGGCGGCGACTGCCCGACCTGGCGGCGCTTCCTTGCCGAAGTCACCGGCGGCGACGCGGACCTGCAAGCCTATTTGCAGCGCGTCAGCGGCTACTGCCTGACCGGCTCGACCCAGGAGCATGCGCTGTTCTTCCTCTATGGCACCGGCGCCAACGGCAAGTCGGTGTTCGTGAACACCCTGGCCACGATCCTCGGCGACTACGCCGCCAGCGCGCCGATGGACACCTTCATGGAGACGCGCAGCGACCGGCATCCAACCGACATGGCGGGCCTGCGCGGGGCGCGCTTCGTCTCCTCCATCGAGACCGAGCAAGGGCGGCGCTGGGCCGAATCCAAGGTCAAGAGCCTCACGGGCGGCGACAAGATCTCCGCGCGCTTCATGCGGCAGGACTTCTTCGAGTTCTGGCCGCAGTTCAAGCTTTTCGTCGCCGGCAACCACAAGCCCGCCATCCGCAACATCGACGAGGCGATGAAGCGGAGGCTGCACCTGATCCCCTTCACGATCACCGTGCCGCCCGAGCGGCGCGACAAACACCTGCAGCAGAAGTTGCTGGCCGAGCGAGACGGCATCCTGGCCTGGGCGCTGGAAGGGTGCCTGGCCTGGCAGCGCCTAGGCCGGCTCGATCCGCCGCCGCAGGTCGTGGCCGCCACTGAGGAGTACTTCGAAGCCGAGGACGCGCTGGGCCGCTGGCTGGAGGAGCGCTGCGTGCGCGAGGCCAATGCCAAGTCACTGACCGCCGAACTGTTCACCGACTGGAAGCAGTGGGCGGAGGCCGCCGGCGAGTTCGTCGGCTCACAGCGCCGCTTCTCCGACCTCTTGATCACCCGCGGCGTCGAGAAATGGCGCAACGCCGCCGGCATCCGGGGCTTCCGTGGCGTGGGTCTCAAGCACCCGATGCAGCCCGCCTACACCCCCTATGCCGACGACTGAACGCCCGTGACCACCGACAGGACTGACGCATCTGACGCTGTCCATCGTAAGTCTCTACGCGCGCGCGCGTGCGCGCGCCTCACGGGAACTATCGATATCGTGCGTCGGATGCGTCAGTCCCCACCGAACGAGGACTGACACCATGCACACCACGATCCTGGCCCTGGACCTGGGCACCACCACCGGCTGGGCGCTGCGCGACCGCACGGGCCGCATCACCAGCGGCAGCCAATCCTTCAAGCCCCGACGCTTCGAAGGCGGCGGCATGCGTTTCCTGCGCTTCAAGGGCTGGCTCACCGAGCTGAAGGCCCACGCCGACGGGATCGACGCGCTGGTCTTCGAGGAAGTGCGCCGCCACGTCTCGACCGACGCGGCGCACGTCTACGGCGGGTTCCTCGCCACGCTCACGGCCTGGTGCGAGCACCACGGCATCCCCTACCAGGGCGTGCCGGTGGGCACGATCAAGAAGCACGCCACCGGTAAGGGCAATGCGAGCAAGGACGAGATGATGGCGGCCATGCGCGCGCGCGGCTACCTGCCCACCGACGACAACGAAGCCGACGCGCTGGCCCTGCTGCACTGGGCCATCCAGCATCACGACGCGGCGCAGGAGGCGTGAGATGGACATCCCGACCCCTCGCTACCGCTGC
>DYFW01000259.1 GCA_020725005.1 Thiobacillus denitrificans
TCAGGTCCGGTATTCCGCGTTGATCTTCACGTAATCGTAGGAAAAATCGCAGGTCCACACGGTGGCGTTGGCATCGCCGCGATTGAGCGCGACGCGCACGGTGATTTCACTTTCCTTCATCACCGCCGCGCCCGCCGCTTCGGTGTAGCTTGCGGCGCGGCCGCCGTTTTCCGCCACCAGCACGTCGCCGAGCCAGACTTTCAGCGTGTTGACGTCGAGGTCCATCACCCCCGCGTAGCCGATGGCGGCGAGGATCCGCCCGAGGTTGGGGTCGGAGGCGAAGAACGCGGTTTTCACCAGCGGCGAGCGCGCGATCGCGTAGGCGATCTGCTTGCACTCGGCGCGGTCGCGTCCGCCTTCCACGGCAATCGTCATGAACTTGGTCGCGCCTTCGCCGTCGCGCGCCATCGCCTGCGCGAGCTCGATGGCGACGGCGTCCAGCGCGGCCTTCAGCGCGGCGTAGTCGGCGCTCGCCGCGTCGGCGATTTCGGCGTTGCCCGCCTGGCCGGTGGCGATGAGGATGAAGCTGTCGTTGGTCGAGGTGTCTCCGTCCACCGTTACGCAGTTGAACGACACGTCGGCGACGTCTTTCACCAGTTGTTGCATCAACGCCGGCGCGACCGCGGCGTCGGTGGCGACGAAACCGAGCATGGTCGCCATGTTGGGGTGGATCATGCCCGAGCCCTTGGCGATGCCGGTCACCGTCACCGTCTTGCCGCCGACCCGTGCCTGGCGGCTGGCACCCTTGGCGACGATGTCGGTGGTCATGATCGCGTGCGCGGCTTCGCTCCAGTGATTCGCAGCGAGATCGGCCTGCGCGGCGGGCAGCGCGGGCAGGAGCTTGTCGATGGGCAACGGTTCCAGAATCACGCCGGTGGAAAACGGCAGCACGTTTTCGGCCCGGCAGCCGAAGAGCGCAGCGACGGCCTCGCAGGTGCGGCGCGCGCGATTCAGGCCTTCCGCGCCGGTGCCCGCGTTGGCGTTGCCGGTATTGATCACCAGCGCGCGGATGTCGCCGCCCGCCAGATGCTGCCTGCAGACCGTGACCGGCGCGGCGCAGAAGCGGTTTTGCGTGAACACGCCGGCGACGTGGCTGCCGGGGGAAAGTTCGATCAGGGTGAGGTCGCGCCGGCCGGGCTTCTTGATGCCGGCGGACGCGATGCCGAGGCGGACGCCAGCGACGGGCTTGAGCGAGGCGGGATCGGGGGCGGCGAGATTGACGGGCATGGCGGCAGTAGCGAACGGAAAGCCGCTATTTTATGCCGCCAAGCGGGCTTACAGCGGCCGCCTCCGCAGCCAGTCGAGGGTACGGCGAAAACCGGGCCGCCAGGGCCATATCGGGTCGCACTCGATCGAGCGCGCCAGCGCGGCCAGCGCGATCAGGCCGAAGGCCGCGAACAGGGTCTGCGACAGGAGCTCGCGTGGCGTCAGCAGGCCCAGGGGCGTGTCGAGGAAGCCCGGCACGTAAAACAGGCTGGCGAAGACGGCGAAAAACACGGCGGGCGCGATATACATGGAATGTCTGCAAGAAAAGCAATGCGTCGGGGCATATGCTGCAATGCCTGTGCCAGGGAACGAAAGCGCAGCAAAAACAAATGCCTGCCGCGCCTTTCCCGGCAGTCTTGCAAGCCCGCTGTAAAGGAATCCGACAACTACCTTTCCGCCGGCGTTGCCGTGAGCTTGCGCAGGATTTCGTGCGCAAGCGAGTAAAAGCGCGGTGTCGGGCCCAGGTCCTCGTAAATCGGGTCGCCGTAATCGTCCTCGGCGATCACGCGCGTCCCCGGGATGTAGGGCATCGCGACCTCGAGTTCGTCGAGCGCGGCGCGGATCAGGTCGGCCATCAGCTGCGATTCGCTGCAGCCGGGGTACATCAGGTGCAGGGCCTCGACGCGCGCGGCGTCGCGCAGCGGCAGATGGACAGGATAGGTGCGGACGTCGGTGTGCGCGTGCGCGGCGCGCGTCCAGCGCTGGATGAGTTCGGCGATGCGCATGGGGGCTTCCTTGCGTCACGATGGTTTCGTTATAGCCAGCGCGCCGGGCAAGGCAAGGC
>DYFW01000260.1:0-1257 GCA_020725005.1 Thiobacillus denitrificans
GCGATGTCGCCCTGCGCCACGAGGTTCAGGTCGCCGCCGCGCGTCGGGAAACTTGGGTTGTTCGAGGTGTGGATCGTCGCGAACTCCGCGGTCGGGATGGTCGCGCCGGCCGTGCCGGCGGTATAGACGACGGCGTTCGCGCCGGCCGTGATGTTCCCGCCGGCGGCAATGTCGATCGAGCCGGTACCGGTTCGGACAAGCTTGTTGGCGGCCAGCGTCAGGTTGCCCTTGCCGGCTAGAACCCCTGTTGCGGCAAGCGCCAAAGGATCGGCCCCGCTTGGGTCGCCGCCGGCGACGATGCGATAGGACCAGGAATCGATGTTGCTCGTCGACGAGGAGCCGACCGTCGTCGAGGCCGTCGTGGCAAACCCGTCGTTCAGGTTGGCATCCAGGATGACATTGCCACCGGCGCGCAGGGTCAGGGTTCCCGGTTCACCCGCGTATCGCCAAGTCCAGAGGTTCAGGTCCGACCCGAGGGTAATGTTCCCGGTAGCGCGTGCCTCGATGCCGGGACGCAGGTGGTAGGCCGCATCCGTCCAGCCGAGGCGATTCTCGATCGTCGCGGCATTGCCCATGAAGGTGGTGGCATCGCCTTGCCAGGCTGCCGGATTGACCATTTGGTCACCGGCGGTTTCGTAGATGCGCACCGCCTCGGCGACGACGCTCGACGCGCCGGTGATCGTCGTGCCGATCCTGGCGCTCGTCGTTCCGGGCTGATGCGCCAGCGTGCCGTCGGCATTGCCGGTGATCGCGATCTCGTTAGTGCCGATACGCGGCGCGCGCAACAGCACCTTGCCGCCGCTCGCCGCGCTGCCGGCGGCGGCCGACACGTCGATGCCCGAACCGGCCAGCATCTGCAGCCGCGCCTCTTCCGCCTGCGCGGCGCTGCTCGCCGCAACGCCCAGCGTCACGCTGCCGCCTTCGCCGCGCGTGCCGCTGGCCTTCGCCATTGCTTCCGTTGCATTGGCATTGAGTTGCGAGGTGCCGGCCAGCGTCAGCCAGCCGGTGTTCGCCGTCGCACCGCGGTTGGCCCACAGCTCGATGCTGCCGCCCTTGGCGCCCGAGGCGTCGATGGTGCCGGCCACGGTGAGGTTTCCGTCATCCGTCGCAAGTTTCACTTCGTGTGCCTTGAGCGTTGTCCCGTTGCTCAACGTCATGTCGCCGCCGCGAGCGCGCACGACGACGCTTTCGCTGAAACCGCTGGTGCCGAGCTTGCCGGCCAGCACCGAGAGGTCGGCGACGCTGCCGGCATCTAGC
>DYFW01000260.1:1267-2050 GCA_020725005.1 Thiobacillus denitrificans
CTGCCTTTCCGGCCTTTCAGCGTGCCGGCCAGGGTGGCCGTGCCATCGGCGGCGCGCACTTCGAGGCGGCCGGCGTCGCCGCCATCGCCACCGGCGCTCGCGCCCGATACATCGATCTTGGCTGCAGCGACCGTGTTGCCGTCTTCTGTCTTGGCGGCTTCCACGATGACATCGCCGTCTTGGCTTTCGAGGACGACCGTGCCGCCCGAGACGAAGAGTGTCTTGTCGGCGAAGGTCTTGCCGGCTCCCGTCGCATTGACCTCCGACCCGGCGAGCAGTTCGAGATTGCCAGCCGTCGCCTGTAGGATCAGCTTGCCCGCCGGCAGGTCGATGTTTCCGCCATGCTTGAGGGTCGCGCCGGACAGCGTCAGTTGCCCGCCGAAATCCGCCCCGCTGAAGGGCGTGGCCTGCGCGACGGCCTGGGTGACGAGCTTGCCCGTCGCCGCGATCTTCTGCCGCGCATCCGAACTGGCCGTGATGCGGCCCGCATTCATCGTCAGGTCGCCGGCGTAGGAATGGCTGCCCGTGCCGGTGGCGACGATCTGGCGGGCCGTCAGCGTCGACGTCGCGAAGCCGTCGACCCTGAAATCCCCCTTGCCGAGCGTCAGCGTGTCCGTCGCCGTCAGGGCGAGCGTGCCGCTGCCCGTGCCGGCCGGCTTGGCAGCGTCGAAGGCGATGCCGTCCGGGTTGGAGAGCGCAAGGTGGGTCGCCGCCAGCGTCGCCGTCTGGCCGGCATTGGCGCGGCCGGCGATGCCAGCCGCCTGGATATCGAGGGTCTTCAGG
>DYFW01000261.1 GCA_020725005.1 Thiobacillus denitrificans
CGAAGTCGCCGACGCGGTTGACCAGGAAGGCCTTGAGGTTGGCGTAGATCGCGGTTTCCTTCTGGTACCAGAAGCCGATCAGCAGATAGGAGACGAGACCCACCGCTTCCCAGCCGAAGAAGAGCTGCAGGAAGTTGTTGCTCATCACCAGCATCAGCATCGAGAAGGTGAACAGCGAGATGTACGAGAAGAAGCGCTGGTAGCCCGGATCGTCGTGCATGTAGCCGATGGTGTAGATGTGCACCATGAGCGAGACGAAGGTGACGACCAGCATCATCATCACGGTGAGCGGATCGATCAGGAAACCGACCTCGAAGCTGAGATCGCCGAGCGTCATCCAGGTGTACACCGTGCCGTTGAAGGTATGGCCGGCCAGTACGTCCTGGAACACGAACACCGACGCGACGAAGGACACCGCGACGCCGGCGATGGTCACGAGGTGCGCGCCGCTGCGCCCGATGAGCCTGCCGAACAGGCCGGCGACGATGGCGCCGAAGAGCGGCGCCAGCGGCACGATGAGATAAAGCGTCTGCATGTCCATCCGCATCAGCCTTTCAGGTGGTCGAGGTCATCGACGTTGATCGTGCGCAGGTTGCGGAACAGCACCACCAGGATGGCGAGGCCGATGGCGGATTCGGCCGCGGCGACGGTGAGGATGAAGAACACGAAGACCTGGCCGTGGATGTCGCCGAGGTAGTGCGAGAACGCGATGAAGTTCATGTTCACCGCGAGCAGCATGAGCTCGATCGCCATCAGGAGCACGATCACGTTCTTGCGGTTGAGGAAGATGCCCAGCACGGCGATGGAGAACAGGATGCCACCCAGCACCAGATAATGCGACAAGGAAATCATGCGTGCGCTCCTTCGGCGCGGTGAGGCGTGAGGGGGAAGGCGCGAGGTGTGAAATCGTGGCAAGTCATGGGTTTTTCTCCTCTCCCCTCACTCCTGACACTTCACGCTTCACCGCGCTCATCTTGACGATGCGCAGGCGGTCGTTGCGCTTGACCTTCACCTGTTCGGCCGGATCGATGTACTTGCTGTCCTTGCGGCGCCGCAGCGTCAGCGCGATGGCGGCGACGATGGCGACCAGCAGGATCACCGCCGCCAGTTCGAAGGCGTAGACATAGTCGGTGTAGAGCAGACGCCCGAGTTCCTGGGTGTTGCTGTAGTCGGCGGGCAGCGGCTCGGGCGTCGCCATCACGTCGAGGCCGAAGTGGCGACCGCCGAGGATCAGCGCCATCTCGATCACCAGCAGCACGGCGACGAAACCGGCCAGCGGCAGGTAATCCCAGAACCCTTCGCGCAGGCGCGCGAGGTTGATGTCGAGCATCATCACCACGAACAGGAACAGCACCATCACCGCGCCGACGTAGACCAGCACCAGCACGATGGCGAGGAATTCGGCCTCGAGCAGCATCCACAGGCCGGCGGCGGTGAAAAAGGCGAGCACCAGATAGAGCGCCGCGTGCACCGGGTTGCGCGCGGTGATCACGCGCAGCCCGGCAAACACCAGGATGGCGGCGAAGAAGTAGAAGATGGCGGTCGTGTAGGTCATGTCTTTGGGGCCAGGGACCAGGATTGGGGGGCTAGGGATGGCCGACCATCGCTCGTGCCCGTTACCTGTTTTCCGTTTGCCTGCCTCCCGTTTCGCTCGTACATCGTGTTGTTGATCAAGCGGCGCGCGCAGCGCACGCCCAACCCTGAATCCTGGTGGTCTGCCTCACCGGTACTTCGCATCCGCGGCGCGGTCCTTCGCGATCTGTTCCTCGTACTGGTCGCCGATGGCGAGCAGCATGGGCTTGGTGTAATAGAGGTCGCCGCGTTTCTCACCGTGGTATTCGAGGATGCGGGTCTCGACGATGGAATCGACCGGGCAGGATTCCTCGCAGAAGCCGCAGAAGATGCATTTGGTCAGGTCGATGTCGTAGCGCGTGGTGCGGCGGGTGCCGTCGGCGCGCTTCTCCGATTCGATGGTGATGGCGAGCGCCGGACACACCGCCTCGCACAGCTTGCAGGCGATGCAGCGTTCCTCGCCATT
>DYFW01000044.1 GCA_020725005.1 Thiobacillus denitrificans
AGAATCAACCAATTACCTGATTACGAATTTGCACAACTTGACGCACACAACTCGGCCATGGCCGTCTGGCTCACCAGCGCCAAGCCTGCCAAAGCAAGTTTGCATACATCCAGTTTCATCATCGCCACCCTTTTGTCGTTGGAGACTGTCGGCCTCTCGCACCTGGAGGAGAGGGACCGGCGCACGACATACCCGTATCGGAGTGCGCGTTGCCTGGCACTCTAAATCCGGAATTCTTGGGGAAGGCTTGGTATCGGAGATACCGGGGAAATCAGGCGGTGCGCGAATAGCGCGGCTTGTCGCTCGCGGTGTCCTTGAGATAGCGGTCGAAGCCCATGCCGATGTTGCGCAGGAACAGGCGCCCCGTGGGCGTCACCCGGAGACGGGAGGCGTCGATCTCGAGCAGCCCGTCTTCCGCCAGCGGACGCAAATCGGCCAGCGATCCGGCAAAGTAGTCGGCGAAGACGATGTCCCATTCGCGCCCAAAGGCGTCGAAATCGAGTTCGAGATCGCACATCACCCGGGTGATGGCGTCGCGACGGATCTGGTCGTCGCGGGTGAGCCTCAATCCGCGCTCGACCGCGAAACCGGTATCCGCAATCCGCGCCTCGTAGTGTTTGAGGCGCTTCTCGTTCTGCATGTACACCCCGGCCGTCTGGCTGATGCTAGACGCGCCGAAGGCGAGGATGTCGCTGTCCTTGTGCGTGGTGTAGCCCTGGAAGTTGCGCCACAGCGTCTTGTTCTGCTGCGCGCGCACCAGTTCGTCCTCCGGCCGCGCGAAATGGTCGAGGCCGATATTGACGTAGCCGGCGTCGCCGAGCATCTCGTTGACCGCCTGCTGCAGCTCGAGGCGGGTCGCGAGGTCGGGCAGGTCGGCCTCGTTGATGAGCTTCTGGTGCTTCTTCATCCACGGCACGTGCGCGTAGGCGAACACCGCCAGCCGGTCGGGCGCCCACGCCGTCACGCGTTCGAGCGTGCGGCGGAAGCTGGTCACGGTCTGTTTCGGCAGACCGACGATGAGATCGAGGTTGATGCTGGAGAAGCCGAGTTCGCGCGACCAGTCGATCACCTGCCGGATGAGGAATTCCGACTGGATGCGGTTGACCGCTTCCTGCACCGCCGGGTCCATGTCCTGCACGCCGAAGGAAACCCGGTTGAAACCGGTTTCGCGCAAGGCGGCCAGATGTTCGAACGTGAGTTCGCGCGGATCGACTTCGCAGCTCACCTCGGCATCGTCGGCGAGCGTGAAATGCTGGCGCATGCGCGCCATCAGGCGCCGGATATCGTCCGGGTTGAGATAGGTCGGCGTCCCGCCGCCCCAATGCAATTGCCGCACCCGGCGCGCCGGATCGACGCGTGCCGCGGTTGCCGCCATTTCACGGTCGAGCGCGGCGAGGTAGGGAACGGTCTTGCTGTAATCGCGCGTCGCCACCATGTTGCAGCCGCAGTAATAGCAGAGCGAATCGCAAAACGGGATGTGAGCGTAGAGCGACAGTCCGCGCGTGGGGTCGGCCTCGGCCAACGCCGCGTGCCAGTCCGACTCGCCGAAACCGGTATGGAAATACGGCGCGGTCGGGTAGGACGTATAGCGCGGGCCAGGCACGCTGTATTTGCGCAGCAGCTCGAGCGGAGGCAAGGTCATGGCAGCACTCCTGCAAACCGGAAGGCCTGGGTGGAACACCAGGATGCGAAGAACCAGGCCACCGGGACAAGGACACGCCTGCCCACACGGGCGTTCCGGACAGGGCGTGGGGCCGGTTCCTTGGCCAGGCATGCGTCCCTGGCACCTGCAGGGTGCGCTATGCCGGTCTCGACTTCAGGATAAAAGATCATGTTGTCTTTTTATCACGGCGCGCGGCATAAATCCAGCCCGCCGGTCGGACGCCTCAGGGCACTGTCAGGCGCAGCGGCGCGAAGGCGTCATGGAACAGCGCGACTTCGTCGCCCGAAGCGAACTGCCAGCCTTCCAGGTGGCCAAACTCGGTTTTCGCCCGGGGCGCCAGCTCGAGGGTGAAGCGCTTTGCGGTGGATAGCGTCGGATTGCGCGCCAGCAGGGTGACGGTGAGATAGCGGTCGCTGTCGTTGTCGATCACGGCGACCATTCCCTTGCCGAGCATCGAGCTGCGGAAACCGACCACCAGCGGCAGGGCGGGTTTCGCGGCCGCAAGCGATTGCGCCTCGGTTTCCCGGTAATTCAGCTGCGCTTTCAATTGCTCGATTTCGCGCAGGCTCTCGGTGAGCTGGTTGCGCGTTTCGACGAGGTAGCGCTCCGCCAGCTGGCGTGTCTCGATTTCCCTCGACAGCCGCCGCTTGAGATCGCCAAGATCGACATTGAGCATGAATGCGTACAGCGACAGGCCCGCGACGGCCAGCAGCAGCACGATGCTGACCCCGACCGCGAGCCACAGCCCGCGCCGGGGAGGCGGCGCGGCGCGCGTCTCGGTGCCGGCCTCAGCCGGTGTTGCGCATGCCGGCTGCGATGGCATTGATCGAACGCTTGAGCGGGGTGAGCCAGGAATCCTGTTCGGATTCCCACACGCTGTCGGTGCGGTAGCGCTTCAGCAAGCGCACCTGGATGTGGTTGATCGGATCGATGTAGGGCCGGCGGCGCGAGATCGACAACGACAAAGCCGGGTTTTCCTCCATCAGGGCCTCGATCCTCGCCACCTGCTTCACGCAGGCCACCGTCAGCGCGTACTCGTCGGCGATGGTGCGGTAGATCGCCTGCGTGTTGGGGTGATCGCACAGCCGCGCATATTCCTCGGCGATCTCCATGTCGGCCTTGGACAGTGCCATCTGCACATTCGACAGCAGGCCGCGGAAGAAGGGCCAGTCGCGGTACATCGCCTGCAGGTGGGCGAGCGCGTCGGGCCGGCTGTCGATGAAATGCTTGAGCGCGCTGCCGATGCCGAACCACGCCGGCAGCGTGTGGCGCGACTGCGCCCAGCCGAACACCCAGGGAATCGCGCGGATCGACGCCAGCGAACGATCGGATTTCTTGCGGTGCGACGGCCGGCTGCCGATATTGAGCGTGCCGATTTCGGTCACCGGCGTGCTCTCGTAGAAATAGTCGACGAAGCCCTCGGCACCGGTGAGCGCGCGGTAAGCCGACTCGCCGGCGGCGGCGATGTCGCGCATCCAATCGAGATAGTCCTGCGGATAGCACACCTCGCAATGGGCGAGCGCGGTGGCGCTCGCCTTCAGGAGCCCGGTGACGCCCATGCCGATCTCGTAGCTCGCGGTCTCGGGATTGCTGTATTTGTAGTAGAGCATCTCGCCCTGTTCGGTGAACTTGATCTCGCCGTTCACGGTGCCGGGCGGCTGCGACAGGATCGCCTCGTGCGTGGGGCCGCCGCCGCGTCCGACCGTGCCGCCACGGCCATGGAACAGCCGGCATGAAACGCCATGGCGCTGCGTCAGCGCGATGATGGAGAGCTGCGCCTGGTAGAGATTCCAGTTCGACGCGAGGATGCCGCCGTCCTTGCACGAATCCGAGTAGCCGAGCATGACTTCCTGGCGGTTGCCGTTGGCGGCGACCAGCGCGCGATACACGGGATTCGACAGCAGTTGGTCGAGAATGGCCTGGCTGTGCTGCAGATCGTCGACCGTCTCGAACAGCGGCGCCGCCAGGATGCGGCAGAACCATTCGCGCCCGTTGTGTCCGCACAGGCCCACCAGGCGGGCGAGAAACATCACTTCCATGACGTGCGAGGCGCTGTGCGTCATCGAAATCACGTAGGCCCCGAACAATTCATCCCCCACCTCGGCCTGCAGCTTGGCCATGCGGCGGAACACGGCGAGCGTCTCGCGCGCCTCGTCATCGAGGCTGGCATCGTTGACCTCGATCGGGTCGATATGGCCGACCCAGGCGGCAAGCCGTTGCAGCCGTCCGGCTTCATCGGCGGCAGCGTAGTCGAAATCGCTGTCGATCTGGCGCAGCACCGCCGCGACCGTGCGGGTGTGCACGCCCGATTCCTGGCGGATGTCGAGCTGCAGCAGGTGGAAACCAAAACTTTCCACCAGGCGGATCAGGGCCTGCAGGCCCTGGTTGGCGACGATGCGGTCGTCGTGGCTGATCAGGGAATCCCGCACCAGATAGAGATCCTCTAGAAAGGCTGTGGCATTCGGATACGCCAGGTGCGGGATGAAGCTCGGCACGCCGGCGAGGCATTGGTGGACATACGAAAGGTTGGCGTCCAGCCGCGCCAGCATCATCGCGGCCATGCGGCGGTAGGGCTCGCGGCTGTAGATCTGCACCGCGGTGCCGCGGAATACCTGCTCGCCGAACTCGGCCTCGTATTCGGCGAGGCGCTCGAGAAACGCGGCCGCCGGCGTGCACCAGCCGCTGCTGTGCGTCAGCGTCTGCCGCAGTTCCAGCACGCGCGCGCGATATTCCTCCAGGGCCTCCTGCATCTGGCGATGCACGGTCCACTCGGTGATGTCGGCGGTGACGAAGGGGTTGCCGTCGCGGTCGCCGCCGATCCAGGAACCGAAGCGGATGAAGCTCGGCACGCTGACCACGCCGGTGCCGTCGGGATTGAAACCGTAGTGCTTGCGAATCGCCTTCTCGAAATACTGGTAGGCCTTGGGCACCGCCTCGAACAGGCTTTCGCGCACATAGTAAAGGCCGTTGCGCACCTCGTCGCGCACCTCCAGCTTGGCGCTGCGCAGCTCGTCCGTGCGCCACATGACCTGGATCTCGGCGGCCAGCTGCGTTTCGAGCTCACGCTGGTCGTTCACGCCGAGCGTCGGGCTGTAGAGCTGGTCGCAGATGAGGAAGATGCGGCGCATGCCTTCCATCACCGCGCGACGCCGCGCCTCGGTGGGATGCGCGGTGAATACCGGCGCGAAATGCAGGCGGTCGAGCATGCCCTGCAGCGTGGCGACCGAAATGCCCTGCGCCTTGAGGTCGGCGAGGGCACGGTCGAACGAGCCCTCCCACAGCGGCATGCCATGCGACAGCATGCGCCGGCGGTTGCGGTGGGCGAAGCTTTCCTCGGCGACGTTGACCAGCATGAAATAGCTGGAGAAGGCGCGCACCACGAGTTCGACCTTGGCCGCGGGCATGGCGTCGATCAGCATCATCAGCTCGGTACGGCGCGCCTGGTCTTCCTGCTGCTGCAATTCCGCGAAACCGCGGCGCAGCGTCTCCACCGTCTCGAACACCTCCTCGCCGGCGAACTGCAACACCACCTGCCCGAGCAGGGTGCCCAGCATTTTGACCTGCGCACGCAGGTGATCGTCGGTCAACAGGGTTTCAGGTGCGTTCATGGCAGCAGGCACGCCCCGCCGTGCGGGGGAGGAATCGGCAAAGCCGGCTATTTTCGCATAGGCGCCGTTCATCACCCAAGTTATCCCCAAGCACGCCCCTACCCAAGGGCACGGCGCGCGTTGCGGAACATGCGCAGCCAGGGCGACGCGCCCGTCAGGGTGTCGGGCTTCCAGGACAGCTGCGCCGCGCGGAAAACGCGCTCGGGGTGCGGCATCAGGATGCTGAAGCGGCCGTCCGGCGTGGTGAAGCCGGTCAGGCCGCCCGGCGAGCCGTTCGGGTTCATGGGATAGACCTCGGTCGGCGCGCCGCGATGGTCGACGTAGCGCAGCGTCGGCAACGCCACGCCGGCGTGCGCGGGATCGCGAAAAGCGACCCGGCCTTCGCCGTGCGACACCGCGATCGGCATCACCGACCCCGCCATGCCGGCAAAGAAGAGCGAGGGCGAGTCGAGTACCTCGACCAGCGCGAAACGCGCTTCGAACTGTTCCGACAGGTTGCGCTCGAAGCGCGGCCAGGCCGCGGCGCCGGGAATCAGGTCGTGCAGCTGGCTCATCATCTGGCAGCCGTTGCACACGCCCAGGGCGAAGCTGTCGGCACGCTGGAAGAAGGCCGAGAATTCGTCGCGCGCCCGCGGGTTGAACAGGATCGACCTGGCCCAGCCGCCGCCCGCGCCCAGCACGTCGCCGTAGCTGAAGCCGCCGCAGGCCGCGAGGCCGGCGAAGCCGGCCAGGCTCGCGCGGCCGCCGAGGATGTCGCTCATGTGGACGTCGACCGCGTCGAAGCCGGCGGCGTCGAACGCGGCGGCCATTTCGACCTGGCCGTTGACGCCCTGCTCGCGCAGCACCGCCACGCGCGGCCGCCTGCCGGTGGCGATGTACGGCGCGGCGACATCATCGTCCACCGCGAAGGCCGGCGCATAACGCAGGCCGGGGTCGGCGGCGTCGGCATGGCGGGCGAACTCCTGCTCGGCGCACGCCGGGTTGTCGCGCAGCTTCGCCATTTCGTAGCTGGTGCGCGCCCATGCCTGCTGCAATTCGGTGCGCGCCTCGTCGAGGATCACGCGGTCGCGGCGCAACACGCGCACGCGGTCGCTGGCGTCGGGTTCGCCTAGGATGTAAAACTCGCCGCGCAGGCCAGCGGCGAAGAAGGCATCCATCACCGCCCGCGTATCGCTGCGGCGGACCTGCAGCACGGCGCCCGCCTCCTCGCTGAAGAGCACGTTGAAAATGCGCTCCGAATAACCGCGCGGATCGCTCGTGTCGGGTTCGGGCACGCCTTCCGCATCGGCGTCTTGACGGATCTTTTCCGCACACAATTCGTCGATGTCGACCGCGAGCCCGCAATGGCCGGCGAAGGCCATCTCGGCGAGGGTCACGAACAGGCCGCCGTCGGAGCGGTCATGGTAGGCGAGCAGCTTGCCGGCGGCATTGAGCGCCTGCACCGTATCGAAGAAGGCGGTGAGCGCATCGGCCGCCGGCGCGTCCGGGCACGCTTCGCCGACCTGTTTGAACGCCTGCGCGAAGCTCGATGCGCCGAGCCGGTTCCTGCCGCGGCCGAGGTCGATGAGGACAAGGTCCGTGTCGCCGGCGTCGAGACGCAGCTGCGGCGTCAGGTGGCGGGTCGCATCGGGCGTGGTGGCGAAGGCGGAAACCACCAGCGAGATCGGCGACACCACCGATTTGCTCTCGCCGTTCTCCTGCCACACGGTCTTCATGCTCATCGAATCCTTGCCGACCGGAATCGACACGCCGAGCGCCTGGCAGTATTGCGACACCGCGGCGACGGTGTCGAACAGCGCGGCGTCCTCGCCGGGGTGGCCCGCCGGCGCCATCCAGTTGGCCGAGAGCTTGACCTGCCCCAGTCCGTCGACGCGCGCGGCAGCGAGGTTGGTGATCGCCTCGGCGATCGCCATGCGGCCCGAGGCCGGCGCGTCGACCAGCGCCAGCGGCGCCTTCTCGCCGAGGCAGAAGGCTTCGCCCCGCGTCGTGTGGTAGCCGGCCAGCGTGATCGCGCAGTCGGCCACCGGCACCTGCCACGGTCCGACGCACTGGTCGCGCGCGGTCAGGCCGCCGACCGTGCGGTCGCCGATGGAAATGAGGAACATCTTGGAGGCGACGCCGGGCATCGCCAGCACGCGGTAGATCGCGTCCTTGAGGTCGATGCCGTCGAGAACCAGCGGCGCCGGCAAGTTCTGTCGATGCACGACGTCACGCGTCATTTTCGGCGGCTTGCCGAGGATGACGTCGAGGCTGACGTCGACCGGCGCGTTGCCGAAATGGCTGTCGGTGACCAGGAGGTGATTGTCTTCGGTTGCCTCGCCCAGTACGGCGAACGGGCAGCGCTCACGTTCGCAGATCGCGCGGAACTCGGCCAGGCGGCCCGGCGGAATCGCCAGCACGTAGCGTTCCTGCGCCTCGTTGCACCAGATCTCGCGCGGCGACATGCCGCTCTCTTCCGACGGCGCGGCGCGCAGTTCGAAGCGCCCGCCGCGGCCGCCGCCGTGCACCAGCTCGGGCAGCGCGTTGGACAGGCCGCCGGCGCCGACGTCGTGGATGGAAAGAATGGGATTCTGCTCGCCCAGCTGCCAGCAGCGGTCGATGACTTCCTGGCAGCGCCGCTCCATTTCCGGGTTGCCGCGCTGCACCGAATCGAAATCGAGATCGGCCGCGTTCGCCCCGGTGTCCATCGACGAGGCGGCGCCGCCGCCCAGGCCGATCAGCATGCCGGGGCCGCCCAGCTGGATCAGCAGCGTGCCGGTCGGCAACCGCTTTTTGTGCACGTGATCGGCGCGGATGCTGCCGACGCCGCCTGCCAGCATGATGGGTTTGTGGTAGCCGCGGCGCTCGCCGGCGACGGTTTCCTCGAAAGTGCGGAAATAGCCGGCCAGGTTGGGGCGGCCGAATTCGTTGTTAAACGCCGCCGCGCCGATCGGGCCTTCGAGCATGATCGAAAGCGCGCTCACGATGCGGTCGGGCCTGCCGTAGGGCTGGACTTCCCACGGCTGTTCATGGCCGGGAATGTTGAGGTTGGACACCGAAAACCCGGTCAGGCCCGCCTTGGGCTTGGAACCGGTGCCGGTCGCGCCCTCGTCGCGGATCTCGCCGCCGCTGCCGGTCGCCGCGCCGGGGAAGGGCGAGATCGCGGTCGGGTGGTTGTGCGTCTCGACCTTCATCAATACGTGGGTGAGCTCCGTGCCGTAGGCGTAGCGGCCGTCGGCGCGCGGGTAGAAGCGGTCGATCTCGGCGCCCTCGATCACCGAGGCATTGTCCGAATACGCGACCACCGTGCCCGCGGGATGCGCGGCGTGGGTGTCGCGGATCATGCCGAACAGCGACTTCGCCTGTGGGACGCCGTCGATCACCCAACTGGCATTGAAGATCTTGTGGCGGCAGTGCTCGGAGTTGGCCTGCGCGAACATCATCAGCTCGACATCGGTGGGATTGCGGCCGATGCGGGTGAAGTTGTCGACCAGGTAGTCGACCTCGTCATCGGACAGTGCCAGCCCCAGTTCGCGGTTGGCCGCGGTCAAGGCGGCGCGCCCGCCGCCGAGCACGTCGACCGCAGTCATTTCGCGTGGCGGCACGTGGCGGAACAGCCGCGCGACGTCGGCGAGCGTCATCACCGTCTCGGTCATGCGGTCGTGCAACAGCGGCAGGAGGCGCGCACGCGCGTCGCCCGCGAACGGGACGCCCGCTGCGTCGCGCGCGAGGAAGGCGACGCCGCGCTCGATGCGGCGGACTTGCGCGAGGCCGCAGTTGCGGAGAATGTCGGTCGCCTTCGACGACCACGGCGAGATGGTGCCCGGACGCGGCGTGACGAGCAGGAGCGGATCGTCCGCCGTCGGCGTATCAGCCGGCGTGCCGTAATCCAATGCCTGCGCGAGCAATGCGCTCGCCGCGTCATCGAGCTCGCCGTCGACTTCCAGGAAATGCCAGTGGCGCGCCGCCAGCGCGCCCAGCACGATGCCCTGTTGCGCGGCCTCGCGGCGGATCTTGTCGAGACGGAAGGGCGACAGCGCGGCAGCGCCGGGAAGGGAGACGATGGCGGACATGTGCGGCTTTGCGAGCGGGCAAAGTCGCCATTTTAGCCGATCGGGGCGGCGGAAGCCGGGCTATCGGGGCGCCGACGCCTGCGCCTGCTTGCGCCAGGCTTCCAGGCAATCGAGTCCGCAGAAATGATGCACGTAGTCCTGCGCGTCGGTCACCTGGACGGCGTCGGCGGGAATTTCCTTCAGGCAGACTTCGCAGGTGAGCACGGTGCAGGCGTCATCTTCGGAACAGGGTGCGATCGGCGCGCCCGCCGGGTTGCGGGGCGGAGTATCCATGCTTCGCTCCTCCAGGTAACTGACTATTCAGTGTAGCCCGCAGAACGCGGGCGGCAAAGCCGCCTGCCCGTGACGGACAAGGGCTCAGTACCCGGCATCCTTCATCGCCCGCTTGATGATCTGGTAATCGGCCTGCTTGTCGATGACGAAACCGGTCACCTTGCTGTGGATGGTCTGTTGCAGCGAATCGATCACCGGCTGGGCGAGGCCGGCCGCCGCGGCGCCCAGCCGGTCGCGCTCGGCCTGGCTCAGGCGGTTGCTCGCCATCAGCGTGAAATCCGGCGTCTTCGGCAACTCGTACCAGACTTCCACGAGCCCCTTCTCGATCATCTGCCTGGCCTTGGAAATGCGCAGGCTGCCGGCCTGGGCGTAGTTGCGCTCGATCGCCAGCGCGACATCGTCCTGCGTCTTGAAATTGTAGGTCTTGAGCCCCGTGTGCTTGTTCTGCTTCAACGTCCAGCGCCCCATCACGTCGAGCCACGATTCCTTCTCGGTGAAGGCGACCGCTTCCACCTGTTTCACCCCCTTGCGGCGCACCATCATGCCGGTGGCCTCGTCGCGCACGCGCACCACGGGAGAAAAATCATGGTCGAGCACAGCCACCGCCACCGTCGGTGGCACGAAGTAGAGGTCGAGACGGCCGCTCTTGAGCGAGTTCATGACGCTGCGGATGCTGCGGAACAGGGTGAGCTTGGGCTGCGCATTGATCGCCGCGCCCAGCGCCTGCGCGAACGGCATGGCGTACGCACGGAAATCGCCCATCACGATATCGGCCTTGCCGGTGCCGGGATAGACCCCGAGGTTGAGGCTGCGCGTCTGGGCCTGCGCCGCGAACGGCAGCGCGGCCAGGCCGGCCAGCCCCGCCAGGAAACTGCGTCGATGCATGTCGTGCTCCTTGTGTTTGCCATGGCCGGCAGTCCGGCCAGCCTTACTAACGGCAGGAGGGCGGCGACCTGTATACCCGCAGCGTAGTCCATACCAACCATGCCACGCCCGCTAGCATACCGGGGTAAGATCGCACGACCCGTCCCGCCGCCGCCCGCCATGCCGATCGCCGCCGCCTCGCTCGTATCGCCGCCCGTCTTCGCCGCCGCCGACATCCGGGCCGTGGAACGACGCTGGGCCGAACGGCACGCCGGTCGCTCGCTGATGACGGCTGCCGGCGAGGCCGCCGCCGAGCTCGCCGCCCGGTTCGCGCTCGATACCGGCGCCCCGGTGCTGGTGCTGGCCGGCCCCGGCCATAACGGCGGCGATGCGCTGGTCGCCGCGCGACGGCTGACCCGCCTGGGTCACCGCGTCGTCGTCGTGAGCCGCGCCGATCCCGCGCGGCTGCCGCCGGACGCCGCTGCCGCCCGCGCCGCCTGGCAGGCCTGCGGCGGCGCCGTGCTGGCCGACCTGCCCGGCGGGCAGGACTACAGCCTCGTCGTCGACGGACTCTACGGCGTCGGCCTCACGCGCACCGTGGCAGGCATCGACGCGCGCTGGATCGAAGCCGTCAACGCCCTGCCCTGCCCGCGCCTCGCACTCGACGTGCCAAGCGGCCTCGATGCCGATACCGGCTGCGTGCACGGCTACGCCGTGCGGGCCGACCATACGCTCACCTTCATCGGCCTCAAACCGGGGCTCTTCACCGCCGACGGAACTGATTTCGCCGGCCGCGTGTGGCTCGCCACACTCGACGTCGACCCCGACCTGCTGCCTGACGTCGCGGGCAGCGTACTCACTCGGCTCGAAGCCCGGCATCGCCTGCCGCCACGAAAACACAACAGCCACAAGGGCGATTTTGGCCGCGTCGGCGTCGTCGGCGGCGCCCCCGGCCTGGTCGGCGCCGGCCTCCTCGCCGGCCGCGCCGCCCTCGAACACGGCGCCGGCAGCGTCACCCTCGGGGCCCTCGACGACCGCCTCGTGGTCGACTACGACGAGCCCCGGCTCATGCTGGCCCCGCCGGAACGGCTCGTCGCCCAGCCGCTCGACGCCCTCGCCCTCGGCCCGGGGCTCGGCCAGAGCAAGCGCGCCGAAGCCCTGCTGGACGCCGCGCTCGCCGCGCCCTGCCCGCTCGTGCTCGACGCCGACGCGCTCAACCTCCTGGCCGCCGCCCCCGCGCGCCTGTCGCAGCTCGGCGCGCGCGGCGCCCCCACTCTGATGACACCACATCCCGGCGAGGCCGCGCGCCTGCTCGGCACCACGCCGTCGGCCATCCAGGCCGACCGCGTCGGTGCCGCGCGGCGCCTCGTCGCCCTCGCCGGCGCCCATGTCGCGCTCAAGGGCGCCGGCACCGTCATCGCCCATCCCGACGGCCGTTACGCAGTCAACACCAGCGGCGGCCCGTGGCTCGCCCAGGCCGGCACCGGCGACCGCCTCACGGGCATGGTGCTCGCCCGCGTCGGCCAGGGCCAGCCCGCCGCTGACGCCCTCGAGGCCGCGGTCTGGCTGCACGGCTGCGGCGCATGAGGCGATTCCCGGCGCGGCCACAAACCCTGCTCAAGTCATGGAATAAAGTGCCGTTAATCCATGGAACACATCTTGCCGACGCCCGCGACCCCGACATCGCCCGGTGAAAACAATGAGACAGCGCGTTCAGGCCCCCGGCATGGGCCTGCACATTACCTTCGGTTTCGTATTCGTGCTCGGCCTCATGGTCGCACTCGGCGCGATCGGCCTGCGGCACGTGTCGGACGCCAACCGCCGCCTGCGCGACATCGCCCAGAACAACAACGTCAAGACTGAACTGGCGACAGTGATGCACAGCGCCCTGCGCGAGCGTGCGCTGTCGATGCACGCGCTCTCTCATGACCGACCCCTTCGACCGCGACGCCGAGATCCAGCGTTTCAACGCGCAGGGCAATCGCTACGTGCAGGCGCGCATGCGGCTCGAGTCGATGGCGACCAGCGAGGCGGAGCGGCGCGTCCTCGCCCATATTCTCGAACTGACCCGGCAGGCCCAGCCGGAAGTCCAGGCAGTGGTCGAGATGTCCGTGTTCATGGACGACCAGGCCGCGATATTCGAACGCATCCGCAACGTGGCCATGCCGCGCCAGCGCGCGATCGCCGAGCAGGTCGGCAGCCTGGTCGATCTGCAACGGCAGCAGACCAACCAGGCCGTGCTCGACGCCGAGGAAGCGTACCTGCACGTCCGCACCCTGATGCTCAGCCTCGGTACGCTGGCGCTGGCAACAGGCATCCTGATCGCCTGGATCGTCGGCCGCCATGTCACCCGCCAGGCCCGGCAACTCGCCGACCAGGCCCTGTACGACCCGCTCACGGGGCTCGCCAACCGCACGCTGCTGCAGCGGCAGCTGGAATACGAAATCGGGCTGGCCAGGCGCGACGGCACCTCGTTCGCCGTCGCGCTGCTCGACCTCGACCGCTTCAAGGCAGTCAACGATACCCTGGGACACACCGTCGGCGACGAGCTGCTGCGCGAGGCCGGCAACCGGCTGCTGCAGGCCGTGCGTGCGGTCGATACGGTGGGACGGCTGGGCGGCGACGAATACGTCGTCCTGCTCCACGACATCACGCCCGAGGAGGCCGGCGTCATCGCAAGAAAACTGCTCGACGTGCTCGACCGCCCCTTCCACTGGAGGAATCAGGGCATCGACCTCAGCGCAAGCATGGGCATCGCGTTCTATCCCCAGCAGTGCGACGACGCCGGCGGCCTCTTGCGCTGCGCCGACATCGCCATGTACGTCGCCAAGAACAGCGGCCAGGGCTATGCCCTATACGCTCCGGAGCACGATCAAAGCAACCGCAACGATCTGTCGCTAAAGAGCGAGTTGCGCGAGGCCATCCAGTCCGGCCAGCTCACCCTCCATTTCCAGCCGCAGATCGACCATCGCAGCCAGTGCGTGGTCGGTCTCGAGGCGCTGGTACGCTGGAATCATCCGCAGCGCGGCTTCCTCGGCCCGGACAGCTTCGTGCCGCTGGCCGAGGACGCCGGCCTCATCGGGCCGCTCTCGCACTGGGTGCTGCGCACCGCCTTGCAGACGCTACTGCTGTTGCAGCGCAGCGGCTACCCCCTCGAGATGGCGGTGAATCTCTCTGCGCGCAACCTGCAGGACACGAATCTCGCCGCCAGCGTACAGGCACTGCTCGACGAGATCGGCGTGAGCGCGAAAACCCTGACGCTGGAAATCACCGAGAGCGCGGTCATGGACAACCCCGGCGACGCGCTCGCCATACTTTCCGAGTTCGACCGCATGGGCGTAACGATCGCGATCGACGACTTCGGTACGGGGTATTCCTCGCTCGCCTACCTCAAGCGGCTGCCGGTCGACAAGCTCAAGATCGACAAATCCTTCGTGCTCGACATGGAAAAAAACGACAACGACGCGGTGATCGTGCGCTCGATCATCGACCTCGCGCACAACCTCGGGCTCAAGGTGATCGCCGAGGGCGTGGAAACCCAGGACACCTGGGACACGCTCGAGATACTGGGCTGCGATGCCTCGCAGGGCTACCTGATGGGCAGGCCGAT
This sequence comes from Thiobacillus denitrificans, assembly GCA_020725005.1. GTDB lineage: Bacteria > Pseudomonadota > Gammaproteobacteria > Burkholderiales > Thiobacillaceae > Thiobacillus > Thiobacillus denitrificans_G. The sequence continues at coordinate 14,071 of DYFW01000044.1, forward strand.
GCCGGCCGAGGTCCTGATCGCCTGGCTGCGCGAATCGCCTTACGCGAAAAACCTCAAACGATCGCTAGCCGTTGCCTGAACCCGGAGGCCGGCCCGCGTCAGCACGCCAGATTCTTCAGGTACGCCGCGAAATCGCTGCGGACTTCGTCGTGCTTGAGCGCATATTCCACCGTCGCCTGGAGATAGCCGAGCTTGCTGCCGCAGTCGTAGCGCACCCCGTCGAAGGCGTAGGCCAGCACCTGTTGCTCCTTCAGGAGCGCGGCGATGGCGTCGGTGAGCTGCAGTTCGCCCCCCGCGCCGGGCTGGAGATGCTGGATGTGGTGAAAAATACGCGGCGTGAGGATGTAGCGCCCCACCACGCCCAGTGTCGAGGGCGCCACCTCCGGCCTGGGTTTTTCCACGATTGCGTTGATCCGCGATACCCGCTCGCCCAGCGGGCTGGCGTCGACGATGCCGTAGGACGCCGTCTCTTCCGGCGCCACCTGTTGCACCCCCAGCACCGAGCACTGGTAGTAGTCGTACTGGTCGACCATCTGCTTCATCACGGCGGGCGAGCCGTCGATGAGGTCGTCAGCCAGGATCACCGCGAAGGGTTCATTGCCGACGACCGGCTGCGCGCACAGCACGGCATGCCCCAGGCCCAGCGCCTCGGCCTGGCGGATGTAGATGAAGTTGATGCCGGGCGGGCGGATCGACTGCACCAGCTCGAGCACGCGATTCTTGCCGCGCGCCGCGAGTTCGGTCTCGAGCTCATACGCCTTGTCGAAATGATCCTCGACCGTGCGCTTGGTGCGGCTGCTGATGAAGATGATGTCGGTGACGCCGGCTTCCATCGCCTCCTCGACCGCATACTGGATCAGCGGCTTGTCGACGATGGGCAGCATTTCCTTGGGGCTGGCCTTGGTCGCCGGCAGGAAGCGCGTGCCGAGACCTGCGACCGGAAACACGGCTTTTTTTACTTTCTGCATGTCTGTTTCCCGATGACTGAATCAAAAAAACCTCCACGACGGACGCAAAGGTGCACGAACGAATACGGTTCGCCCGGCATCATTCGCAGGCCGCCGCTCATTTCCCCGCCGACGCGAGCAGCGCCATCAACCCCGCCTCGTCAAGGATGGGGACGCCCAGCGCCTGCGCCTTCGCAAGCTTGCTACCGGCCTCGCTGCCGGCCACGACATAATCGGTCTTCTTCGACACGGAGCCGGCCACCTTGCCGCCCGCCGCCTCGATCATGGCCTTGGCATTCTCGCGTGTCAGCGTCGGCAGCGTGCCGGTCAACACCAGCGTCTTGCCCGCCAGGATACCCGCCGATTGTTGCACACCGGCGTCTTCCGGCCAGTGCACGCCGGCGTCGCGGAGTTTCCTCACCACATCGAGATTGTGCGGCTCGCGGAAGAACTGCACGATGGACTGCGCGACGATGGGACCGACATCGCGCACCGCCATCAGGTCTGCCTCGGTGGCGGCGATCAGCGCGTCGAGCGAGCCGAAATGCCGCGCCAGATCCTTGGCGGTGGCCTCGCCGACATTGCGGATGCCGAGCGCGAAAATGAAACGCGCGAGCGTGGTCGATTTGCTCGCCTCGATCGCCGCGCGCAGGTTGGCGGCCGACTTGTCGGCCATGCGTTCCAGGCCCGCCAGTGCTGCCTGATCCAGGCGGTACAGGTCGGCGGGCGTTTGCACGAGGCCGCGGTCGACCAGTTGGTCGACCAGCTTGTCGCCCAGCCCCTCGATGTCCATCGCGCGGCGCGAGGCGAAATGCAGCAATGCCTGCTTGCGCTGCGCGGGGCAGTAGAGCCCGCCGGTGCAGCGGACCGCGGCCTCGCCCTCGAGCCGCACCACGTGCGAGCCGCACTCCGGGCACGTCGGGTAATGCTGCAGGATGTCGAAACGCGGCGGCTCGGGCCGCGGCCGCCGCTCCCGCACCACGCCGACGATTTCGGGAATGACGTCGCCGGCGCGCCGCACGATCACGGTATCACCGACGCGCACGTCCTTGCGGTCGATCTCGTCCTGGTTGTGCAGGGTCGCGTTGGTCACCGTCACGCCGCCGACGAACACCGGGGCCAGCCGCGCGACCGGCGTCAGTATGCCGGTACGCCCGACCTGCACGTCAATCGCCTCGACCACGGTCAGCTGCTCCTGCGCCGGATACTTGTGCGCCACCGCCCAGCGCGGCTCGCGCGTGACAAAACCAAGTGCGCGCTGCAGGTCGAAACGGTTGACCTTGTACACTACGCCGTCGATATCGAACGGCAGCCGGTCGCGCCGCGCGGCGATCTCGGCGTGGAAGGCGACCAGTTCATCCGCGCCGTGGCACACGCGCCGCTCGGCGCACACCGGCACGCCGAATCCGACCAGCGCATCGAGCGCGGCGCTGTGCGTCTCCGGCGCGCCCGGCCAGCCCCGTACCTCGCCGAGCCCGTAGGCGAAGAAGGACAGCGGCCGCTGCGCCGCGACTTTGGGATCGAGCTGGCGGATGCTGCCCGCGGCGCCATTGCGCGGGTTGACCAGCGTCGGCTTGCCGGCTGCGCGCTGCCTCGCGTTGTAGCGCTCGAAATCGTCGCGCCGCATGTATACCTCGCCGCGAACCTCGAGCACTGCCGGCGGATGCGCGGTGCGCAGGCGCAAGGGCACCGCGCGCACGGTGCGCACGTTCTGCGTGACGACTTCGCCCGTCTCGCCGTCGCCACGCGTGGCCGCCAGCACCAGCACGCCTGCCTCGTAGCGCAGGTTGATGGCGAGGCCGTCGAATTTCAGCTCGGCGTGGTATTCGACCGGCGGATCGGCGTCGGTGAGGCCCAGCTCCTTGCGCACCCGGGCATCGAAGGCGCGGGCGCCCGCTTCGCTCGTGTCGGTCTCGGTGCGAATCGACAGCATGGGCACGGCGTGACGCACCTTGGGAAAGGCGTCGAGCGCCTGGCCGCCGACACGCTGCGTCGGCGAATCGGGGGTGACGAGTTCGGGATACGCTGTCTCGATCGCCTGCAGTTCCTGGAACAGGCGGTCATACTCGGCATCGGGGATGGTCGGCGCGTCGAGCACGTAGTACGCGTAGTTATGGCGCTCGATTTCCTCGCGCAGCGCGGCCGCGCGCGCCCGCACCTCGGTGGGCACCATCAGGAGAACAGGCGCAGCGCCCGGCGTGAACCGGAAGGCACGCCGCGCGCTTCCATGCGTTCGTAGATCTGCGTGAGCTGGCCGCGTATCTTCTCGATGCCGCTGTCGGTCAGCGGACGCAGGTTGTCGTCCACCAGCAGGCCGCCGACGTCATTCGCGAGTTTGCGGCCGAAGGCGACCATGCTGTCGAACACCTTGAGGCCGTCCGGCACGCGCGGAACGTCGAACTGCAGGGTGACCCCCTGCGAAACCTGTCCTTCGATCCCCTCGATCACAAAGGGCTCGGCATCATGATTGCACAGGACGTACAAGGGTTCGCCGCGGCTGTCGAGCAGCTGGAACACGCCGTCGGCGCCGAGCACCATGCCGCGATCCTCCGCCTCGCGCACGATGCGCGCGAGGTCGATCGTGCCCTCGCCGCGCGCCACGACATTGAGCCCGATCAGCACGTCGACATCGACACAGAAACGATCGATCGCCTGCGCGCGTTCCAGTGCTTCATCGGCCTCGTCGCACACCACCCGCAGGCCATGGCTTTCGGACAGGGCCTGCAGCAGGCTGCACAGCGCAGCGAGCTGTTCCGCCTGTGCCGCGCCGTTGCGATCGGCCAGCTGCAGCGTCACCAGCACCTGCTGGTAGCGCCCCTCGCGCCAGGGCTGCAGCGGCTCCCACGCCGCGGCGCCAACGGGCAGGCCGGACCAGCGCACCGGCTTGCCCAGCGCGCGCACCTGGCTGAACACATCGGCAAACAGCGCCGATGGCAGGGCGTCGCCGCTGATGCGCACCCGGTACTCGATCAGCTCGTCGTAGGGCGCCGGCACCGGTGCGCCACGCGGCGCATCGGCCTGCGCCGTCTCCCCGGCGGGCCGCGCAGACGGTTCAGATGCCGCGTCGGCCGCCATGCGCGGTTCGGCGTCGCCTGTGTATGTATCGTGTGCGACCTCGGATGCCGGGGCCTGCAGGGCAGGCTCGATACGCGCCGCCGCATCGCGCGGCGGCGCGTCCGCCGACGCCAGCGGGTCGGCCGCCGGCGGCTGGAACGCCGCATCCGCCTGCTTGCGGAAACGGCGCTCCACCTGCCAGTTGTACAGCATCACGCCACCGACGAGAACCACGCCGATCAGCACCAGCAAGACTAGCAAGTCACTCATTCGTTTGCCCCGACTGGCCGGCCTGCGCCGACACTACCCGGACGAACCATTCGTCCGGTGCAATCATGCCCAGTTCGTTGCGCGCCCGTTCCTCGACGGCGTCATGGCCCTGCTTGAGGTCGCGCAACTCCGCCAGCAGGCCGGCGTTGCGCGCTGCCTGCCGCTGGTTCATTTCCCGCTGCGTGGTGATTTTCTGCGCATATTCACGCACTTTCAGCCAGCCGCCCTCGCCCAGCCACAAGGGATATTGCAGCAGGATGATCGCACCCGCCAGCAAGCCGGTCAGCCCATGCCGGCGGAGCCAGGCGAGCAGGTCGTGCGCAGCCGGTCTAGCCGCGTTGGCGGAAAGCATCACGTCCCGGATAGCTCGCCGATTCGCCGAGCTCTTCCTCGATGCGCAGCAGCTGGTTGTACTTGGCCATGCGGTCGGAGCGCGACAGCGAGCCGGTCTTGATCTGGCGGGCGTTGGTCGCCACGGCGAGATCGGCGATCGTGCTGTCCTCGGTCTCGCCCGAACGATGCGAGATCACCGCGGTATAGCCGGCCTGCTTGGCCATTTCGATGGCCTGGAAAGTTTCCGACAGCGTGCCGATCTGGTTGACCTTGATGAGGATCGAGTTGGTGATGCCCTTGTCGATGCCTTCCTTGAGGATCCGGGTATTGGTGACGAAAAGATCGTCGCCCACCAGCTGCACGCGGCGGCCCAGCTTGTCGGTGAGGAGCTTCCAGCCATCCCAGTCGCCCTCGGCCATGCCGTCTTCGATGCTGATGACGGGGTACTTGTCGCACCAGGCGGCAAGATAGTCGGTGAATTTCTCTGCGGTCAGCTTGAGCCCTTCCGATTCGAGATGGTAGAGCCCGTCCTTGTAGAACTCCGACGCGGCGCAGTCGACGCCGATGGCGACGTCGATGCCGGGCTGGAGCCCCGCCTTCTCGATCGCCTGTACGATGAGTTTCAGCGCGGCCTCGTGCGATTCGAGGTTGGGCGCGAAGCCCCCCTCGTCACCGACGGTAGTCGCCATGCCGGCATCGTCCAGGAGCTTCTTCAACGCGTGGAACACCTCGGCGCCGTAGCGCAGGGCCTCGCGGAAGCTCGGTGCGCCGACCGGGATGATCATGAATTCCTGCATGTCGATATTGTTGTTGGCATGCGCGCCGCCGTTGATGATGTTCATCATCGGCACCGGCAGCGCCATCGGCGCGGCGCCGCCCAGGTAGCGGTAGAGCGGCAGGCCGGCCTGCTCGGCCGCGGCACGTGCGCACGCCATCGACACCGCGAGAATGGCATTGGCGCCGAGGCGCGACTTGTTCTCGGTGCCGTCGAGCTCGATCATGGTGCGGTCGATGAACGCCTGGTCCTCGACGTCGAGCCCGATGATGGCCTCGCAGATTTCGGTGTTGACGTGTTCGACGGCCTTCAGCACGCCACGGCCGAGGTAGCGCGACTTGTCGCCGTCACGCAGTTCGATCGCCTCGCGCGAACCGGTGGACGCGCCGGACGGCACGGCGGCGCGGCCCAGCACGCCGGATTCCAGCAGCACGTCGGCTTCAACGGTGGGATTGCCGCGGGAGTCGAGAATTTCCCGGGCGACGACATCGATAATTGCACTCACTTTAGTTTCCTTCGGATTCAATTTTCAACCACGAAGAACGCGAAGAAAACCCGGGGCTTGCCTCGGCTTGACTTCGTGTCCTTCGCGGATCAGGTTTTCATCAACCGGTGTTCGATGAAGCCACGCTGTTTCACCAGCGCGTCGATTTCCTTCAGCGTTTCCAGCAGTTCGCGCATCATGCCGAGCGGCCACGCGTTGGGGCCGTCGGACAGTGCGCACTCGGGGTTGGGGTGCGTCTCGGCGAACACGCCGGCCACGCCTGCCGCCACCGCGGCACGCGCCAGCACCGGCACGAATTCGCGCTGGCCGCCGCTCTTCGTGCCCTGCCCGCCCGGCTGCTGCACCGAGTGGGTGGCGTCGAACACCACCGGGCAGTCGGTCGAACGCATGATCGCCAGGCCCCGCATGTCGGAGACCAGCGTGTTGTAGCCGAACGAGACGCCGCGCTCGCACACCATGATCTGATCATTGCCGACGGCGCGCGCCTTGTCGACGACGTTCTGCATGTCCCACGGCGCGAGGAACTGGCCCTTCTTGATGTTGACGGGCTTCCCCTGCCTGGCGACGTTCTGGATGAAGTTGGTCTGGCGGCACAGGAAGGCCGGTGTCTGCAGCACGTCGACGACCGCGGCCACTTCGTTCAAGGGCGTGTCCTCGTGGACGTCGGTAAGCACCGGCACGCCGATCTGCTTTTTGACTTCCGACAGGATGCGCAGGCCTTCTTCCAGTCCCAGCCCGCGGAACGACGCGGTCGACGAGCGGTTGGCCTTGTCGAACGAGGATTTGTAGATGAAGGGCAGGTCGAGCGACGCGCACAATTCCTTCAACGTGCCGGCGGTGTCCATCGCCAGTTGCTCGGATTCGATGACGCAGGGGCCGGCAATCAGGAACAGCGGCTGGTCGATTCCGGCCTCGAAATGGCAAAGCTTCATTTTGCACGCTCCTGCTGCGCCAGCGCGGCCTTCACGAAGGCGATGAACAGCGGATGACCGTTGCGCGGGTTGCTGGTGAATTCGGGGTGGAACTGGCACGCGACGAACCAGGGGTGGACGTCGCGCGGCAGCTCGACCATCTCGCACAGGTCGGTGCCCGGCGCGCGCCCGGCGACGATGAGGCCACAGGCCTCGAGCGCGGCGAGCAGCGTGTTGTTGACTTCGTAACGGTGGCGATGGCGCTCGACGATGCTGTCGGCGCCATAGATGTCGTGGGCCAGCGTGCCGGGCTTGAGATTGCAGGGCTGGCCGCCGAGGCGCATGGTGCCCCCCAGGTCGGACTGCTCGCTGCGCTTCTCGATCTGGCCGGTCCGGTCGAGCCATTCGGTAATGAGCCCGATGACCGGGTGCGTGGTCGCCGGATCGAACTCGGTCGAATGCGCATCCGCCATGCCGGCGACGTTGCGCGCGAACTCGACGACGGCGAGCTGCATGCCGAGGCAGATGCCCAGGTAGGGCACCTTGTTCTCGCGCGCGTAGCGGATCGCGGCGATCTTGCCCTCGACGCCGCGCTTGCCGAAGCCGCCGGGCACCAGGATCGCGTCCATGTCCCTGAGGCAGTCGGTGCCGCTCTTTTCGATCTGCTCGGAGTCGATGTAGTGGATTTTCACCCGGCTCTTCGTATGCATGCCGGCGTGGATCATCGCCTCGGACAGCGACTTGTAGGATTCGGTGAGGTCGACGTACTTGCCGACGAAGGCGACGTCGACGGTGTGCTGCGGGTGCTCGAGCGCGTGCACCAGGTTTTTCCAGACCGACAGATCGGCGGCGCGCGCGAGGATGTCGAGCTTGTGGCAGACGATTTCGTCGAGCATCTGCTCGTGCAGCATCGCCGGGATCTTGTAGATCGAGTCGGCGTCGCGCACCTCGATCACCGCCTCGGGGCGCACGTTGGTGAAAAGTGCGATCTTGCGGCGCTCGTCGACCGGAATCTCGCGGTCGGCGCGGCACAGGAGGATGTCGGGCTGGATGCCGATCTCGCGCAATTCCTTGACCGAGTGCTGGGTCGGCTTGGTCTTCAGCTCGCCGGCGGTGGCGATGTAGGGCAAGAGCGTGAGATGGATGAAGCAGGTGTTCTCCCTGCCATCCTCGAAACCCATTTGCCGGATGGCCTCGAGGAAGGGCAGCGATTCGATGTCGCCCACCGTGCCGCCGATCTCGACCAGCGCGACGTCGGCATCGCCCGCGCCGTCGCGGATGTGGCGCTTGATCTCGTCGGTGATGTGCGGAATGACCTGCACCGTGCCGCCGAGGTAATCGCCGCGGCGCTCCTTGTCGATGACCGACTTGTAGATCTGGCCGGTGGTGAAGTTGTTGCGCCGGCTCATGCGCGCGCTGGAAAAGCGCTCGTAGTGCCCCAGGTCGAGGTCGGTCTCGGCGCCATCGTCGGTCACGAACACCTCGCCGTGCTGGAACGGGCTCATGGTGCCAGGATCGACGTTGATGTACGGATCAAGCTTCAGCAGGGTGACGCGGATGCCGCGCGATTCGAGCAGCGCAGCGAGCGAGGCGGAGGCGATCCCTTTCCCGAGGGAAGAAACCACCCCACCCGTGACAAAGACGTACTTCGGCATGTTGGGCGCGAGGGCGGGTGATGCGGGATTCTACTCCATCGCCAAAGAGGGCTCAATGACGGGGCCGCTCAGGCTGCCGCCAGGCGGCGCCAGGTCGCGACGACCGTGTCCGGATTGAGCGAGATCGACCCGATGCCCTGTTCCAGCAGCCATTCGGCGAGATCGGGATGGTCGCTCGGCCCCTGGCCGCAGATGCCGATGTATTTGTCGTGCCGCTTGCAGGCTGCGATGGCTTCGGCCAGCAGCTTTTTCACCGCCGGGTTGCGCTCGTCGAAGCTTTCGGCCACCA
>DYFW01000262.1 GCA_020725005.1 Thiobacillus denitrificans
GCTGGAAAAAGGCGACACGGTGTTCGTGACCGAGACGCCGGACGGCGTGGCGCTGACACCCTACGACCCTAGCCTGGAAGAGCAGATCGAAGCAGGACGTGCTTTCATGCGCGACTTCCGCGATACCTTTCACGAGCTGGCGAAGTAAGTGGCGCGCGACTGGAACTGGTTCGACAAGCGCGCCCTGTTATTGCTGCATGATGAAAGCCTGGCCGAGCACGGCGGTTTGCCGGGCTTGCGCGATGAAGGTCTACTCGACTCTGCGCTGGCACGCCCATTGAATCTGGCAGCCTATGGCAACCCGGATGTGTGCGAGCTGGCGGCGTCTTACTGCGTCGGCCTTGCCAAGAATCATCCGTTTGTAGATGGCAACAAGCGCGCGGCTTTCCTGGCGCTGGGCTTGTTTCTCTACTTGAATGGGCAGCGGCTGACCGCCACCCAGGCGGAAGCCACCCTCGCCGTATTAGCCGTTGCTGCCAGCGAATGGGATGAAGCCACCCTCGCCGCCTGGCTGCGCGACCACACCACGCCGCGCAGCTGATCGAAGCCACCAACACCCCTGACATGAGCCATCCAGTTTTCACCTGCATTGTCCATGGCACGGGTCAGGGCGGAAGCCGTAGGCCCGCTGCGTCGGGAAAGTGTTCCCGACCTACTGGAGATTGTTGCCAGTGACCACGATGAACCATCCCTGGCTCGCCGCCCTCAAGGTCTACACCCACCCCCGCGTCGTGGGGATGCTCTTCCTCGGCTTTTCGGCCGGGCTGCCGCTCTTGCTGGTGCTGGGCACGCTGTCGTTCTGGTTGTCGGAGGCGGGGATCGCGCGCGCGACGATCGGGCACTTGAGCTGGGTGGGGCTGGCGTACGGCTTCAAGTTCCTGTGGTCGCCGCTGGTCGACCGGCTGCCGCTGCCCGTGCTCACCCGCACATTGGGCCGCCGGCGGGCGTGGCTGCTGCTGTCGCAGGTGTGCATCGCGCTGTCCTTGTTCGGGATGGCGAACACCGACCCGGCACAGAATCTGACCCATATGGTCTACCTCGCGCTGGCCGTGGCCTTCGCGTCGGCGACGCAGGACATCGCGCTCGACGCCTACCGCATCGAGGCGGTGGAAACCGAGAAGCAGGGCGCGATGGCGGCGACCTACCAGGCGGGCTACCGCATCGCGATGATCACCGCGGGCGCGGGCGCGCTGTGGATCGCGGCGGCGTTCGACCCGTCCGAGGCGACCTACGATTTCCGCCCGTGGCAGGTGGCGTACACGGTGATGGCGCTCCTGATGGCGGTGGGCATCCTCACCACGCTGATCATCCGCGAACCCGCGAAGAAAATCGCCCTCGCCACGGTCGAGCGCGAGGCGCACACGCGGGAGCGTTTCGCCGCCGCCGGTTTGCACGGCTGGATGCTGGGCGCCGCGGCGTGGTTCTACGGCGCGGTGCTGTCGCCCTTCATCGATTTCATCCAGCGCTACAAATGGCAGGCGGTGCTGATGCTGGCGCTGATCGCCGTCTACCGCATCTCGGACGTGGTGATGGGCGTGATGAGCAATCCCTTCTACCAGGAGATGGGCTTCACCAAGGACGAGGTCGCGACGGTCTCCAAGGTCTACGGCGTGGTCATGACCATCGCCGGCGCGGGGCTGGGCGGCCTCCTGGTGCTGCGCCTGGGCATTCTGCGCACGCTGTTCCTCGGCGCGTTGCTGTCGGCGGCGACCAACCTCCTGTTCGTGTGGCTCGCCGGGCGCGGGCATGACGTCGGCGCGCTGGTGTTCACGGTGTCGGCCGACAATCTCTCGGCCGGCATCGCGTCGTCCGCCTTCGTCGCCTACCTTTCCAGCCTGGTCAACCAGGCCTATTCTGCGACGCAATACGCGCTGTTCACCTCGGTGATGCTGCTCCTGCCCAAGTCGATCGCGGGCTTCTCCGGTGAATTCGTCGATGCGTTCGGCTGGGCGGCCTTCTTCACCGGCACGGCGGCAATCGGGATACCGGTGCTGCTGCTGGTGTGGCTGGCCGCCA
>DYFW01000263.1 GCA_020725005.1 Thiobacillus denitrificans
AGTTCCCCGATGCCGTGGTCGCCGCCCGTGCGCTCTCGCAACGCGTGACCACCGCTGACGGCACGCTCGCCATCCTCTTCGATATCACGCTCGCCGTCCAGGCAGGCGACACACTCGCCGTCACCGGCGCCTCGGGTTCTGGCAAGTCGACGTTGCTGGGACTTCTGGCGGGACTCGACCAGCCTTCGTCAGGCGAGATCACGCTGCTCGGCCAGCGCCTCGACCAACTCGACGAGGACGCCCGCGCGCGCCTGCGCGCCGGCCGCGTCGGTTTTGTGTTCCAGTCGTTCCAGCTGCTGCCGGCGCTTTCCGCGCTGGAAAACGTGATGCTGCCGCTGGAACTCGCCGGGCGTGTCGACGCGCGTGCGCGCGCCAGGCACTGGATCGAGCGCGTGGGGCTCGGCACGCGCGCCGGCCACACGCCGCGCCAGCTCTCGGGCGGCGAGCAGCAGCGCGTCGCGCTCGCGCGGGCGTTCGCCACCGACCCCGAAATCGTGTTCGCCGACGAGCCCACCGGCAATCTCGACTCGGATACCGGCGCGCGCATCATCGACCTGCTGTTCGAGCTGAATGCCTCCGCCCGCACCACGCTGATCCTCGTCACCCACGACGCGGCGCTCGCCACGCGCTGCCGGCGCCGCCTGCATCTGGTCGGCGGCCGCGTCGCCGAGACGGTGCCGGCATGAGCTTCGCCCGGCTCGGCCTCTGGCTCTTGCAGCGCGAGCGCAGCGCGGGCGAGTGGCGGGTGCTGCTGCTCGCGCTCGTGATCGGTGTCGGCAGCGTGTCGACCACCGGCTTTCTCGGCGACCGCCTCAAGCGCGCGATGAGCGAACAGGGCGCCAGCTTCCTCGGCGCCGACCTCCTCGTCACCAGCCCGCGACCGATCGACGCCTGGCCCCCCCATGCGCTCAAGAGCAGCCGCGCGCTCGAATTCGCCAGCATGGTCAGCCGCGGCGGCGCTTTCCAGCTGGGGACGCTGCGCGCGGTCGACGCCGCGTATCCGCTGCGCGGCGAAGTGCGTATCGCCGCGCGCCCCTTCGAGGCGGGCACGCCGCGTCCCGCCCTGCCCCCGCCCGGCGCGGTCTACGTCGACCAGGAAATGCTGACGCTCCTCAACGCCACGGTCGGCGACCGCGTGCAGATCGGCGCAGCCAGCTTCCGCATCGCCGGCGTGGTCGTCGAGGAACCGGGCCAGCTCGCCGGGGTGTTCGGCTTCGCGCCGCGCGTGTTCCTGCGCGCCGACGAGGTCGAGGCCACGCGCGTGCTGCAGCCGGGCAGCCGGCTCACGTATCTGTATCAGTTCGCCGGTGCGCCCGCGTCCCTCGCCGCGTTCAGCGCGGCGATGAAATCGAGACTCGACCCCACCCAGCGCCTGCTCGGTTCGCGCGACGGCGTCGAGACGCTGCGCGGCGCCTTCGCCAACGCCGATCACTATGTGCAGCTCACCGCGCTGATCAGCCTGTTGCTGTCGGTGGCGGCGATCGCCATCGCCGCGCACCGCCACGCCCTCCGGCACTACGACCAGGCGGCGCTCTTGCGCTGCATGGGCGCCACCACCGCGCAGCTTCGCCTGCTCTACGCAGTGCAGCTCTTCACGCTCGGCATCCTGGGCAGCATGGCCGGCGTGGCGATCGGCGCGCTGATGCAGCAGGCGCTCGCCGGCCTCATCCTGCCCGAAGCGGCCACGCGCCTGCCCGCACTGGGCATCGTCCCCGTCGGCGTCGCCATCGCCAGCGGCCTTCTGGCGCTCGCCGGCGCAAGCCTGCCCGCGCTGCTGCGCCTCGTGCGCGTGCCGCCGCTCAGAGTGCTGCGGCGCGACCTGCCGCCGCTGCCGCTGGGGGCGTGGCTGAGCGCTGCCCTCACCGGCGGCGCGCTCCTGATCCTGATCGCCTGGTACGCCGGGAATGCCAGGCTCGTCGCCGGCTTCGTCGGCACGCTCGCGGTTCTGGTCATGCTGCTGGCGGGCCTGGCGCGACTGGCGCTGATGGCCGGGCGCGGCGTGCAGAAACTCAG
>DYFW01000264.1 GCA_020725005.1 Thiobacillus denitrificans
CCTTCCTCGACGTGCCGCAGGAGTGCCTGATCCTCACCATGAAGGCGAACCAGAAGTATTTCCCGCTGCTGGACGCCACCGGCAAGCTCACGAACCAATTCCTCATCGTTTCCAATATCGCGCCCGCCGATGCGTCGGCGGTGATCGGCGGCAACGAGCGCGTGGTGCGCCCGCGTCTGGCCGACGCCAAGTTCTTCTACGACCAGGACCGGAAGAAGACACTGGAATCGCGCGTGCCCGGGCTGGCGAAGGTGGTGTATCACAACAAGCTCGGCAGCCAGGGCGAGCGCGTCGAGCGGGTGCGCGCGATCGCGCGCTGGGTGGCCGGGCGGGTCGATGCCGACGTCAATCTGGCCGACCGCGCCGCATTGCTCGCCAAGGCCGATCTCTTGACCGACATGGTCGGCGAATTTCCCGAGCTGCAGGGCATCATGGGCGGCTACTACGCGCGCCACGACGGCGAGGACGAGCGCGTCGCGCAGGCGATCGCCGACCAGTATCGGGTGCGCCGCGACGAGACCGGGTCGGTGTCCAATCTCGTCAGCGAAGTGCTGCAGATCGCCGACCGCATGGAAACGCTGGTCGGCATCTGGGGTATCGGGCTCAAGCCCACCGGCGACAAGGATCCGTTTGCGCTGCGCCGCCACGCGCTGTCGGTGATCAAGTCCTTCCAGCTCCTGGGCGCGCTGTTCGCCACCGACCGCGACGGCCTGCGGCTCAAGCTCGACGACCTGATCGAATACGCGCTGTCGGTGTTCCCGGCGGGGGTGCTGGCGGGCAACGTCGCCGAGGAAGTGAAGCTCTTCATCTACGAGCGCAATGCCAACCAGTTGACGCCGATGTTCGGCGCGGAAACCGTGGCGGCGGTGTTCGCCAACCTGCCGCCGCTGCACGAAGTCGTTTCGCGCTGCCGTGCTGTGAGCGAATTTTCGAAGTTGCCCGAAGCCCCCAGCCTTGCCGCCGCCAACAAGCGCGTCGGCAACATCCTCAAGAAGGCCGCGGGGGCCGTCGGCGAATCCGCCGACCCGGCGCGCTTCGTCGAGGACGCGGAAAAGGCGCTGTTCGCGGCGCTTGGCGAAATCGCGCCCAAGGCCGACGCCGCCTTCGCGGCGGGCGACTACACCGGCTCGCTGCGGCAGCTCGCCGCGCTGAAAGTCCCGGTCGACGCCTTTTTCGACAGCGTGATGGTCAACGCCGACGATCCCGCGCTCCGGGCCAATCGCCTCGCGCTGCTGAACCAGTTGCACCGCACCATGAACCGGGTGGCTGACATCGCCCGGCTGGCCGCCTAAACTGCCCGCATGAAACTCATCATTCTCGACCGCGACGGCGTCATCAACTTCGACTCCGCCCAGTTCATCAAGTCGCCGGACGAATGGAAGCCCATTCCCGGCAGCCTGGAGGCGATCGCGCGCCTGACGCACGAGGGCTGGCGCGTCGTCGTCGCGACCAACCAGTCGGGGCTGGCGCGCGGCCTGTTCGAGATGGCGACGCTGAACGCGATCCACGCCAAGATGCACCGTGCGGTGGCGCAGGCGGGCGGGCGCATCGAGGCGGTGTTCTACTGCCCGCACGCGGCCGACATGGACTGCAGCTGCCGCAAACCGCGGCCGGGCCTGTTCGAGGAGATTGCCGCGCGCTACGGACGCGATCTCTCGGGCGTGCCGGCGATCGGCGATTCGCTGCGCGACCTCCTGGCGGCGGCGAGCGTGGGCGCGCGGCCCTTGCTGGTGCGCACCGGCAAGGGCGAGAAGACACTCGCCGCCGGCGGCCTGCCAGCCGACACGCCGGTATTCGCCGACCTCGCCGACGCCGTCGAACACCTCCTCAAAGCCGCCGCATGAGCCTGATCCGCTCGGTCGTATTCGCGGTTCTGCAGACCGTGTTGACGCTGTTTTTCAGCGTCGTTGCCTTCCTGAGCTTTCCTTTTCCGGCGCACACGCGCTATCGGCTCATCACCGGCTATAACCGTGCGATCCTGTGGCTCGCGCGCCATGTGCTCGGCA
>DYFW01000045.1 GCA_020725005.1 Thiobacillus denitrificans
GGCGTTCATCGCCAGGCACATCGAGCAGCCCGGCTCGCGCCATTCGAAGCCCGCCTCGAGAAAGATCTTGTCGAGCCCTTCGGCTTCGGCCTGGCGCTTCACGAGGCCGGACCCCGGCACGACCATCGCGAGCTTCACATTGGCGGCGACCTTGCGGCCCTTCGCCACGGCAGCGGCCTCGCGCAGGTCCTCGATGCGGGAGTTGGTGCACGAGCCGATGAAGACCTTGTCGACCGCGATCTGTTCGATCGGCGTGCCGGCGGCGAGCCCCATGTATTCCAGCGCGCGGGTCCAGTCGTTCGCCTTGATCGCATTCGGCGCGTCGGCCGGGTCCGGCACGCGGCCGTTCACCGTCGTCACCATCTCGGGCGAGGTGCCCCAGGTCACCTGCGGCGCGATCGCCGCAGCGTCGAGCTCGACGACGCGGTCGAAGGTCGCGTCGGCGTCCGAATGCAGCGTCGACCACCACGCCACCGCCTTGTCCCAGGTTTCGCCCCTGGGCGCGTAGGGGCGCCCTTTCACGTAATCGATCGTGGTCGCATCGACGGCGACCATGCCGGCGCGCGCACCGGCCTCGATCGCCATGTTGCACAGCGTCATGCGCCCTTCCATCGACAACGCACGGATCGCCGAACCGCCGAACTCAATGGCGTAGCCGGTGCCGCCGGCGGTGCCGATCTCGCCGATGATCGCGAGCGCGATGTCCTTCGCCGTCACCCCCTTGCCGAGTTGCCCTTCGACCTTGACCAGCATGGTCTTCGACGGCTTCTGCCACAGGCATTGCGTCGCCAGCACGTGCTCGACCTCGGAGGTGCCGATGCCGAAGGCCAGCGCGCCGAACGCGCCGTGCGTCGAGGTGTGGGAGTCGCCGCACACCACGGTCATGCCGGGCAGCGTCAGGCCTTCCTCGGGACCGATGACGTGGACGATGCCCTGGCGCACGTCGTCCATCTTGAACTCGGTGATGCCGAACTCGGCGCAGTTGGCGTCGAGCGTCTCGACCTGCAGGCGCGAGATGGGGTCGGCGATGCCGTGCGACCGGTCGGTGGTCGGCACGTTGTGGTCGGGCACGGCGATCGCCGCGTCGACGCGGCGCGGCCGGCGCCCGGCCAGCTTCAGCCCCTCGAAGGCCTGCGGGCTGGTGACTTCGTGCACCAGGTGGCGGTCGATGTAGAGCAGCGTCGTGCCGTCGGCCTCGACGTGCACGACGTGGGCGTCCCACAATTTCTGAAACAGGGTCTGGCCGGACATGCGGAATCGGTCGTCAAATCGCTGGAAACGTCCATTATTTCATAGCTTCGGGGCGGCTGGCACGGGTTTTGTTTGCGCCCCAGACGGCATAAACCCCCCACGCCAGCGCCGCGCTCGCGGCGGCGAGCGTGTAAGTCCACGCCGGCCCCAGCGTCTCCCAGGTGAAACCGCTCGCCAGCCCGCCGATGGTGCCGCCGACGCCGTAGGAAATGCTGGTGTAGAGCGCCTGCCCGCGCGCCTGGTGGCGCCCGCGGAAATGCTGGTGGATCAGCGCCACCGCCGCCGCGTGATAGGTGCCGAAGGTGAAGGCGTGCAGCGTCTGCGCGCCCCATACGACCCAGGGCGACCCGACCCCCCACGCGATCAGCAGGAAACGCAGCACCGCCAGCGCGAAACTCGCGAGGATCAGCGTGCGCGGCGTCACCCGCGCGAAGATGCGCGGCACGACGAGGAAAATCCCGATCTCGCAGATCACGCCCAGCGCCCACAGCCAGCCGACCAGGGATTTGTCGTAGCCGTGGTCGACCAGATAGATCGAATAAAAGGTGTAGTAAGGCCCGTGCGTCACCGCCATCAGGAGACAGGCGACGAGCAGCGCGGCGACCTCGGGCCGCTTCACCACCTCGCGCAGCGGCTGGTGGTCGCCGCTGTGGGCGAGGATTTCGGCCTCGGGAATCACCCGCGCGAACGCGGCGATGCCGAGCATCACCGCCAGCACCGCCCACGGCAGCCAGGCGATCGACACGTAATCAAACGCGTAGCCCAGCCCCACGACCATGACGATGAAGCCGATCGAGCCCCACAGGCGGATGCGCCCGTAGGCGTCGATGCGGTCGCCCAGGTGCGACAGCGTCATCGCCTCCACGAGCGGCAGCGAGGCGCTCCAGAAGAAGCTCACCGTCGCCATCACCGCGAACAGCCACCAGAAGCTGCTGCCGAAGAACACGCCGGCAAACGCCAGCGCGCTGCCGAACGCGGCCAGCTGGACGATGGCGGTGCGGCGCCCGCTGCGGTCGGCGAGGTGGCCCCAGATGTTGGGCGCGAAGATCCGCATCACCTGCAAAAGCGACATCAGCACGCCGATCTCGACCGCGCTGAACGCGAGCGACTGCAGGTAAAGGCCCCAGAACGGCGAGATCGCGCCGACGAAGGCGAAGTAGAAGAAATAGAAACCGGACAGGCGCCAGTAGGGAACCGCATTCATGCGGCCCGATTATCCCCGAGGCGGGCGTCGCTGCGGCAGCGCGCTGCAATCATTCCGCGCTTGACTTCGGCGCGGACCCGGCCCGATGTGGCAGAGCTGCTATTTCATCGCCGAACGCAGGCGCAGCGTCTCGCCGGCGACGAAGAACACGCCATTGCCGCGGTGGTGCAGCGTTTCCGGTTCCCTGACCGAGGTATCGACCCAGGCCTTGACCACTTCGAGGACGAAGAAGTTGTAGCGGTTGACACAGCGCGTGTCGGCGACGCGGCATTCTAGGTTTGCATAGCACTCCGCCACGCGCGGCGCGCCGATCCCGGATGACGGCAAGGGGGTCAGGCCGAATTGTGTGAACTTGTCGACCGTACGTCCCGAACAGTTGCCGACGGCGACGACTTGCTTCGCCAGTTCCGCCGTGGGGATATTGAGCGTGCATTCCCGCGTTGCGCGCAGCGCCTCGAAGGAAAAATTGCGGCCGCTGATCACGCAGCCGACCAGCGGCGGTTCGAATTCCATCATGGTGTGCCAGGACATCGTCATCAGGTTGGCGCGCCCCCGGTGCGCGGTTGCCACCCACACCACCGGGCCGGGTTCGAGCAGGCCGTAGACCTTGCCGAGCGGATAGGATCGTTTGGCCATGGTGTCGCCCCCTTGTATTGATTGCACCCTTCCAGCCTAGCCGCTCGTGGCCGGTTGTCGACGTCCGGCGGGGCCTTGCCCAAAACCTGCTATCACCACATACTCGGCGGGGAAATCTCTCTGCCGACACCCGATCCGGACCCTTGCCGCCCTCGCCTGACCTCCCCCTCGACCTGGCCGCCCTGCGGCTCGACGATGCGCTCGCCCTGCTGCGACACGATGGCCGGACCGCTGCGCAACTGCCGGACGAGTCGCCGCTGGATTACCTGCAGCGGCTGATCGACGGCTTGTGCGATCTGTCGCTCAAGGATCCGCTGACGGGGCTCGGCAACCGCCGCCACTTTCTGTCGGTGCTCGAACGCGCGATCGAGACGGTGGCGCGCTCCGGTGAATCGATGCTGCTCCTGCTGCTCGACATCGACCATTTCAAGACCATCAACGACACCTACGGCCATCTCGCCGGCGACCAGGTGCTGCAGGCGGTCGCCACCTGCCTCGCCGGCTGCGTGCGGCCGATGGACACCCTGGCACGCTACGGCGGCGAGGAGTTCGCCATGATCCTGCCGAACTGCCGGCCGCTGTCCGGTCACACCGTCGCGGAACGCATCCGCCAGACCATCGCCGGACTCGACATCGCCGTGGCCCCGCACCTCGAGGTCCGCGTCACGGTCAGCATCGGCGGCGCCTACGCGCCGGAATGGGTGCGCTCGACCACTGACTTGTGGATCGAGCGTGCCGACCTGCAGCTCTACCGCGCCAAGACAGGCGGCCGCAACCAGGTGCAACTGGAACAGCCGCCGGTACTGGCGGTGAGCGCCGAGGAAAAAAGCCTCTTGTTCGGGGCGCTCGACCTCGACGCGGCCCCGGCCGCCGCCCCTGATAGCCGAGTGAACGCATGAACGACGTCGCCTCCCCACCTCCCACCGCCCCCGTCACCGACGCGCTGCCGCTGAAGCCGCGCGGCAAGGTGCTCGCCGTCACCAGCGGCAAGGGCGGCGTCGGCAAGACCTTCGTGTCGGCCAACCTCGCCGCCGCGCTGGCGAAGCGCGGCTACAAGGTGCTGGTGCTCGACGCCGACCTGGGGCTGGCCAACCTCGACGTGGTGCTGAACCTCTACCCGAAAATCACGCTGCACGACGTCTTCACCGGCAAGGCGAAGCTCGAGGACGCGGTCCTGCCGGCCCCCGGGGGATTCTCGGTGCTGCTCGCCGGATCCGGCATGGTCGAGTATTCGCGACTGACGCCGGAGGTGCGCGGCGAGTTTCTGCGCATCATGGAAAGCCTGGTGCCGCATTACGATGTGGTGCTGCTGGACACCGGGGCCGGCATTTCCGACGTCGTGCTGTTCGCGGTGTCACTGGCGTCCGAGGTGCTCATGGTCGCCACGCCCGAGCCCACCTCGCTTACCGACGCCTACGCCACCATCAAGGTGCTGGTCGGCCAGCAGCAGCGCCAGACGGTTCGCCTGATCGTCAACCAGTCGGCACGCCCGGGCAGCGGCGCCGCGATCACGAAACAGTTGCAACAGGTGCTCGACCGCTTCGTCGTCAGCGAGCCCGGCCGTGGCGTGAAACTCGTGCACCAGGGCGACATCCCGACCGACCCCGAAGTGCGCCAGGCCATCATGCGCCGCCAACTCCTGATGCAGGCCGTGCCGACCTGCCCGGCCGCCCAGGCGATCCAGCATATCGCCGGCACCCTGCAGCAGGACGTCATTCCGCGGCCTTAGGCGGCGCGGTGCCGTCGCGCGAGCGGATCACCGCCAACACCTGGTCGTGCGTCAGCCGCAACAGCTCGCCGATGTCCCGATAGTCGTCGGGCAGTGCGGCGTTGTCCCAGCCGTGCGCCGAATGGCGCGCCAGGCTGGCGGCCAGCCTCACGTTCCGCACCCGCTGGGTATGCGCCTGCGCCGGATCGGTCACCTCGGCCAGCAGCTCGGGCAACTTCCACGCGAGCACCAGCCGGTGCTGCAGCTCCGTGCCGCGAAAGCCCAGCACCGCCTGCTGCACGGCGGCGCTGCGCAGGGTCGGGTCGGCGGCCTGGCGACGCGCGATCTCCAGCATCGGCCCCGGGTTGAAGCACCACATCAGCATTTCGGACAGGTGGCTGAGCAGGGCCGACACGTACACTTCCTCGGCATGCAGGTCGTGCAGGCGCACCGCCCAGTCGTAGGCGAAATACGCCGCGCGCTGGGCGCGGCGTACCGTCTGCAACAGATGCAGCAAGGCCTGCCGGTGGTCCTTCAGCACGTCTTCGACCAGCGGCGCGGCAGGTATTTCGCGGAAAAAGGTTTCCAGGCCCATCATCAGCAGGGCCTGTTTGACGTCGACGAGCTCGTAGCTCTGGTGATGGTGTTTGTGTCCCTGCAGGTAGCGCAGCAGCTTCACCGTCAGCAGCGGGTCGTCGTCAACCACCTCGGCGACGTCGCGCGCATTGAGCTGCGCCTCATCGGCGCGCTGGCGCTCGAGCTCGCGCGCCGTCTGGCGCAGTACCGGGATTTCCGCCTGCCCCAGGAAGGCGAGCCAGTACTCCAGGCTGTTGGCTTGCTGCTGCATATCTCTCCCCGAGACCCCCTCGCCGGCCCCTGACGAATGCATATTGCCGCGTTTCTGGTGGTTGAATCGGTACGTCCGAGCACAACTTGAGGCGCCCCCTTGCCGTAAGCAAGCGTTTTCCGCCCGGCACAACCAGCCGCGGTCCCCCGGGGACGTCCGGATGACCATGGATGGGAAATTGAAGAACTTGAATTTCCCATCCATAACAAGCCGAGGTTTGGTTGTTATTGATCCGAAACCCGGCGCGGCTTTCCAACGTACTCGGTATGTTGTTGGGGCTGGCTGTAATTCAAGTTCGAAAGTTTCGGATCAATAGTCGATCGAGTGCATTCAGAACCCACCTATGTAGGCATAGCCATCGTTCTGCAATTTGACCAGCCGCGTGTAGCCGTCATGCACGATTGTCACGCCCGGCAGCACGTCATCCGGTTTCCAGCCCTTGGCGCGCATCACGCTGTGGCAGATTTCCACGTGCACACCCAGCCCCAGCAGGTCCTGCGTGATCTTGGCGTTGAGATTGACCGCAAACGGGTCGTTGACCGCTTTCTGGTAAGCATCGTCGTCGAGCAGGAAAATCGCCGCGTCGCCGTGAAGCACGAGATGGATATCGAGTCGATCCGGAGTAACACCCTGCTTACCGAAGGCCTCGACCAGGCCGCGCGCGTAATACAGCCCACGGCTGATGCCGGCAGCCAGGGTGCCGGATGAGATGTCATATACCACCTTGTAGCGCGCATCCGGATCGACTTTCAGCATCGGCCGCTCGAGCGGGACGTGCCCATCGGCCAGTGCCGTACAACCAATCCCCAGGGGTATCAGCAGCGCACCCGCCATGATGATCAGGTTCAACGCTCGCCTCCTCGCAAAAAGTACCGCATCGCTCCCCATGCCGGCAAAGACGAAAACAAAAGCATAGCGCAGGTGGCAACTGCGTGAGCCACCAGCACAACCGCGGCTTACCCGCTGTGCAAGAAACATTGCGGTCTGGGACGACAAGAAAGATGAAGGACCGCCGGTTCTACCGGCTTACTGTAGGTTGCTCGACGCGAACAGCAACACCTTGCCGCCGACGAAACTCACGTTGACCGAGCGCGTCCCGTCGCCCCAGCGACAGTTGCGCATCCCCATGACGTCGTCGCACTGCTGGGGTTTGCCGATCAGGCGCACGACTTCCTCGTACGCCATGCCGGTTTCTATCCGGCTGTAGTTCTCGAGCGTGAGCCTGCTGCAGCCCAACAGGGCCAGCAGCAGCGCCATCGCAACCAAAGCGCGTGTGTGCATGGGGCATCCCCTTGATAACCATGACGGGTTTCGGATCAATAACACTCAAACCTCGACCCGTTATTGATGGGAAATTCAAGTTCTTGAATTTCCCATCAGTATAGTGTCACTTACGCGCGGTGGCCGCTATCCTAAGGCGTGTTCTCATCCCCCTGGCCACCATGCTTGATACCTTCCACCGGCTCCGACCCGCCCTGCGCCGCCTGCTGCAATGGTGGATCACGCTCGGCGTCGCCACGGGCGACTCGGACGACCTGCGCCTGAAAAAGGCGGTGTTGACCCTGGTTTCCAGCAGCATCGCCGGGCTCGCGGTGTTCTGGGGCGTACTCTACATCGCCATCGGCTACCCGCTGCCGGGCGCCATTCCGCTCGGCTATTCGCTGCTTTCCCTGGCCAGCACGCTGTATTTCTTTCGCACCAAGCATTTCCCCTTTTTCTGCTTCAGCCAGCAGTTGCTGGTCCTGCTGCTGCCCTTCCTGCTAATGTGGAGCCTGGGCGGTTTCGCCAACGGCAGCGTGGTGATGATCTGGGCGATTTTCGCGCCCTTCGCCGCGCTGTTTTTCAACCACCTCAAGGCGGCCACGCGCTGGATGGCCGCCTTCCTGGCATTGCTGGCGCTGTCCGCCGCGATCGACCCGATGCTCGCGGCACGGGCCCGCCCGATGCCGCAATACCTCAACACGCTCTACTTCCTGATGAATCTCGGCGGCAGCCTCTTCCTCATCGGGCTCATGCTGTACTACTTCGTGCGCGACCGCGAGATCGCCTACGGCAGGCTGCTGGAAAGCGAGGCGCAGATCCGCGAGCTGATGCTGACCGACCCGCTCACCGGCGTCGCCAACCGCCGCCACCTCGACGACCGGCTGGCGATGGAACTCGCGCGCCAGACGCGTTACGGCCAGCCGCTGTCGGTCATCCTCACCGATATCGACCATTTCAAACAGATCAACGACACCTATGGGCATGCGGCCGGCGATGCCGTGATAACAGCCTTCGCCCGCACGCTGGAAGCCAGCATCCGCAGCACGGATTTCCTGGCCCGCTACGGCGGCGAGGAATTCGTGCTGCTGCTGCCGAACACCGAAGCCGGGGAAGCGGCCGCGCTCGCCGAGCGCATGCGCGAGGCGGTCCGCCACATCCGCGTGCCGGGCAGCGGACTCGGCATCACCGCGAGCTTCGGCGTCACCCTCGCCCGCCGCGGCGAAAGCATGTCGGAAGTGCTGTCGCGCGCCGACGAGGCCATGTACCTGTCGAAAGCGGGCGGCCGCGACCGCGTCACCACGCTGCTCGACTGAGTGCTCAGGCTGCGGCGTCAATCGCGTCCCGCGGCCACGCCGAGGTATCGAGCGTCTCCACGTAGCCGTGCCAGGTGGCGTGCCCGATCAGCGGCAGCAGCACGACGAATCCGACGAAGGCGGTGGCAAAGCCCAGCAGCACCGCCGCGCCGATCAGCGCCACCCACAGCGCCATCGGTTTCCTGTTGCGCAACACTGCGTTGAAACTGCTCACCGAGGCGGTGATCGCGTCGACCTTGCGGTCGAGGATGAAGGGCAGCGAAAACGCACTCGCCGCAAACACGATCAGGGCGAACAGCGCGCCGACCGCGCTGCCGATGGCGAGAAAGGGCAGTAGCTCGATGAGCCCCGGACCCGACTCCGCCGGAAAGAACACGTGCACCATCGCCGCCGCGCGCGCCCATACCAGCAGCACGACCAGCAACACGACGCCGAGCACCAGCAGTTCCCGCAGATGCGCAGTTCCCTCGCGCAGGCAATGGCCCATCACCGGCCGCAGTCCCATCGCAAGCTGGCGGCTGATCGAATACAGGCCCACGGCGAGCACCGGGCCGACGAAGACGAAGCCGGTAGCCAGCCCGAGGTAGAGGCCCAGCGCGCCCAAACGCCAGGCGAGGAGCGCGACCAGCACGCTCAGCCCCATCAGCGCCAGTCCGTAGCCCAGGCTCAGCCGCGGCGCGCGGCGCATGTCGGCCCACCCCAGCCGCAGCCAGCGCAGCGGCGCGGCCGTGTCGAGCGTGCGGCACGGCACGACGAAAGGCAGGTTGTCGGGAGCCTGGGGCGCTTCGGGGACGGGCAGCGTCGACATGCGATCTCCTCTTGATCTGTCGCGGGTCTTGTTTGTCGTGCGCCCGGTTGTCGCCCCGGGCGTCGCCTGTTTTTATAGGACATCCCGCGGATGCCGCATAGCTGCCCTCCGTCGCTCACCCGGCGCCGCGGGCGCTAGACGAAGCGGTCCAGCACGAACACCCCGATCATGGTGAAGGCGAGCGCGATCTTCAAGAGCGCACCGAAGAGCAGCCCAAGCGTGGCGCCGACGCCTGCATGGGTCGCGGCCTTGAGCGACGCCTTGCCGCTGAACTCGCCGATCACCGCGCCGACGAAGGGCCCGAGCACGATGCCCGGCAGGCCGAAGAAGATGCCGGCAAAGGCGCCCAGCGCCGCGCCGACGACGGCGCGCGACGAGGCGCCGAACCGCTTCGCCCCCAGCGCCGAGGCAAGAAAATCGATGGCGTAGCTCAGGAGCGCCAACACTCCCAGCAGGGTGAGCGTGACCCAGCCGACGTGGGCGAAGTTCTCCGCCCATGCCAGCAGCACCAGACCGGCGAACACCAGCGGAATGCCAGGCAGCATGGGCAGGATAAGGCCGGCGAAACCCAGCACGATGAAGAGCGCGGCGAACAGCCACAGGACAACCTGCAGGGCAGGATCGATCATGCCCGGCCTCGCGCTTCGGCAGGCGCGCCGCGCAGTGCCTGCGATCCATCCCACGGCAGGCCAGACCGGGCCGCCGCCACCGCGCCGGGGGTTGCGCTTGGAAGGTCCATCACGAAGCAGGCACTTTCAGCATGGACGGGTATCGGTCCAACAGGCCCGGCCGGCAGGGGGCCGGTCGCCGCCGTCGCGTGCAGGCGCGCCGTATCCCCGGCGCCAATTTCCCGCGACCCGGAAGATGGATAAGATGAGCGGACTATAACGCAGGGGCGGATCGTGGGGATACTGGACAGGCTTCGATCGACTTTCACCCGGCGCAAGGCCATGCCCGCCGCCGGCGCAGCAAGCGGGCCCGACACGAAGGCGCGCGAGGAACGGCGCAGGCACGCGCGACGCAACGCGCGACGCGACACCCGCGCCCTGATCGTCGACGACTCGCCCACCGTCGTCTTCGCCTTGAAGAAGATCCTGCAATCGGCGGGTTTCATCACGCTGGAGGCGGGCGACGCGGAAACCGGCATCGCGCTTGCCCGCGCCGAGCTGCCCGATCTCGTCTTCCTCGACATCGTCCTGCCCGGCGCCAACGGCTTCTCCGCCCTGCGCGCGCTGCGCAAGGACCCCGCGACAGCCCATATCCCGGTCATCATGATCAGCGGCAACGAACAGGCCACCGAACTCTTCTTCGGCAGCCGCATCGGCGCCGACGATTTCATGAAAAAGCCCTTCTCGCGCTTCGAGGTGTTCGCGCGCATCGAGCGCCTGCTCGATGCGAACATGATGCCGCGGCGCATCCCGGCGCAGGCTGACGCCGCGGAGCCGGGCTGAAACCGCGACTCAGCGGATCGGGATGGTCAGGACATCGCAAGTGTCACACCCCGAGTCGTGATAGCCCCGGCGTCGGCGAAGTTCGAAGCGTCCATCCATTCGCCGAGCGTTAGGCGCACCCCGAGGCCGGGATTGAACTGCCCAGTCGTTCGCCCTGGCCGTGCCCCGCGCCCAGTGATAGTACAGGCCGTACAGGCTCACACCCCATGCGGCCGGGGCGACCGGCGCCGCGCACCCCAGCCCAGGGCGCGCAACGGCGTGCAGGACGCGACACGACGGCGTGGATTGCATCGGCATTGCCTCACTCACGTGAAGCCGGAATGCCCCCAGGCTTTGCGCCCGTACCGAGGCAACGCGGCCACTGGCGCATCGGCACCGCCATCGCTTAATCTGTGCGCACCGCTCTCACCCCCACACAGCCATGATCAGCAAGCACGACATCCTCCAGGCCTTTCACTTCCGCCACGCCTGCAAGCGCTTCGACCCCGAGCGCAAGATCCCCGATGCCGACTTCCGTTTCATTCTCGAGTGCGGCCGGCTGTCGCCGAGTTCCTTCGGCTACGAGCCGTGGCGTTTCGTCGTGGTGCAGGACAGGGATCTGCGCGAGAAGCTGCGCGCAGTGAGCTGGGGCGCGCAGGGCCAGTTTCCCACCGCGAGCCACGTCGTCTGCCTGCTCGCGCGCAAGGACGATCTGCTGCCCGGTTCCGAATACACCGAGCACATGATGCGCGACGTGCACCACATGAGCGACGAGGCCATTGCGCGCCGCCACCACTTCTATCCGCAGTTCCACCAGACCGATTTCCAGCTCGATACGCCGCGCGCGGTGTTCGACTGGAGCTGCCACCAGGTCTACATCGCGCTCGCCAACATGCTGACCGCGGCGGCGCTGCTGCGTATCGATTCGTGCCCCATCGAAGGCTTCCACCGCGGCCAGGCGGAAGCCGTGCTCGACGCGGCCGGCCTGCTCGAAGGCCGCCGCTTCGGCTTGGCGGTGATGGCCGCGTTCGGCTACCGCGCACAACCGCAGCCGCCGAAGACACGGCAGGCGCTGGACGAGGTGGTGCGCTGGGTGTGAGGCGAGGCATGGGCGGCGCGCCGGCGGTTCCGGGCGCGTCGGCAATTGCCCTTGCCGCGCCCGGCGAAGCCGCCCGGCACGCCTATTCGGCGCGCGACGGCGGCAGGCTCACCAGCACCGCGCCGCCCTCCTTCTTCTCGACCACGAGCACGCCCTTCTTGTGGCCGTCGTCGAGGATCTTGCCGAACGCGCTGTAGCCGTACTGCGATTCGCTGAATCCGGGGTGCAGGCGCTTGATCGTGTTCTTGATCAGCGACGCCGATATCGCGCCCTCGCCGCCGCGCTCCGCCACCAGTTGCTCCAGCGTGCCCACCACGATGTCGATCGCGCGGCCTTTCCTGTCTTCCGGGCTCGCCTCGACCGGCGCATCCGCCACCGCCGGGCGTCCCCGGCGCCGGCTCGCCGCCTTGGGCGTCGCGGCCGCCGTCTCGTTCGCCGGCGATGCGGCCGGCTTCTCGGCGGGCGGCTTTTTCGCCGCCTTGCGCGCCGCCGTCTTCACCGGCATCAGGTCTTCGTAGAAGATGAATTCATCGCAGTTGGAGATCAGCAGCGACGAGGCCGAGCCGCGCACGCCGATGCCGATCACGTGCTTGCCGTTTTCCTTCAGCTTGGAAATCAGCGGCGAAAAATCCGAGTCCCCGCTGATGATCACGAAGGCGTCGATGTGCGACTTGGTGTAGCAAAGGTCGAGCGCGTCGACCACCATGCGGATATCCGCCGAATTCTTGCCCGACTGCCGCACATGAGGAATCTCGATCAGCTCGAATGCCGCCTCGTGCAGGTCGCGCTTGTATTCCTTGTAGCGATCCCAGTCGCAGTAGGCCTTCTTCACCACGATGCTGCCCTTGAGCAACAGGCGTTCGAGCACGGGGCGGATCCTGAAATCGGGGAAATTCCCCTCCTTGAGGCCGATCGCCACGTTCTCGAAATCGCAGAAGACGGCAAAGTTGTGTGTCTCGGGTGCAGCCATGTTGTTTTCTCCCTCTGGCGGCTACTTTAGCCTGAAATACGCGACGGCTGGCGGCATCGAGTGCCACCCTACATCACCAGCAGCGTCGCGATCGTGAAATAGATGATCAGGCTCAGCACGTCCTGGATGATGGTGGCGATGGGGCCGCTGCCGTAGGCGGGATCCTTGCCGAGGCGTGCCAGCAGCCAGGGAAAGCCCAGCCCGATGGTCGTGGCGACCGAGCCCGCGACCACCAGCGACAGCGCGACAGCGAAGGCGAGCTGCCAGTCGCCGAACACCAGCCAGGTGAACGGCAGCGTGAGCGCGCCGAGCGACAGCCCGATCAGCAGCCCGGTGCGCAGTTCGCCGCCGATCAGCTCGCGCACCGGCGTGTTGCTGAGCGACAGGCCGCGCACCGCGATGGCCTCGCTTTGCGTACCGACGGCGTCCGCGAGATAGACGATGGCCGGGACGAAGAACGCGATCGCCAGCTTGGCTTGCAGCGCCGCCTCGAACCATGACATCACGAGCGTGGCGAGCATGCTGCCCGCCAGCCCCACCAGCAGCCAGGGCAGGCGGTCGCGTGCGCGGCGCATCGGCGGCGCTTCCATCGCGTTGCGGGCGCGCAGCGTCTCCCGCCGGATGCCGGCGAGGCGGTGCAGGTCTTCCACGTGTTCGCGCCGCAGCACGTTGAACATGGCGTCAGGTGGCACCACGCCGACCAGCCGGCGCTCGCGGTCGACGACGGGCACCGCAGTCA
Organism: Thiobacillus denitrificans; assembly: GCA_020725005.1. Classification (GTDB taxonomy): domain Bacteria; phylum Pseudomonadota; class Gammaproteobacteria; order Burkholderiales; family Thiobacillaceae; genus Thiobacillus; species Thiobacillus denitrificans_G. Next base: position 13,269 of record DYFW01000045.1, read on the forward strand.
GGCCATGCACGATCGCGAGCGAAGCCACCGCTTCCTGGTCGGTCTCCGGAAACACCTCGGGAAAATCGGTGCGCGCAGCCGCCAGGATCGTCTGCTCAGGCGACGCGGCCAGCAGCTGCGCCATGTGCGCCATGCCGAGCAGGCGCGCGGCGTCATCCAGCACGTAAACCGAGCCGGCGTAGTCGTAGGCGTGCCCCGGCAGCCGCGCCAGCACCTCGCGCACCGTCTCGGAGGCACGCGCCGTGGGCACGCGCGTCACCGCATGCTGTGCCGCAGTCTCTGCCAGCGCGGGGTCGAATTCGGTGTCGTTCGTGGAAATCAAGGTCGTCACGGGCAAGGCTTTCTATTGAAACTTCCATAACACCTGACATGGCCCCAACCAATTTTCAGCCGTACTCTACATTGCACGGGCCGGCGAGGAAGCTGTAGGGCGGGAACACCTTCCCGCCGCAACTGGCGGTGGGGTGCGGACACGTCGGGAAAGTATTCCCGACCTACGGCAGCGCAACGATAGTACCTGGCGTCCTGGACAAGGGCTGTCATTCATTACGGAAAACTCAATAAGATGCTGCATGAAGCGGAACTGGCTGGGGCCACGTGTGCGAAGCTCCCCGCTCATTATCGCGCGGGGAGGTGGCCTCGCTCGATGCAGCCGTGCGCCGCCCCTCCCGTTTCAGGAGCAAGGGAACTGGTCCAGCGCCCGCGCGCGCAGCTGCCCGCAGCCGCCGTCCACATCCTGCCCGGCCGAGTGACGCAGCTTGGCGAGGATGCCGCGCACGTGCAGGCGGCGCGCCATCTCGGCCGCGCGTTCCCAACTCGGGCGGCGGAAGCCGTCGCCACCTTCGATGCTGTTGTAGGGAATCAGGTTCATCACTGCGTACTTGCCGGCGAGCAGACGGGCGATGCCTTCCAGCTCGGCCTCGGTGTCGTTGACGCCTTCGAGCAGCGTCCACTGGTACTGGATCGGGTAGCCGGTGCGGCGCGCATAGGCTTCGCCCAGCTCGACGAGCTCGGCCGGCGCGAGGTCGGGCGCTTTCGGCAGCAGGCGCCGGCGCAGTTCATGATCCGTGGTGTGCAGCGAGAGCGCCAGCGCCGGCTTCACCGTGCCCTGCGGCAGGCGCTCGAACACGCGACGATCGCCCACGGTGGAAAACACCAGGTTCTTGTGACCGATGCCGCCCGCGGTCCCCAGCAGGTCGATCGCCTCCAGCACGTTGTCCAGGTTGTGCGCGGGTTCGCCCATGCCCATGAACACCACCTTCTTCACCGGACGGCGGCGACGCGCCAGCACCACCTGCGCGACGATCTCCGCCCCCGTGAGCTGGCGCAGGAGACCGGCGCGCCCGGTCATGCAGAACACGCAGCCCACCGCGCAGCCGACCTGGGTCGACACGCACACGCCGTCGCGCGGCAACAGCACGGCCTCCACCGCCTGGCCGTCCGCCAGCGCGACCAGCAGGCGCGCCGATCCGTCCGCGCCGGGGTGCTCGGCATGCACCCGCGCCAGCGCGTCGAGTTCTTCGAACAGCGCGGGCAGATCGTGGCGCAACTTCAGCGGCAAAAAATCCGCCGCGCGCTGCCGCCGGTTGTCGAGCGGACGCCCTTGCGCCCACGCGCGCAACACCCTGCCCTCGTGGCAGGGCGCGGCACCGAGGTCACGCAGGCGCTGGCGGAGCTGGGAGAGTCGCATGGCGCGCGGGATGGTAACACGCGGGTGCAGGCCCGGCCTCCTTGCCTCGAGTGCCCGCCCCATTCGACAGGCCCCAGGAAGGCTACCGTATGCGCCGGGCCTTCTTGGCCGCGTACATGGCCGCGTCCGCGCGTGCCAGCAGCGCCTCGACGCCCTGCTCGCCGGCGCACGAAGTCACCACGCCGACACTGGCGCCCGTGCAATCGATCGCAAGCTGGTCGATGGTAAGGCGCCCTGTGGCCACGCGTTGCATGCGCTTGCGCATGGCCGCGCGATCCGCTTCGGGGGCGTCGGGCGCGGCCGGGCCGAGCACGACGAATTCGTCACCACCATAACGCGCGACAAAATCGCCCTCGCGCACGCCGTCCCGCAGCGCGCGCGCCATTGCAATCAGGAAGCGATCACCGGCATCGTGGCCATGCCGGTCGTTGATCGCCTTGAACCCATCCAGATCGACGAAGGCCACGTGAACCGCCGTGCCCGTGCGCTCGGCATTGGCCAGCGCCCGCGCGAGTTCGCCCATCAGCGCGCGTCGGTTGGGTATGCCGGTGAGCGGATCGGACAGCGCATGGCGGCTGAGTTCGCGGTTTTCTTCCTTCAGGCGGGCCAGCAGGCGGTCGCGTTCGAGCTGGCGCGCAATCAGTTGCGAAAACATCCGCAACAGCCGGCGGGTATCGTCCGTGACCCGTACCTGCATGGCGCTGGCGCCGCACAGCGTGCCGTACAACTCGCCCGTCGCCACGCGCACCGGCTCGCTCAGATAGGTGGTGATCCCCAGCGCGCGTGCCGCGTCCGAATCGCCCCAGCAGCCCGCCACGTCGTCCACATAGGGCCGCCCCTCGTCGAACGCGCGCTTGCACAGCGTATCGTCCCATGGCACTTCCAGCCCCTCGGGAATTCTGAGCGCCTGCGTGTTGCGCGAATACACGATGCGCTGGACATTGCGCTCGAAGTCGATCGTCGTCAGATAGGTCGACTCCAGGCCGGTGACCGCCTCCAGCAGTTCCAGCAGCGGTCGCACCAGGCTTTCCAGGTCTTCGCTGTCCGATAGGGCTGCCGCCAGCTTGTCGAGAATGGGGTCCATGTGCCGATCGTGGCTAGAAGCCGGGCAGCCGATGGAAACGGACCCGCCACCTGCACGGGAAGCGCCCGGGACGAACGGCCCCACCGGTCATGCGCCGCGCGCCTCCATGAACCCGGCCAGGATCGGACCGCAAATCATGCCGAGCGCCAGGCGCAGATGATTGCTGGGAACCACCATCGTGCTCGGGCGCGACATGTACGCGCCGGGAATGCGCCGGAGCAGATCGGGAAAATCGTGGCGCGCGCGGTCGCGAAAGTGGATGACGCACAGCGATTCGTCGGCCAGCAGCACGTCGCGCGCAATGAACGGGTCGGAGGTATCGACCAGCGGCATGCGCTGGATGTTGATATCGGTCAGGCCGAACTGCGGCACGATGTAATGGATGTAGTCGTCCATGCGGCGCAGGATGGTTTCCACCGATTCCTCGAGCGTGCACGCGCCCTTCTTGCAGTCGCGGTGGATCTTCTGGATCCACTCCAGGTTGATCGCGGGCGCCACCCCGATCAGCAGGTCAACGTGCTGCGCCACGTCGATGCCCCGGCGCCCCGTACGGCGATCGATACCCGGCGGGAAGTGGCGCGAATCGACCTTGCGGCGCGTCCAGGTGTTGGCCACCACGCCGCCATGCTGCCCCTCGTAGAACAACAGATCGCTGCCCGGCGGCAGCGGCGCCCAGGGCGTGAACTCGCCCGGCGGCACCCCCAGTTTCGCGGCGTGTTCCGCCGTGTGTGCATACTGGCGATATACCCCGCTGCCGCATTCTCCGTAGGCCCGGAAAAACGATTCGAGTTCCTGGAAATGATTGCACTCGGGACCGAACCACGAGATCTTGCGGCCGCTCGCCCGCGCTTCGTCGAGCAAGGCGGAGAACTGGCGGTCGGTATACCGCCGGAACCCGTCGCCATGCACGATCGCCGGCCGGATGTTCTGGCGTTCGAATATGAACTCGAACGCGTGGCGTATCGTCGACAGCCCCGCCCCGGACGAGCCGGTGACCGCAATGATCGGATGCTGCTGGGACATGGTCGGCTATTCCCCCGTTTGGCAGAAGGCAGCGGAACGGAAAGTGTAACCCGGCATGTCGACGATCGCGACGCCGAGATCCGGGAGAATTTGATCGCGCAAAGGCACGGGTTCCCGGCCGGGAATTGTGGTTCTGCATCTCACCGAGCCGAGGTGCCGGGAGGCGCCCCCTGCCATGGTCAATGGGGCGGTATTTCCCGGCAATCCTGCGCGCAAGTATCCGTCTGCGTTTGGCGACAAAAATATCCTTATCAAACAATGTCATATGGCAGGTGTCGCCAGATGTCTCGCCGGAGCGACATTCCACTGGATTCCGCGCTCGCTTGATTCCGGTAAACCTTTGTTCATTCTTGAAAAATTGGCACTGGCATCCCCTGTGCTTCATGCGTGGTGCGCTCTTGACAGCGCTTTCATCACGTCAACGAAGGAGTCAGGGAAATGCAGAGAACTCAACAGAAGCACGCCACGATCGCCGCCATGGTCTTCGCCGGCATAGCCGCCGCCGGCGTCACCACCTCCGTATCGGCCGCAGGCGTCACCCTCGGCGGCAATGCAGAGATTGGCGCGGATGCGATCATCTCCACGCCGGTTCCGGGTGCCACGGTCGGCGGTGCTGCCGAAGCCCGGGGCGGCGCTTCCGCCGATCTCAACAGCAATGCGGCGACGCAGGGCCTCGAGCGAGCGCGCGAGCGCGTCGACTCGGCGCAGGATCGCGCCCGCTCGCAAGCGGAAGAAATGCAATCGCAGTCCCGGGAGATGAAATCGAACGCGCGTGCGGAGTCTGGCGTGTCGACCCGCGGGGGCGCGAAGATCAAACGCTGATATGGCTTGGCTTTGCGCTACGCCCGTAGCGCAAAGTGTCATGACACAAGGGCGCCCCCATCTACCCTATTTAGCGCTCTGGGCCGGCGTCGCCTGCATCGCCCGGATTATCTCCTGCTGGACGATCGGCATCAGGTCAGCCATGTAGTACTTCATCTTGTCCATGGCCGATCGCGCCTCGGGGCACTTGATGAACTCGACGAACAATCGAAGCTCCGCCACGCTGAGATGCCGTGCAAGGCTCTCGCGAGCCGCCTGCTCCAGCACATCCACGCGAACCCGGTTCCCCATCGTGTCGACGAACATTTGCCGCCTTGCCGGTGGAAGCTGCTTCGATAGCTCGAGCGCCATTTCATCGAGCATCCGCTTCATTGGGATGTGGGAAAAGTACTCGTCTATCAGTTGTGCCTTGGTGCCCGAGGCATCCTGCTCGGTAACGGCGAAACCCGGGTTGGCAAAAAACAAGCTCAATACCAGGCAAAGCAGGACACGCTTCATGTTTACATCCTCCTTCGTTGAATGATGGGGCCGGGATGTTGCCGTCTATTCGTAAAGCTCTATTGTTTGCTCTACAAGGCGCAACTGTGTGGCTTGGTCATCAACTTCCGTCTTACGCTGAGAGTGATTGGCGTATGTCGCCCACGTCGGGGAATACGCATCGGCCTGATTCCCCCATGTCGACCAACCCTCGCGGCTGCCACGTGCGAATAACTCGAGGTAAGGACCTTGGCTGCACGATTCGACAATATCGTAGAACTCGTCAGGTTTACGCGAATGCTCCCGCTTCTGTGTTGCCAAAAAATTGACCTGACGGCGCCCTGGCGCAAGGGTACGAGCGTTCTTTCCACGCACGCCAAACAGCACCAACTCGGTGACGTTACGAAAATAGAAACCAACACCGCGTCCATCCGGACCACCGTCCTTACGGATCTTGTGCCAGACGAGATTGCTTTTGTATTGAAAACCCCAGGCTTCCATCACACGCAGCCCTTCCGGCAGCAGAGCGTTCGGAACCCACAAATAGAGATGCGACGTATCGTCCGCAAGCTGTCCAACCGGCAGAGCCATGATGTCGTCCAAGTTCATCGTGCCGTAGCGCGAAAGTCGCTTATGCTCAGGCGCCATTTTCCCAGTACGGTTCTGGAACTGCCAAGGCGGGTCAGCTAGGATAGTCTTGAACTGCTTCCCACCATGCCGCGCCAACAGATCAAGCGACGCGTCACCCTGCTCCGGTTCCGTTTTTTTCTTGGTCATTGCTGGCCCCAGTCAGTAATCAATTTAGGTGTTATACCAAACACTAGCACCGGACAACCGCCGTGTCTTCCAGCGTTGAGCCGATACAACAGCTTTCCCATCCATGTAGTGCTCGCGCCATATTTGGCTTTCACACTCTTTGGTTGACCGGCCCTAGGGCCAGTTCTGTGCAGTTCAGGCTCGCCTGCTTTGGTGAGTTGCGGCACCACGTCGAATATTGAATTCAAACTTGCGCTGCGAGTCACCATTACGCCAGCACTGATCAGACCGCATTCGTGAAAAGCCCGCAGAGCGTACAGATCACGATCAAAAGTTTGATCTTTCGAATTCCACTCGAGATCGAAAGCCACGCGACCTTTCACATAATCGATCTTGTGGCCGTCAATGAAATTCTCAACCAAACGCGGCTCGCCTTCCGGGCGCTTGACCTTACGAGTCCTGCCATCGTCATAAAACTGTTCGTCATACTCCTGCATTCGCACCAACAGATCACCCTGAATCCGCGTTTCCACCCAACCTTCAGGGCGCAAGGTGCGCGAGAATTTCTTGGGCATGTCGGATTCATTACCCCCAGGCATGCCAATGTCCCGCACTGTAATCCGGAAATCGAGCAACGCCCGTTCGATTTGAGCCAACTCATTCGGAAACGAGTTAGCGAGGATCGCGGCCGCATGCCGGTAACTGTATACGTCATAAAGCGCGCGGACTTCGGCGCTGATATACCGCTCTACGTCGACAGCATCGTCGGCATTTGGGCCTGGACGTAGTGCAACATCCTCAACCGCTTCCGCCATCTGTTCTTCAGTGGCACCGTTATCGAGTTCTGGTTCTTGTTGTTCAGGCATTTGAATTTAACAGTGATATCTGTCCCGTATATGTCGGTCGTAGCAAGCACCTTTAGAGCCAGAGGAAAGCAGCCCATCAAAAATATGCTGCGGCACGACACAGAACGTATAGGCGCTACCTTGCACAAATTCAATTTGCATCTGCCGAGTTTCACGGTCATACCCAACAGCGCTTATTGCGCTGGAAGCTACCCGGATCATTTCCATAGATCACCCTTCTAACCCAATAGAAAAAATGTCAAATCAAATTGGCCTGGTTAGCTTGGCTGCTTCGTGCACCCGAGGAAGCGGTTATCAAACAGCTAATAGCCCTAGCTCCTCAAGGCGAATAGCCATCGCCCCGATTGATACCCGGAACTGGCGTGCCATAGATATAAAGCGTCGCCCATCGTAGTACTCCGCATTAGCAAGAGTGCGGGACAAGTCACGGAGTGTCTTACACTTCTTATGAAAATCAGGCAGGCTGCTGCGCGAAAGTGCAAATACGGTTTCCTCGTTCGGAACGAAATAATCAGTTGCAAAACAATTCGCAAAGCGTGCCCTGACAAGCTTCTCTGGCATGAGGAAATACGTCGCAAATTTGTCAGCCTCGAACTCAATTCCGGGGCGCGACAGTGTTTCACCATCCAGCGGCCTATCACGATGTAGCCCCCGCGCTTCGTGGAGTAATGCGTGGCCTAACTCATGAGCCGCAGTAAACACGCGGACGTCATTCGGAAACTGTCGGGAGATACGGACGCGTCTGGAAGAGCCATCTATCATGCCGGCAACCTCTATCAGCTTGCCATTGATTTTGGACTGCCCGAGCGTTTCATCCAGGTCAAAGTCATACCCAATGATGTCTAGAGCGACAGACGGGTCAAGCATATCAACGAGATCGCTTGGTTGATCCGCGCCCCATATCTTGCTTCTGTTTTTCCAAATTAATTTGTGTAGATCTTTTGCTTTCTGTTCTAGCTCAACATTGGAGTAGCGGTGCCGTTTCTTGGTAGAAGAAAGCTGCGTGCATTCCAGCCGTGCACTGAAGGTACCATCTCCATCAAGGTAAGCATACGGATCCCCCAGCAAATAACGGTGGTCAGCTATTTTCTGGCTTAGGAATCTGGCCCGTTTCCCGGCGTCCAGCAAAGCACTGTAACTACCGCCGCCATCCAAATAAGCGTACGGATTCTGAAGCAACCGCCGACTCTCCGTAATTACTGATATGTCATCCATCTTGTTACCCTTTCTGAAGACCGCACCCAGCTCGGTTGCTCAATCCCAGCTCAACGCCCCGCCCGTCTGATACTCGGTGACGCGCGTCTCGAAGAAGTTCTTCTCCTTCTTCAGGTCGATCATTTCGGCCATCCAGGGGAAGGGGTTGGTGACGCCGGGGAAGAGTTCGTCCAGGCCGATCTGCTGGCAGCGGCGGTTGGCGATGAAGCGCAGGTATTCCTTGAACTGCGCCGAATTCAGGCCCAGCACGCCGCGCGGCATGGTGTCTTCGGCGTAGCGGTATTCGAGCTCGACGCCCTTCTGGATCAGGCTGCGGATTTCGGCCTTGAATTCATTCGTCCACAGGTGGGGGTTTTCCAGCTTGATGGTGTTGATGAGGTCGATGCCGAAGTTGCAGTGCATCGACTCGTCGCGCAGGATGTACTGGTACTGTTCGGCGGCGCCGGTCATCTTGTTCTGGCGGCCGAGCGCGAGGATCTGCACGAAGCCGACGTAGAAGAAGATGCCTTCCATGATGCAGGCGAAGACGATCAACGACTTCAGGAGCTTCTGGTCGTTCTCCGGCGTGCCGGTCTTGAATTCGGGGTTGGTGAGCGTGTCGATGAAGGGGATGAGGAAATCGTCCTTGTCGCGGATCGATTCGATTTCGTGATACGCGTTGAAGATCTCGGCTTCGTCGAGGCCCAGGGACTCCACGATGTACTGGTAGGCGTGGGTGTGGATGGCCTCCTCGAAGGCCTGGCGCAAGAGGTATTGCCGGCACTCGGGCGCGGTGATGTGGCGGTAGGTGCCGAGCACGATGTTGTTCGCGGCAAGCGAGTCGGCGGTGACGAAGAAGCCGAGGTTGCGCTTGACGATGCGGCGCTCGT
>DYFW01000265.1 GCA_020725005.1 Thiobacillus denitrificans
TGCTGTTCGTCGACCAGCGCGTCATGCGGCCGTGGTTCCAGTGGGTGGCCGCGCGCAAGTCGCCCGAACTCTTCACGCTCAATCTGCTGCTGTTCACCCTGGGGCTGGCCTTTCTCACCGAGAGCGCCGGCCTGTCGCTCGCGCTCGGCGCGTTTCTCGCCGGCATGCTCATTTCGGAAACCGAGTACCGCTACCAGGTCGAGGACGACATCAAGCCCTTCCGCGACGTGCTGCTGGGCCTGTTTTTCGTCACCATCGGCATGCGCCTCGACCCGATGCAGGTGGTGGCGAACTGGGGCGACGTGCTGCGCATCGTCGCCGCCATCCTGATCGGCAAGGGGGCGCTGGTGGCGGGACTCGCCATGGCGTTCGGCAGCACCCGCCCGACCGCCGTGCGCACGGCACTGGGGCTCGCGCAGGCGGGCGAATTCGGCTTCGTGCTGCTGGCGCAGGCCGCCGACCTCAAGCTCATGGGCGCCACGATCACCCAGCCCGTGCTGGCGGCGATGGTCTTGTCGATGCTGATCGCGCCCCTTCTGATCAACCGCATGGACGCGATCACCCGGCGCCTCGCCGGCAGCGAATGGGCGGGGCGCGCGAAGGAAGTGCACGACATCGCGGTCAAGACCTTCGGCAAGAGCAAGCACGTCATCGTGTGCGGCTACGGCCGCAGCGGGCAGAACCTTGCGCGCCTGCTCGAAGCCGAAGGCATTTCCTTCGTCGCGCTCGACGCCGATCCCGAGCGCATCCGTGCCGTGGCCGCGTCCGGCGCCTCGGTCGTGTATGGCGACGCCAGCCGGCGCGAGGTGCTGGTGGCCGCCGGCCTGTCGCGCGCGCAGGCCGTGGTCGTCACCTATGCCGACGTGCATTCGAGCATGGCGATCCTGCGTCATGTGCGCGAGTTGCGGCCGGAATTGCCGGTGGTGGTGCGCACCATCGACGATACCCATGTCGATGCGCTCAAGGCCGCTGGCGCCGCGGAGGTCGTGTCGGAGGTGATGGAAGGTTCGCTGATGCTCGCCTCGCACGCACTGATGCTGCTGGGCGTGCCACTGAGCCAGGTGTTGAAGCGCATCCGCGAGGTGCGCGAGTCGCGCTACGCCATGATGCGGGGCTTTTTCCGCGGCGCCTCCGACGCCGACGCCGACCTCGACGAGCACGCCCAGTCGCGCCTGCACACCGTGCTGATCACCGAGGGTGCGGCCGCGGTCGGCCGCACGCTGGCGGCGATCGCGCTCGACGAGCTGCCGGTCGAGGTGGTGGCGATACGCCGCCAGGGCATCAAGGGCGTCGATCCGCAGCCGGATGCGGTGGTCCGGGCGGGCGACGTGCTGGTGCTGCGGGGCGCCGCCGACGCGCTGGCGGCGGCGGAATTCAGGCTGTTGCAGGGCTGACGCAAAAGACAAAGCCCGCCGAAGCGGGCTCGTCCCTGGTCGCCGGGCGGGGCTAGATGCCCATGCAGACGACGTAGGCAGTGGAGTCGGCTACGCTTGTGGTGGCGGTGGGGGCGCCCCCGGTTGCCGTGCCCACCATCAAGGAACCCGTCGCCGTGTTGCCGTCGTCCAGCTGTATGTCGAGTTGTTTGGCAAACCGCCCCAGAATGCTGCCGGAGCAAATGAAATAGGAACCCGTCATCCCGGTGAAGGGGGCGCTGCTCTGGATGCCGATCACGCCACCCGAGGCGTTGCGTGGCTGAAAATCCGCCGCGCTCGTGGACGTGGGGCCGGGGGCCAGACCCGCCATCCGGACGTGCTGCCAAAACAGGACAGCCTCCGTCGGGGTAGGGGTGGCGCTGTCGTTCCAGTTGCCTTCTATGACCCCATTTCCATTGCCGTTGGTTGCGGTGGCTCCCACATGGGCCGTGGCGGCCGGATCGTCGCCGGGCAGCGCCTTGAACTTGTCCTGGTAGCCGTAGATGAACACGGGGACGTTGCGGAAGTCCGAGGCGAGATTCTTCACCCGGGCGCTGTTGATCAGTTCCT
>DYFW01000266.1 GCA_020725005.1 Thiobacillus denitrificans
GCTGGATCGCCTCGATCCAGGCGAGCCGGTTTTCCGGGCCGACGAAGCCGCGCGCGGCCAGCGCCCGGTAAGCGTCCAGATGCGTCTGGATGAGGCGCTGCTGGTCGCGGCTGCGGGCCAGCGCTTGCCACGCCCGGGTGTGCGCGGCCTGCTGCTGCGCGAGCAGGGCTTCGGCCTCGCGTGCCTGGCCGCGGCTCCAGACGACGCCGGCGACAGCGAGTACCAGGGCTGCCAGCAGCAGGAACAGCGACAGCTTCATGGCTGCGATCGGTGGGCGCGTCATGGACCGGACTCGCGGAAACGGAATTCGAGGCTGAATCCGACGGCGTCCGCGCTGGCCGCGTCGGGCGTGCGGATGCGGCCGGTGAGCGTGCCGCCCGGGCCGGCATTCACCGGGCTCACGCGCAAGCGCACCCCGCTCAGATTCGGCATGGCCGCCAGGTCCTGCATGAACCGTTCGATACGCTGCATCGCAGCGCGGTAGTTGCCGTCGAAATCGACGAGCGAGGCATCGAGCCGAATGTCGGCCCCCTCGGCCGTGGGGGTGGTTTCGCTGCGCCAGGCCAGCGCTTCCAGCCGGAAATCGGGATAGGCGGCCAGCGCCTGGCCCACGGCACCATACAGGGCCTCGACGTCGGGCATCTGTGTCGTTTCCAGCGTGTGCGCCAGCTGCACGGTTTGCGCGAGCTGCTCGGGCGTGGCGACGTCTGCGGGAAAGGTCCGGGCGATCGCCCGGTAACGCGCGTCGAGTTGTTGCTGTTCCAGCGCCAGGGCCTGCGCTTGGCGCTGCAGATCCTGGGCGTGCAGCCAGTTGATGGCCGTGACGACGAGGCCGAGCGCGGCGACGCCGCCGGCCAGCGTGCGCAGGCCATGCCGCCAGCTGAATTCGCTATAGGGCTGCAGCAGATCGGGCGGCGCAAGATTCAGCGGCAGCGTTTCCGGCGCGATTGCGGCGAGCGGCACGATCTCCGGCGTCGCCGCCAGGAATTCCACGGGGATGCGCAGCGCGCGGCCGAGGTCGGCAAGGTCGAGCAGCCGGGTGTGGAACGCCGGGTCGGCGTTCAGTTGTGCCTGCGCCGCGTCGAGCTGGCCGCTGGGGTCGAGCAGCAGCACGTGCAGCCGTGCTTCGCGCGGCAGGATGCGCTGCCCGGTGAGATAGAGCTGGGTCTTGGCGATCTCGTCGGCGGCGTTGCCGGGCTGCTGGGTCGGCGATTCGCTGCTGACCAGGCGCGAAAAGCGCAGCAGGCCGTTCTGGTAATACGACAGCCGCAGCCGGTTGTCGAGCCGGTGGGCGAGGAGGGTATGCGCCTCCTGGACGCGCAATCGTGCGAGCAGATACTGGCTCGCCACGGCAAGCGGCGTGATGCCGTAGAGCGGGGCGTTCGCGCGGTGCAGCACCGTGAGCCAGGGGGTCAACCAGTCGGCATCGGTCAGCGCCGCGAACAGGTAGCGGTCGTCGCGGCGGCCGGCGGTTTCGCGTGCCTGACGCCAGGCGCCGACGAAGCGCGCGTTGCGGAACACCTGCTTGAGCTTGCGGTTAAGCAATTCGACGCGCGCCTGGCCCTGTACGTGCGGCAGGATCTCGCTGCGGTAATCCTCGTCGACGGTGTCGACGACGATCAGTGCGGGCAGATGCGCATGGCTTTCGACGACCCGGCGGAAGTCGGCGAGGTCGGCTTCACTGGCGCCGAACTTGCCCAGCCAGTGCATGCGCCCGGGGCGCCAGTCGAGTACGCCGACGTGGCGCGGCGTGGCGAGCAGAATGAGTCGACGCCCGAACATCACAGCGGCAGGTTCCCGATCAGGTCGTACACCGGCAGCAGCACGGAGACGAGTATGCCCCCGAGCAGCAGGCCGAGGATGGCGGTGAGCAGGGGCTCCATCACGCGCAGGCCGTTCTCGATCGAATCGAGCACTTCGCGGTTGTAGAAATAGGTCACGTTGTCGAGCGCCTCGTCGAGCG
>DYFW01000046.1 GCA_020725005.1 Thiobacillus denitrificans
CCATGGGCGTGCTCGACCCCACCAAGGTCACCCGCACCGCGCTGCAGAACGCCGCCTCCATCGCCGGCCTGATGCTGACCACCGACTGCATGGTCGCCGACCTGCCGGAAGACAAGCCGGCGGCGCCGATGGGCGGCGGCATGGGCGACATGGGCGGCATGGGCATGATGTAAGCCCGGCCTCCTGTCCGGCCACTCGGAAAGCCCCGCTTCGGCGGGGCTTTTTCTTGCGCGGCAATCGTCTATTTGAGCGTCGCGGCGAGGAAATCTGCCACCGCGCCGACCATCTCGCCCTCGCGGCCGCTGAAGAAATGGTCGGCACGCCCGATCTTCACCTGCCGGGACCCCGCGGCCGTGAGGCTCTGCCTGCGCGCCGCGGCGTGCTTGAGCACCGGCGGCAGGTCGTTGTCGCCGTAGAGGTCGAGCACCGGCAGCCCCACGCCCTGATAGTCGCCGGCCGGTATGCCCAGGCTCGCCCACGCCTTCACCGCCGCGTCGGGGCTGCCCGTGACGTAGACCCGGCTCATGCGCGCGCCCATGCTGTGCGAGACGATGGCGATCTTGGCGTAGCCCTTGGCCTTGAGGAAGGCAACCGCCTCGCCAATGCGCTCGGCGGCTTCGGGAAAGGTCGGCGGATACTGGTCGGCCGTGGCGTCGGCGGCGAGGATGGGCATCTGGATCGACAGGGTGGCCAAGCCGCGGTCGGCCAGTTCGGTACGCAGGGTGCCGATCATGCCCCAATCGGGATGGATGCCAAGGCCATGCACGACGACGGCGGCCCGGTCGGTGCCCGCCACCGGGGTGAACAGGGCGAGGAATTTGTGGTGGCCGCGCGGGGTTTCGAGATACACCGGATCCCCCACCACCAGACCGGGCAGCACCTCGTCCGCCCATTTCTTCTCGCGCGCATAGTCGGGGACGTCCGCCGCCCCGGCGTGCGCGGCCATCAGCACCACCACGCCCATCGCAAGAACTGCTACTCTGAAGCCATGCATGGACCCCCCTGGGGAAAATTAAAGCTTTCTAATATTTCGCCGATACCACAGATGCAGTGTAGTCTCGCCCGACAAACCAACCAAGGCAGCCCCGCGTGATCGCCAAGTCGCTCCGTGCCGTGTCCCAGACGCCGCTGTCGTCCACGCGGGAGCCACGTTCACGCGGCGGCGCCCACGTCGTCATCGTCGACGACCGCAGCACCGCGCGGCGGCTGCTCGAAGGCCTGGCGCAGGCGCTGGAGCCGGGCGTGATCGTCGACAGCTTCGACGATCCGCAGCAGGCACTCCTTTACATGCAGGAAGTCACGCCCGACCTCGTCATCAGCGACTACCGCATGCCGGGCATGGACGGCATCGAGTTCACCCGCCGCATCCGCGCCGAGCGCAGGCTGGCCGACGTGCCGGTGGTGATCGTCACCGTCGTCGAAGACCGGCAGATCCGCTATCGCGCGCTGGAAAACGGCGCCACCGACTTCCTCACCCGGCCGATCGACCCGCAGGAATGCCGCGCCCGCTGTCTCAATCTGCTGGCGCTCCGCCGCAGCCAGAAGGTCATCGCCGACCGCGCCCAATGGCTGGAGGAACAGGTCGCGCAGGCCACCCGCGAAGTGCGCATGCGCGAGCGCGAAACCCTGATGAAACTGGCAAAGGCCGGCGAATACCGCGACGAGGAAACCGGCAACCACATCCTGCGCATGGCGAAGTACGCCCGCCTGATCGCCGAGGAACTCGGCCTCAGCGCGAGGGACTGCGACGAGATCGAGACCGCCGCGCCGATGCACGACATCGGCAAGATCGGCATCCCCGACCACATCCTGATGAAACCCGGCCGGCACACGCCGGAGGAGCAGGCGATCATGCGCCGCCACCCGCTGATCGGCCATGGCATCCTGGAGAACAGCCCCTCGCGCTACCTGCAGATGGGCGCGGTGATCGCGCTCGGCCATCACGAACGGTTCGACGGCAGCGGCTACCCCTACGGGCTGGCCGGAGAGGCCATCCCCCTGCCCGCCCGCATCGTGGCGGTCGCCGACGTGTTCGACGCGCTGACCTCGGTGCGCCCCTACAAACCGGCCTGGTCGTTCCAGGACGCCCTGCACTACCTCCGCGCCGAAAACGGCCGGCATTTCGACCCCGCCTGCGTGCGCGCCTTCGAGTCCCGCATCGACAGGGTCGCTGCGATCATGCACGAACTCGGCGACATCCCCGGCTGATCGCGTCCGCATGGTGAGCCGGCTGCCGCTTCCCGACTTCGCCGAACGCCTGCGGCAGCGCATCCGCGCCCGGCCGGACACGGAATTCCAGCAGGCGCTGATCCGCCTGTGCGTGGTGCTGGGTTTCTACCTCTATTTCTCGCTGAGCTGGCTCTCGCACAGCCCTGCGATGGCCGAGCAGGTGCACTTCATCGGCATCCTGCTCACGCTGGTTTCACTTGGCCTGCTGGTCGGCTCGGTCGTCGACCCGCAGGTATCGGTCACGCGCCGCAGCCTTGGCATGCTGCACGATTTTTCGGTCGCCACCTACATGCTGGCGATCACCAACGAAACCGGTGCACCGGTTGCGGCACTCTACCTGTGGGTTACGCTTGGCAACGGTTTTCGCTATGGCCTGCCCTATCTTTATGTGTCGACCGTGGCCTCCGCCACCGGCTTCATCCTCGTCTATCAGTTCAACCCCTTCTGGCACAATCATTTTCCGCTCTGGCTGGGCATCTGGTTCACGCTCATCGCGATTCCGCTCTACACCTCGAGCCTTCTCAGGCAGCTTCACTCGGCAGTCAGGCACGCACACGAAGCCAGCCTCGCCAAATCGAGTTTCCTCGCCAACATGAGCCACGAACTGCGCACGCCGTTGAACGGCGTGATCGGCGTCGCCGACCTGCTAGCGGAAACGCCGCTCAACAAGGAGCAGAAGGAACTCGCCCAGATCATCCGCGCCTCGGCCAACACGCTGCTGGAACTCGTCGACAAGGTGCTCGACATCTCGCGCATCGAATCGGGCCGCCTGGTCATGACCGAAGAAGATTTCGACCTGCATCGCCTGGTCAACGGCACCGTCGCCATGTTGACGCCGCTGGCGCAGGGCAAGGGGCTGGTGCTGGCCGCGCACATCGCGCCGCAGACGCCCTTCCGTCTGCACGGCGATGCGCGCCATCTGCGGCAGATTCTCGTCAACCTGATCGGCAACGCGATCAAGTTCACCGAACATGGGCGCGTCGACGTCACCGTCCGCCCCATCGGGCCGGGCGATGCGCAGCGGGTGCGCTTCGAAGTCGTCGACACCGGCATCGGCATCCCGGAAGCGATGCAGGCCCGCATTTTCGACAGCTTCACCCAGGCCGACGCCTCGATCACGCGCCGTTACGGCGGCAGCGGGCTGGGCACCGCGATTGCCAAACACCTGGTCGAATCGCTCGGCGGCCAGATCGGCCTGCATAGCCGTGAAGGCGAAGGCACGACGGTCTGGTTCGAGCTTCCCTTCACCCGGGCCGCAGCCGTCGACGCCGCAGCCGAAGTCGGCTTCGATGCGCCGATGCGGGTAGCCATCCTGGCCGACCCCGAGCTCGCCGCCCGCCTCCAGGCGGTGATCGGCGGCTGGGGCGTCGAGACCCGGCGCGTACTGAACACCACCCGTCTCGCCGCCGAGCTCGCCGCCTGTCTCGCCGACGGCACGCCGCTCGGCGCGGTGGTCGTCGCGCGCAGCATGCTGCCGGGCGACCCGGTCGCCTTCCTGGGTCTGCTGCGCGACGACCCCGGCCTGGCGACGCTGCCCGTCATCCTGATCGAACCCGACGACGGCGCTTCCCCGGCGCGCGACGCCCAGCTGGTGCAGGCCGGCTTCGCCTCGGTGCTGCGCACGCCGGTCAACAGCACCCTGCTGTACAACGCCGTCCACGCGGTGGTCAGCCAGGACATGCCGTCGAACGTGGTGTCGCTCGCCAGCCATTTCGAATCGATGGCCGGCCACACGCCGGGCCTGCGCATCCTGGTGGCCGAGGACAACCCGGTCAATCAGCGGGTGATCCGCGGCCTGCTCGAACACGCCGGACACCACAGCTTTCTGGCCCACGACGGCGAGGAAGCCCTCGCCATGCTCGAATCGGCCGATCCGCCCTACGACCTCGCCATCGTCGACATGCACATGCCCGGCCTGTCCGGAACCGAGGTGGTGCAGCGCTGGCGCTTCATGGAAACTGGCCATTTGCCGGTCATCATGCTGACCGCCGACGCCCGCGAGGAGGCCCAGGCCCAGTGTGCCGAAGCCGGCGCGGACGCTTTTCTCACCAAGCCGGTCAACAGCCGCGAACTGGTGGGGACGATCGCCCGGCTGGCCCGCCCGGGCCCGCAAGCCACCGCAGCTGTCGCCGCGAAGAAGCCACACAGTGCAACGAGCACGCTGGACGCGTCGGTACTGGACGATCTCGCCGCGCTGGGAGGCACGCGCTTCATCGAGGCACTGCTGGCAAGCTTCAATGAGGAAAGCACGCATGCACTACATAACATCGAACGCGCCCTGCAGTTAGAGAACTACAGCCTGTGGCACGACCAGTTGCACAAGCTCAAGGGCGGCGCCCGTGATGTCGGTGCGCTTCATCTGGCCGAACACTGCGCCGAGGCCGAGCGCATCAGGGTGTTCGAGCTGGCCACCGCGACCGCACGGGAGAAGTTCGACGCCGTCCTGCGCGCCCATGCAGACGCACAGGCTGCGCTTCAAGCCTACCTCGAGCGCGAACTACGCGCCGAACGCATTTGAGGCTGTAGCGGCTACATTCCCCACCTTGCCCGTTTGGCGGCTCACCAGCCGCTCCATCATGCGCAAGTCCCTGGGCTGCAGCCGCAACGCGGCATCGACCCAAATTTCGGTGATGCGCACAAGCTCCTCGTAAGGCACGGGCTGGCTCACCTCGCGCGCGGCACGCAAGGCGAGAATGCCGTTGCGCGATTTCTCTTCGCGCCGCACGTACTCATGTACCGCGGTCTCGCCCGCGCCCATCTCCGCGAGCACGTCGACAACGCCCATTTCATACAACTCTTCCGCGAGATATAGTTTTCCGCTGCGAATGATCTTTTCCGCCAGAGAGTAGCCGACGCGGCGGCCGAGGAAGCTCATCGCCCCCATGCCCGGAAACAGATTGAACAGGATTTCGGGCAGGCCCAACTTGGCGCCACGCTCGGCAATCAAGACGTTAGCCGCCAGTGCGCTTTCGAAGCCGCCACCCAGTGCCTGACCCTGCACCAACGCAATGCTGGTGACGTCCGGTCGATTGAGATGGCTGTGTACCGCATACGAGCAGTCGATGCAGGCGATCGCATAGCGGTAGAGTGCCTCACGGTCGCGCATCTCGATCAGCCGCATGAATAGATCGAGGTCACCGCCGAGGCTGAAAATCCCGGGCACACGCGAAGCGACAACGAAATACTTGGCGCCCGTCTGGGCGGGGTCGTCGATGGCACCGACCAACGCATCGCCCCAGGCCTTGAGCTCACGCAACAGTGTCGGCGTGAAACACGGCCGAGGCTCTGCGTGCATGTAACCCCAGGCAATCTGGCCATGTGGATCGAAATGGGTGGCGAGCTGGCTAAAGCCATGGGACTGGAGGAGCAGGGTGCCACGAACAGCTTGCAGTTGCGCCATGGTGTTCTCCGCGAGTGAGGTTGATATCGACACATCCGACGAATGTTCGGCATGTGTATCAAGCCTAGCCCGTGTGAACCGGCGACTCAAGCAAGAATACATGACAATTAGCGGCCCACTTCCCAGCCACCAGGCGGTTGCATCACCGGCAAAAGGCAGTCGGCTTCAGCCGGCGGATTGCAGCGTCCACAGCATGCGCAGCGCGAGCACCACCAGCAGCAGCGCGAATATCCGCTTGAGCCGGCGCACCGGCAGCCGGTGCGTGGTGCGTGCGCCGAGCGGCGCGGTGAGCACGCTGCCGAGCGCGATGCCGGCGAGCGCCGGCAGGTAGACGAAGCCCCAGCTTCCCGGCGGCAGGCCCGCCGCCTGCCGGCCGCCCCAGACGTAGCCGATCAAACCGGCGGCAGCGATGGGGAAACCGATCGCCGACGCGGTGCCGATGGCGCGGTGCAGCGGCACGTTGTGCCACAGCATGAAGGGCACCGAGAGCGTCGCGCCGCCGATGCCGACCCAGCTCGACACCGCGCCGATCACGCCGCCGGCGGCGGCGGTGCCGAGCGGCCCCGGCAGGCCGCGGTGCGGCGCCGGCTTGAAGTCGAGCCACATCTGGAAAGCCGCGTAGAAAAGGAAGCTGACGAAGAATATTTTCAGCGCCAGGCCCGGCACGCGCGCCGCCACCAGCGCGCCGAGCAGCGTCCCGGCCGCCGCGCCGCCGGCGATGCGCCGCACCAGCGCCCAGTCGACGACGCCGTGACGATGGTGCGCGCGCACGCTCGACAGCGAGGTGAAGAGAATGGTGGCGAGCGAGGTGCCGAGCGCGAGCTGCGGCTCGAAGCCGGGCGCGAGGCCGCGCGCGTGGAAATGCACGACCAGCACCGGCACGATGATGAGGCCGCCGCCGACACCGAGCAGGCCGGCGAGAAAGCCGGTCGCCAGGCCGAGCGCGAAATAGCCCGCCAGCAGCGCCGGCGCGAGTTCGGGCATTCAGAGCTTCTTGACGATGAAGGCGTACTCGGCGGGGTCGACCGGCGTGATCGACAGCCGGTTGCCGCGCTGCAGGATGCGCATGTTCGCGAGTTCCGGATAGCTGCGGATCTCGGCCAGCGGCATCAGCCGCGTCTTTTTAACCAGTTTCACGTCGACGTTGAACCAGCGCGGCGCCTCCGGCGTCGCCTTGGGATCGTAATACTTGTTCTTGGGGTCGAACTGGGTCGCGTCGGGATACGCCGGCGCGCTCACCTCGGCGAGGCCGGCGATGCCCGGCTCGGCGCACGAGGAATGGTAGAACAGCACCTTGTCGCCAACCCGCATCTGGTCGCGCATGAAGTTGCGCGCCTGGTAGTTGCGCACGCCGTACCAGGCGACGGTCTGCCCGGGCATCGCGGCGAGGTCGTCGATGGACACGTCCGAGGGTTCGGATTTCATCAGCCAATAACGCATAACTTATCTATCCTTGTCTTATGCTGTCTTGTAAATCAATTACTTGGTGTGACTTTCTCGAAAATCTTGTCTTGCCAAGTCCAACCCAATTTTCTAGAATCCCACCCAGAGTTACACCCAAAATCACACCCAAAACAGTCCCACCCAGACTTAGCGAAAGTCCTCACCAAGGAGAACCGAATGGGCAAAACCGCATCGGCAGTTTACGACAAAGCCAAGCCCGACCCCGAGCGGGACCGGATGATCGGCGACGGCGACGGGCTCTATATGCGGATTCGGCCGCATGGCGCGAAGACCTGGGTGGTTGAATACCAGCACATGCGCCGGCGAACGAAATACACGATCGGCCAGCATGATCGCGACGGCGCCCCTGGCGACAAGCTCGAAGATTGGCTCCGTCACGGCCGCCTGTCACTGACCCAGGCGCGCGCGATCGCCGGCAACTGGAAACAGGCGCGAAAGGCCGGCCACGATCCGGCGGCCGAATGGGAAGACAAGCTCGCGGCCGAGCGCGCAGCGGCGACCGCAAAGCGTGCCGCCGAAGCGATCGAGGCCGCGCTCCCGACCGTCTCGCAAGCGATCGACCTCTTCATGGCGAAGATCATGGCCGGCAAGAAGAGCGCGCCGGCGATCCGCTATCGCTTCGACCGCCTGGCGGTGCACCTCGGCGAAAAGAAAATCCGCGACGTCACGCGGCAGGATCTGCTCGGCGCGCTCGACAAGATCGCCAGCGGCCAGAACGAAGGCCGGACCGCGAAGCTGCTCGCCGGCGAAGTGCTGACCCAAGCCCGTCGCCTCTGGCGCTTTGCCGTGGTGCGCGAATGGGTCGCGGCCTCGCCCATTGCCGACGTCACCCGCCGCGACGTTGACGCGACCCCCAACAAGCGGAGCGTGACCCTGCGCCTCGACGAAGTGGCGCAGCTCTGGCGCGTGCTCGGCGACCCGGGCAAGTGCAAGGCCGATCCCGTCACCGTCGCCGCGCTGCGCCTGCTGATCCTGACCGGCCAGCGCGAGCGCGAAGTCACCGATGCGGACTGGTCCGAGTTCGATCTCGACGCCGGCCTCTGGCGCATCCCGGCCACGCGCACCAAGAAACAGCGCGCGCACCTGGTCCACCTCGCGCCCCAGGCGGTCGCCGTGCTGCGCGAGTTGCGCAAGATCACCGGCGAGACGGGCTTCGCTTTCAAGTCTCCGATCAAGCCGAAACAGGCGATCTTCGGGCGCAGCGTCAACAATGCGCTGCTGACGCTGTTCAAGACCGACGCGCTGCCGAACGTCACGCAATGCACCGTGCACGATCTTCGCCGGACCCTGATAACGCGCCTGCCCGACTTGGGCTTCGAGCCGTTCGTCGCGCACAAGGTCGCCAATCACGTGCTGCCCGGCGTGCTCGCGGTCTACAACCACGCCGAATACATGGAACAGCGCGAAGCGGCGCTGCACGCCTGGGCGGCGCGGATCGAGAGCCTCGCCACCGGCGAAAACGTGGTCCAACTGCACCGGGTCGCGTGATGAGCATGCGCGAAACCCTGCGAATCCTGCGAATCCCGCGAATCGCGTTTACTCATGCGGTTTTCGGCGTGCGAATCGCGTGCGAATCGTTGCGAACCGTTTGCGAACCTGGTGCGGCAACCTTACAGGGGCGGGAGGTGCGATGAGCAAGACAACCAAACCGGCCGAAGCTGCATTCGATCCTTGGGTGGCCAGCCTAGCCGATGCGGAAGCGGCTGCCGGCGAGCGCGATAGTCTCGATCCGCGCAGCCCGAATATGCAGTGGGCGGTTGCCTCTGCGATCAATGAAGCTCGGAGCGCCGTCGAATCAGGCGATGGACTGGCCATTATGGGGTGCGTCCAACAATGCCTGCATCATGGGCTAGTCGCGCCTTCCTGGCTGGCTGACGCTTTCAGCAAACGTTATTGGCCCGTTGCGACGCTTTCCGTCGAAAGCTGGGACGACTCTAAAGCGTTTGGGCTGCCTGTTCCTAAGCGGCGACATATCTCGCGAATTCGTCAAGATCGCGTAGGCCGCTTTGCCGTATGGAGTGCGGTCTCCGATGCGCTTAGCCGGAACCCGGATAGGGCTATTGATCGCGGATTATTCGAGGAGATTGGGAAGCCTTTGAAATTTGGGGCCACGCGTACCGAGCGCCTCTATTACGAGGCCGTCAAAATGGGTTTAGGGAATATCGCCAAATCGAAGAAATTCGCGGGAATACGTAAACGGCGCAGATAGACATGATCGGCATATCAACCGCATCCGAAGGGATACCGATATGCCGCACAAGACAGACAAGGCGCAAGCGCCCGCCACCCTGCCCGAGACGGGCTTCGTTCGCCTCTCGACAATCCTTCAGATCTACCCCGTCGGCCGCTCGACCTTCTGGGCAAAAGTTAAGGCTGGTGAGTATCCGCAGCCGATCAAGCTCGCCCCCAACACGACCGCCTGGCGCGTTGAGGACATCCGCGCGCTGATCGCCAAGCACTCCGGCGGGGCTTCAGCATGAACCCCGGCGATCTGGCCGAGAATCTTGGCGCCCTGGCGAGCCGCCTGCGCGGCATTGCGGCCGCGGTCGATTCCGCAGCCGCCATGATCGAGCGCGATGGCAACTCATTGCAGACCAAGACCGCGATGCGCGGGATCGTCGACGAACTTCGCGACACCCTGCAACACGCGAAAAGCCTGAACGGCCTGCTCTATTTGTTGAAGCGGCTCAGATGAGCGCCACACTCGCCGACGCGCTACGCAAGGCCTGCGCCGAGGCCGGCATCGTTTTCAGGGACGTCCCCACCGACGGCCGCTGGCACGAAACCGACATCGTGGACGACCGGCGCGGCAAGGGCGATGGCCGGATCAAGCTCTTCGCCGACGGTCGCGGCGGAATCGTGGTCAACTGGAAATCCGGCGAGCCGATCACATTCTTCGCCGACGACGGCCGCGAGCTCGACGCCGCCGCGCGTGCCGAACGCGATCGCCTGCGCCGCGAGTCGATCGCACGCGCCCAGGCAGACGAAGTTCGTCGCCGCGAAAGGGCGCGCGTCGCCGCCGCTGCGCTCTGGAAGGCGGCCAAGCCGATCGGCGAGGCGCATCCCTACCTGGTGCGCAAGGGCATCGAGGCCGTCGCCACACTGCGCGAGATCGCGGCGGACCGCGCCGCGAAGCTCCTCGGCTACGCGCCGAAGAGCGAGGGCAAGCCGCTCGACGGCCGCCTGATCCTGGCGCCGGTCAAGATCTCCGGCCAGCTCTCGACGCTGGAACTGATCGACGAAGCCGGCCGCAAGAGTGCGATCGCCGGCGGCGCCAAGGCTGGCGGATTCTGGGCGACGGGGCCGTTGCCCAGGGGCGACGGCAAGGGCCTTACGCTGCTGATCGGCGAAGGGGTTTCGACCTGTCTATCGGCTGCCCAGGCGACCGGCCTGCTGGCCCTGGCGGCGCTGTCGTGCAACAACCTCGAAGCCGTCGCGAAGACGATGCGCGCCGCCTATCCGGCGGCGCGGCTCTGCATCCTCGCGGACGTAGGCAACGGCCAGCGGCACGCGGAGGAGGCCGCGAACGCCGTGCGCGGCGCGCTCGCGATCCCCGACTTCGGACCCGACCGGCCGGAGCGTGTGACCGACTTCAACGATCTGCACACGCTCGCCGGCGTCGAGGCCGCAGGCGGCCAGATACGGGCCGCAATCGACGCGGCCTATAGCTCGGCCCATCCCGCCCGAAAAGAAACGCGCAGCGCGAATCCTGCGCGGCCATTCTCCCGCAGCGATGATCGGCGGCCGGAGTTCCGCCCGCTGCAGCGTGAGATCAAGCCTGGCCTGCCCTACCCGGTCGAGGCGCTCGGCGATCTGCTCGGCGGCGCCGCCCGCGTCTTGCACGAGATCGTGCGCGCGCCGCTGCCGATCTGCGCGCAGAGCGTGCTCGGCGCCGCTGCGCTCGCCGTGCAGGCGCATGCCGACGTCATGCTCGACGGGCGCCGGACCCCGCTTTCGCTTTTTCTGCTCACGCTCGCCGAGTCCGGCGAGCGGAAGAGCGCCATCGACCGGCCGGCGCTCTACCCCGTACTGCGCCGCGAGAAGCGCATGATCGACGATTTTGGCCTCGCGAAGCGCGACCATGACCGCGAGCTCGACGCCTGGAAGGCTGCCCGCTCCGACGCGCTGCGCGGCGGCGGCAAGGCGCGCGACAAGGCCACGATCGCCCGCGCGCTCGCGAACATCGGCGACGAGCCGCAGCCACCGCTCGCGCCGATCCTGCTCGCCGGCGAGCCGACACTTGAAGGCTTGTTGAAGCTCCTCGCGATCGGCCAACCGTCGATCGGGCTCTTCTCGGCCGAGGGCGGCCAGTTCGTCGGCGGCCACGCGATGAGCCAAGACAACGCGCTCAAGACCTCGGCCGGCCTCTCCGCGCTCTGGGACGGCTCGGCCGTCGATCGCGTGCGCGCCGGCGACGGCGCCTCGAAGCTCTACGGCCGGCGCGTGAGCTGTCACTTGATGATGCAACCGCGCGTCGCCGCCGAGCTGCTCGGCTCCGAGCTGGTATCCGAGCAAGGCCTGATCGCAAGATTCTTGATCGCGCAGCCCGAGAGCGCCGCCGGCGGCCGCCAGTACGTCGAGGCGAACCCCGAAGACACGCCCGAAATTCGCGCCTATACAGGCCGCCTGCTCGACCGCCTCGAAGCACCGCTGCCGATCCGCGCCGACAGCCGCAACGAATTGGAGCCGCGCCCGCTGCCGCTGTCATCTGGCGCGCGCCGGCTCTGGATCGAGTTCCACGATGCGGTCGAGCGCGAGATCGTCGGCGAGTTCGCCCCAATCAAAGCCTTCGCCAGCAAGGCCGCCGAGCATGTACTTCGCATCGCCGGCGTGCTTCGACTGATCGACGATCTCGACGCGCAGGCGATCGACGAGGCGACCCTGCGCCGCGCGATCACGCTCGGCGAGTTCTACCTCGCGGAGGCGCTGCGCCTTGCCGGCAGCGCCCAGGCCGACCCCGAGCTGACCGCAGCCGCGAAGCTCTACGCCTGGTTGATCGAAAGCGGGCGCGCCTTCGTCTCGACGGTCGAGGTTTACAAGACCGGACCGGCCCACGTACGCAGCGCCAGCCGCGCGCGCGAGCTACTCAAAATCCTGCTCGCGCATGGCCACGTATCGCCGCTGCCCGGCGGGCTCGAATACGACGGCACTCGCCGCGCCGAGGCCTGGCGCATCCACCGGGATGACGAAGCGTGAAATTCAAATTCGCTTCGCCGCCAGCCTCGAATCGCGACGCCGATCAAGGCGAAACGGCCGATCAGCGGGCCCCGCTCACACCCCCGCGCGGCAATGGACCTGCGCAGGATTCGCAACGATTCGCACAGGATTCGCACGCCGAAAACCGCATGGACAAAGACGATTCGCGGGATTCGCAGGATTCGCACGGTTCGTGCGCCGCATGCACGCCTGAAGACGTTGCCGAACTGGACGCGCTCATCGTTCGCCTGGCCGAGCTCGAGGCACCTTGGCTCGGCGGATACCTGCCCGTGATTCAGGGCGCCCGCCGCCGCATGGCCCCCATTCACGTCGCTGAAGCCCTCAGCCAGTTCCGGCAGTGGGTTGCCGAGGCTGAAGCCCGTACCAACCTCAACCCCTGAAAGGAGCCATAAATGGCATACAAAGCAAGGAAAGACTTACTGGAAATCATCAAGGGCTCGACACTCTTCAATGATGCAGTTCGCGAGCTTGAAGCTTCACAAGTTGACGAGCGGCGAGAGATTTTGGCCGAACTAGAAGAGATCGAGGCCGTGATGCTGAATGAAGTCGCCGGCCTCGCCGAAAAAGAGCGGCACCTCCTCGCGGAGGCGGCAGGCCTGAAGGCTGCGCTGGAGGCTGCGCAAATCAAGATCGCTGAAGTTCGCTACGAATGGAACCGGGCGGTCAACGGGGCTGATGCGCGCAAGAAAGGTCTACGCTGCAGACTCGAAGAAACTTCCGATCCGCGAATCGGCGAGTTCATTGCGTGGGCGATCACAGCCAGGAGCCAGGTGCGCGCGCGATCTTTCAACGCAACACCACTGGCCACTACCGCAGCCATGGCCGACGCGCATGCATCGGTGAGGGCGCTGGTCACTAGGTGCGCGGAGATCTCGGGCCAATTCTGCGCCGCGATCGAGGAAGCCGGTCAGATGCGCTACGAAGCGATTGGCCACACCGCGAGCGGCGACCGTTTGCGCGCCCAGATGGAGGCGCTTACGTTGGAGGCAGAGTCTGTTGGCGCCAAGGTCGCGCCGCTTGCGTTTTCAAAGGTACTGGGCTGATGCGCGGAATGAACACCGCCACACACCGCCCCAACAGCGAAAGGAAATTGGACATGAAACATCCAGACACCCATCAAGCGGTAGCCGAGCTACTCGCCAAAGAGGCTGCGCTCGAAAGCGAATATCGTGCGCTCACAACCACTACACCAGGAGCGGAAGCCTCGCCGCAGGAAAAGTTGGCTGCGGAAGCTGCGCATCTGCTCGGCGGTCCGGCGCCGCAAAAGGCCCTGACGCACGAGGAGCGTGCACAGCGCGCGCGCGCCATCCGGCTCGCACTGGATCAGCTTCGCCAGCAGATCGCATCGGCACGGCATGAGGCGCGGCGCGAAATTGTTGAGGCATGCGGCGTGCGCGACCAGGTCGAAAGCGTGCGTCAACAGCTCGCAAGCGCATTGCTTCACGCCTGTGAAATTATCGGTGCGGCCAAGAATCTGCAGGACGATCTCGCTTTCTACGACCTCGGCACCGTCGCAGGCTGGCCCGGCTACGATCGGTACTTTCATGACGCCATCGCGGGCCTCATCCTGCGTTTGCACGAAGCCGGCGCAAAGGTTGACGTATCGGACGAATTATTGATCTTGGCTGGGCGCAAAGCCGCGCCGCCTGCGGATTGGGAGATGCGGTTGCGGCCCCCTTCGCGGAAGCCCGAGACCATCGTGCTCGAAGAGATAGACGATCCCATCCTGGAGTGACCGACTGGCCCGCCAGGCTATCAACTTACCTCATTCTGAAAGGAACCCCCATGGCATTCGCAGCCCTCACCATCGACCTCAACGCGCAGCTCGCTCGCTTCGAGCAGGATATGAAGCGAGCAGCGGGCACGCTCGACACCTTCCACACCCGAGCCGCAGCGGCGGCGCGCGGCGTGGGCACCGCCTTCGGCGCGCTTGGCGTCGGGCTATCCGTCGCCGGCCTGGCATCACTGGCAAAGCAAGGCATCGACGCCGCCGACGCCCTGCAGGATCTGTCCGATCGCGTTGGCGTATCTGTCAAAGACCTTGCTTCGTTCAAGCTCGCGGCGCAGCTGGCCGACACCAGCCTGGAAAACGTAGGCGCCGGCATAGCCAAGCTCTCGCGCACCATCGGCGACGCCGAGCGCGGCAACACAGCCGCCGCCGAGGCGCTCGCGGAGCTGGGCATTCGGGCAAAAGATCCGAAGGAAGCCTTTCTGCAGCTCGCCGACGCGGTACAGCGCATTGAAGACCCGACTCGGCGCGCCTCGCTGCTCAATGCCGTGCTCGGCCGCAGCTACCAGGAGCTTCTCCCGCTGCTGCAGCAAGGCGGCGAGTCGCTGCGGCAAGCCGCGCGCGATGCGGAGTCCTACGCTGAGGCAATGGCCCGGCTGGCCCCGGACGCCGGCGAGTTTAACGACAATCTGGATCGGCTCAAGCAGGAATCAGCCGGCGCGAGCGCGGCCGTACTTGAGCGCCTGGTGCCGTCCCTGGCCGATACCTCGAAGGCGGTCAAAGAGCTGCTCGACAAGGACCAGGGCGTCCTGGCTCTCGGGCGCGCCCTGCTCGGCCTGTTCAAATTGCCGTCCGACCTCATCTTCGGCAACATCACGCCGGCATCAACGGCGGCCGAGCGCATCAAGGAGCTTGAGGCGGAGCTTGTCGAGCTGAAGGCGACGCTCAAGGACGTATCGCCTGGCGGCGCAAAGTCGAGCGTTTTTTTCCGCTCGATCTTCGGCGACCCGGCCGAGATCCAGCAGAAAATCACCGTGGCGGAAAACCAGATCGAGGCCATGAAAAAATTCGGCGAGCAGGTCTACGGCGAGAAAAAAGACGCGCAGGACAAGGACGCTGCCGATACGACCGACTATGCCGCCAGCCTGCAGGCGGCGCTCGCCAAGGCCTTTTCGAGCAACCCGCTCGACGAATACCTGGCCAAGCTCAAGGACCGCCGCAAGTCCATTGCCGCCGAATACGCAGCGCTTGCCGCCGAGGTCTCCGGCGGCAACGGCCCAGCGACAAGCCTGGACGTGAGCGCCGCGCTCACTCAGGGCCGCGCCGCGCTATCTGCCGGCGACAACGAAGGCGCAGCGGCGGCCATTGCGCGCGCAAAAAGCTTGTTCCGCGACCTGGCCTCGCAGGAAGGCACGGCCAGCTTCGAGGAAAGCTACTTCATGCGCGAGCTTGAGCGCCTTGAAACCGACGTAATCGACAAGAGCGAGCAGATGGCGAACGCGGGCAATGAAACATTCCGTGCGCGCCTGGAACAGTTGAATGCTGAAGCGGCCACGCTGGCGGTTAAGATCGACGAGAAACTTGTCTTGCAACAGGTGGATTCGATCTACGATCAGTTGCAGAAGCGGTTTGCAGAAAAGCCGCTGACCATGCCTGTCGTGCCGTCCGTGTCGGCATCCGGCCTGCAGTCCGTTGACCTCTCCACCGCCGCCACCCAGTACGGAGCCCGCCGATGATCCATAACCAAGCGCGTATGCTTGCGCTCGCCGACCTGTTCGAGGCCCTGGCGCGAGCTATGGCCCGCGCCAAGCGCATCGATTACACCATGGTCGATCAAATCGGCGAGCTGTATCGGAGCGCGGCAATATCGGTCGAGTTGCTCAGCCTCGCAGGCAACGACGAAGATGAGTTGATCGTGAAGCACTTCGAGCTTGTGGTCGGCCAGATGGCTGGTACCGGCACCGTGTCGGCGCAGCACTTCGTCGATGCGCTGGAGAGCATGCTGCCGGATCTGGCAGAGCGAGAGCTGTCGGCTCGATTGTTCCGGAACGTGATCCGCGACATCCGCAGACACGGCAAGCTGCGTCCGGCCTGGCTGGTGGGGGTTATCGACGGCGGCAAGAAGGACTGAAAGCATGCTTAGTTCAAAGCGTGCTATGGTGGAGATACCGCCGCCTGACGGATCAATTCGGGCAAGCGGGGCGACCAACGTGTTGAAGCACGGGGCCACCCCTGACCGTAATCGACTACCTGGAGTCAATCATGGCTGAAAGCAATTCTACCCCACGCTCTACATTCGACATGGCCACTGCAGCCGAAGAGGCCAGCGCGTCCATGCACACTGGCTTGCGCCTCATTTGTGAGTCGTTTCAATCCTTGCATGCAAACGATCCGCAATCAGTGTCCCGCAAAATCGGCGAGGTGTTTTTCCTGGTCGAAGCGTTGCAGCATCACGTGTTGGAAATAGACCGACTGCGCGATGACCTCTACGCAATTGCGCGCGCCGAGAAAGATCCATCCCCGCTATTGGCGGCGGTCGGATAAAACTGCCGCGCGGCTCACACTCGCACGCGTGAGCCGCGCGGCAGGCAACCGTCCGCATCACGCAACGGCTACTCGCATAGGCTGACCGGGTCGCGCTCGAAAGACGTATCACCGGGCTCGGCTACCCGAGCCGGCGCGCTGCCTTGGGCACATCGATCGCAAGGAGACCATCATGCTTGAACAGGAACAGAATTCACCCCCCAGCGCCGGCGTTGGCATCGTGCGTTTTTTCTGGGGCTGCGTCGTCACAGGAGGCCGCGAGGCCCTTATCGAAGGGGGCTATGCGGTCGCACCGCTGCCGGGCGACCCCGGCGCGAACAAGTGGACGATGAAGGCGCTCGACCCGCAAGGGCGCGAGATCAGCGTCCGGCGCATGGCGAAGAACCGCTTCGAGGTACACCGGGACTGGGGCGCCGAGGAGGCGGCAGCGTATGCCTCAGCAGAGGAGAAGCAGCGCTCGCAGCGCGAGGAGCGCGAACAGGCCGAACGCCTAGTGGCATCGTGGCCGAAGTCGGCGGAGCAGTACCGCGACGAATCCCGCTTCCCGATGCAGTGGGCGGACGGGCTTGTGAATGAAGTCTTCGCCGGCGGCAATGGCGGCGGATACCGCTTCGACCAGGCGGCGATAGATCGCGCGAAGTTCCTGCTCGACCAGCTGCGCATACTGCATGAGTCGGGCGCCATTGTGTTGGACGCGGCCTTGCGAGAGCAGATCACGCCGTCATGCATCGCCAAGCGGGTCAAGGCGGCGGACGTGGCAAGGAATGATCGGGCGTTTCAGGAATTCATGCGGGAGGTGGCTAAGCGATGATCGACCGCATCAATCAACGGCTGCTCGCCTGGGCTGACTGGGTCGCACTCGGAAGACGTATCACCGGGCTCGGATACCCGAGCCGGAGCGCGTTCTACAGCACACCCAACGGGAGCGGACTGATGTCGCCCGTCATGGCCGAAGACTGCATGTTGACCGAGAAGGCTGTCACCGCGCTCGACCCGATTCTGCGCGCAGCCGTTATGCAGTTCTACCTGCACGCCGGCACGGGCGAGACCCACGCCAAGGCGCTGCATATCTGCGTCAAGACCCTGTACAACAGGCTTCACCAGGCGCACGAGCGCGTCGAGACGTTCCTGCTCGAAGAAGCCTGACCGGGAAGAGCTCACTTCAAAACCGCCCGGGCGGCGCTTTTTTACGTCGAGCGAACCCCGTATAACCACGCCGGCCACGTGTTCGGCGAGCGGTATGCGAATCCTGCGAATCGCCGCTCCGGTCAAGGCGAAGCGGCCGATCAACAAGCCCAGCCCAAATCCCCGCGCGTAGATCGACCCGCACAGGATTCGCAACGATTCGCACAGGATTCGCACGCCGAAAACCGCATGGACAAAGGCGATTCGCGGGATTCGCAGGATTCGCAAGGTTCGCGGCGCGCACACACGAAAACGAGTACCGAATCACCACACACCAGCCGCACCCAACCCCCAGCCGGCTTGATGACCTTTGCAACCAACCTGCGACGATCCCGCCCGCAGCGCCAGGCTTGCCCGCCCGACCCTCGCATCAACGCCAGCGCGAGGTCGTGCATGGACAGGCCGCGCCGGCGAGTGGGGTTTCTAGACCGCGCCCCAACCTGCCAACCTGGAGGCGCGAATTATGGGTAGGGGGGGTTAAAAGTCTAGGCCGAAAGCCTTCTAGACCGCGCCCCAACCTCTTTTTGCAATACCGCGAAATTCATAGGGGGGCCTTCGAATTCACCCCCCCTCAACTTCGATCCGAGTGACAAATTGACACCCGGCGGTGATGAGCCGGCGGGCAGAAAGATCTGAGTCCCACCCAAGGTCACACCCAAGCGAAAAAACGAAGGCGCCTGAAAAACCCGGCGCCCCTCTGAAACCCAATATCGGCGCGGCTTACAGAGCCACACCCCTATAAATCAACATTTCATCAGCCAGTAGCGCATGGCAGGCTCGGGGGGTCAGGCCCGCTTGATGAGGGTGCCGACGCCTTCGGGCGTGAGCACCTCGAGCAGGAGCGCGTGCTCGACGCGGCCATCGATGATGTGCGCGGTCTTGACACCGCTGTTGACGGCATCGACCGCATAGCCGACCTTGGGAATCATGCCGCCGGAAATCGTGCCGTCGGCGATCAGCTCGTCGACCTGGCGCGGGGTGAGGCCGGTGAGCAGCTCGCCGGTCTTGTCGAGCACGCCCGGCGTATTGGTCATGAAAATGACCTTCTCGGCCTGCAGCACGCCGGCGATCTTGCCGGCGGCGACGTCGGCGTTGATGTTGTAGGCGTTGCCTTCCTTGTCGGTGCCGAGCGGCGCGATCACCGGGATGAAGTCGCGCGCGTCGAGCACCTGGATGATCTCGGGGTCGATGCTGGTGATCTCGCCGACCTGGCCGATGTCGAGCAGTTCCTCGGCCTTTTCCTTGGACGGCACCAGCATTTTCTTGGCATGGATGAAGTTGCCGTCCTTGCCGGTCAAGCCCACCGCCTTGCCGCCATGCTTGTTGATCAGCGTGACGATGTCCTGGTTGACCAGGCCGCCGAGCACCATCTCGACGACGTCGAGCGTTTCCTCGTCGGTCACCCGCATGCCCTGGATGAACTCGCTCTGCTTGCCGATGCGCTGCAGGAGGCCGGCGATCTGCGGCCCGCCGCCGTGCACCACGACCGGATTCATGCCGACCAGCTTCAGCAGCACCACGTCCTTGGCGAAGGCCTCCATCAGGTGGCGCTCGGTCATGGCGTTGCCGCCGTACTTGATGACGATGGTCTTGTCGTAGAAGCGCTGGATGTAGGGCAGCGCCTCGGACAGGATGTGGGCCTTGTCGGCGGCGGTGTGGATCGTGGTCATGGCGGCTCCGGATCGGACTGCGCGAATTTTACGCCAAGAAAAAGGCGGCGCGGCGGTCTGTCTGCCCGGCACGACGCCCACGCCACAAGCGCACTGCCGTCTTGCGACGGGCTCACGGCCTGATGCGAGATGCCGATTGCCGTGCGGATGGCATGCATCTAAAGTGCGCCTACCCGCGTATTGAAGGTAGAAACAGATGGAGATGCGTGACGCACGAACCTGGCTGGACGAGCACGGCGATTACCTGTTCCGGATCGCCAGGCGGCAATTGCATTCGGACGAGCTCGCCGAGGACGCAGTGCAGGACACGCTGCTCGCGGCCCTGACCGCCCGCGAACGCTATGCAGGCGATGCCAGCCCCCGCACGTGGCTCGTCGGCATCCTCAAGCACAAGATCGTCGACATCATCCGGCGGCGCGTGCGCGAGGTCGAGTTGCCGCGCGACGACGAGGATGAAGAAGCGGTCGACGCATTGTTCCGGCAGAACGGTCATTGGGCCGAGCCGCTGCGTGCCTGGGGCAATCCACAGACCGAGGCAGAATTGAGCCAGCTGCGACGCATACTCGACGACTGCGCCGACCGCCTCAAACCACTCATGGCGCAAGTGTTCAGCCTGCGCGAAGCGGGCGGCATGGAAACGGAGGAAATTTGTAAGGAACTGGGCATCACCCCGACCAACTGCTGGGTACTGCTGCATCGCGCTCGGTTGTTCATGCGCCAGTGCCTGGAGCTGAACGGTTATTCGGGAGCGGGGGCATGAAATGGTTGACGACGTGCAAGGAAACGACCGAGCTCGCGTCACGTGCCATGGATGCCCGCCTGTCGTTCGGCGAGCGCCTCGCGCTAGGCATGCACCTGGCAATCTGCGCCAACTGCGCACGTTTTGCCCGGCAGATAAAAGACATGCGCACCTTTTTGCGCATGGACGCAACAGACGATGCGGGGCCCCACCTCACCGAGGACGCCCGCCGACGCATCGAAACCGAATTGCAGAACAAGCTCGATCACTGAGCCTTTTGCAGAAAACCGGGTAACCGGCCAACGTAGCAATGTAGTCTCAACCATATCTTTAGGAGAGAAAACCATGTCCAAGAAAACCCTGATCGCCACCGCCCTCGGCACCGCCTTCGCCGCCGGCATGGCCGCCGCCCCCGTCGCCTCGGCTGCGGAAAACCCCTTTGCCCTCACCGGCCTGTCCTCCGGCTACCAGGTCGCCGACAACCACATGGCCA
Organism: Thiobacillus denitrificans; assembly: GCA_020725005.1. Lineage (GTDB taxonomy): Bacteria > Pseudomonadota > Gammaproteobacteria > Burkholderiales > Thiobacillaceae > Thiobacillus > Thiobacillus denitrificans_G. The sequence goes on from DYFW01000046.1 coordinate 20,671, forward strand.
AACCGGCCGAGGGCAAATGCGGCGGCAAGAAGGAAACCGACATGAAGGCCAAGGAAGGCAAGTGCGGCAACACCGCCAAGATGAAGGACGGCAAGTGCGGTGAAGGCAAGTGCGGCGGCGCCAAGAAAGCCGAACCCGGCAAGACCGGTACCGACAAGCAGTAAATAGTCCGTGCCCACCCTGCGCCCCACCGGCGCGGGGCTCGGGTTTCGGCGCGAGCTCATCCCCGCGCTGAAAACCCGCGTGCCCGACGCCATCGATTTCTTCGAACTCGCCCCGGAAAACTGGATCGACATGGGCGGCGCGTTCGGCCGCGACCTCGCCGGCTTCACCGAGCGTTATCCCTTCGTCTGCCACGGCCTGTCGCTGTCGCTGGGCGGCCCGTCGCCGCTCGACGAGGTCCTGCTCGCCAAGATTCGCCAGTTCATGGACGACCACGGCATGGTGCTCTATACGGAACATCTGTCGTACTGCTCGGACGACGGGCATTTGTACGATCTGCTGCCGATTCCCTTCACGGACGAAGCGGTAAGCTACGTCGCCGCGCGCATCCGCCGCGCGCAGGACATCCTCGAGCGCCGCATCGCGATCGAGAACGCCTCCTACTACGTCGCCTCGCCGATCGCCGGGATGGACGAACTCGCGTTCATCCGCGCCGTGCTCGATGAGGCCGACTGCGACCTCCATCTCGACGTCAACAACGTCTACGTCAACAGCGTGAACCACCGCTACGACCCGCTCGAATTCATCCGTGCGCTGCCGACCGAGCGCATCGTCTACCTGCACGTCGCCGGCCACTACGTCGAGGCGCCCGATCTCATCGTCGACACCCATGGCGCCGACGTGATCGACCCGGTATGGTCGCTGCTGGAGGAAACCTACCGTCTCCACGGCGTCGCGCCGACGCTGCTCGAGCGCGACTTCAACATTCCGCCGCTCGCCGAACTGGCCGGCGAGGTCGAGCACATCGCGCGCATCCAGGCCGCATACACACGCCATGAACACAACGTCCGCGCGTCCTGAGTTCCAGCGCTGGCAGTTCGCCTTCAC
>DYFW01000267.1 GCA_020725005.1 Thiobacillus denitrificans
CGGACGCGATGCGCCAGCGCTTCGGCGTGCGGCATCTCTCGCTTTTTGGTTCCACCGTGCGTGATGCGTCTCGGGATGACAGCGATGTCGACGTGCTGGTCGAGTTCGACGGACCGGCTACCGCCGATCGCTATTTCGGCCTGCAGTTTTACCTGGAGGACTTGCTCGGCCGCCCCGTCGATCTGGTCACAGACAAGGCACTGCGCCCCGAACTGCGGCCGTATATCGAGAAGGAAGCCATCCGTGTCGCGTGAATGGCGCTTCTACGTAAGCGACATGATCGGTTTCGCGGAAAAAGTCCTGGCCTACACGGATGGAATGGACCAGAACCGCTTCGAGCGGAGCGGCCTCAATTACGACGCCACCCTGCGCAATCTCGAACTCATTGGCGAGGCCGCCACCCACATACCCGAGCATGTCCGGCAATTCGCCAGCCAGATCGACTGGCGCCGTATCGTTGCGACACGCAACCGGCTGATTCACGGCTATCTCGGCATCGACAACGACACTCTCTGGAGCATCATCCAAACTGACATCCCCGCGCTCCTGAAGCATCTGCACGCGCTCAAGGCGGCGGCGGACGCCGGCCTGATCGGTACGACGACATGACCCGGCCTCGCCCTATCAAGACGCCGGGGCACTGACATGCCGCTCTCCTGGAACGAGATCAAATCGCGCGCGCTGGCCTTTTCCCGCGAATGGGCCGACGCCGCCGACGAGGCGAGCGAAGCCAAGCCGTTCTGGATCGCCTTCTTCGAAATCTTCGGCATCACCAACAAGCGCGTCGCCAGCTTCGAGCACGCGGTCAAGAAATTCGGCGGCGGCCAGGGCTACGTCGACCTGTTCTGGCCCGGCGTGCTGCTGGTCGAGCAGAAATCGCGCGGCAGGAACCTCGATCGCGCCTTCGGTCAGGCGCTGGATTACTTCCCCGGCATCAAGGAACGCGACCTGCCGCGCCACATCGTCGTCTGCGATTTCGCCCGCTTCCGGCTCTACGACCTGGAAACCGGCGACACCCGAGAATTCGCGCTGAAAGACCTGCACAAGCACATCCGCCACTTCGGCTTCATCGCCGGCTACGAAACACAGGCAATCAAGCCGCAGAACCCGGTCAACATCCAGGCCGCCGAGCGCATGGGCCGCCTGCACGATGCGTTGAAGGCGTCCGGCTACGAGGGCCACGCGCTCGAAGTGCTGCTGGTGCGCCTTTTGTTTTGTCTCTTCGCCGACGACACCGGCATCTTCCAGCCGGCGCAGGCGCTGCGCACCTACATCGAGGAGCGCACCCGCGAGGACGGCTCCGACCTCGGCCCCCTGCTCGCGCAACTGTTCCAGGTGCTCAACACGCCCGAAGCCAAGCGCAGCCCGGCGCTCGACGAGCAGCTCGCCGCCTTCCCCTACGTCAACGGCCGCCTGTTCGAGGAAGCGATCCCGATAGCCAACTTCGACGCCGCCATGCGCGAGGCGCTGCTCGACGCCTGCGCGCTCGACTGGAGTGCCATCTCGCCGGCCATCTTCGGCGCGCTGTTCCAGTCGATCATGGACAAGACGGCGCGGCGCAACCTCGGCGCGCACTACACCAGCGAGGAAAACATCGAGAAACTCATCAAGCCGCTGTTTCTCGACGCGCTGTGGGCCGAGTTCAAGCGCGTCAAAAACCACAAGAACAAGCTGTTCGAATTCCACAAAAAGCTGCGCGGCCTCACCTTCCTCGACCCCGCCTGCGGCTGCGGCAACTTCCTCGTCATCGCCTACCGCGAACTGCGCCTGCTGGAACTGGAAATCCTGCGCGCATCCAACGCGGGCCCCGGCTCGCGCTTCCTCGACATCCACCAGGCCATCTTGCTCGACGTCGACCAGTTCTACGGCATCGAAATCGAGGAATTCCCCGCCCAGATCGCCCAGGTCGCGCTGTGGCTCACCGACCACCAGATGAACCTGCGCGTCTCCGAGGAAT
>DYFW01000268.1 GCA_020725005.1 Thiobacillus denitrificans
GCCCTGACGCCGGCGACGCTGGCCGCCGCCCGTTCCGCGAACGGCGCGCCCGAACGCTGGCATCTGGTCGAAAACCGCACCAGCTTCGAACGCGTCGCGCGCAATCGCGGGGCCCACGCCGGCGTCGTCTGGCTGCCCGGCTATCCGCCCACGTGGTGGCGCGAGGCCGTGGCAAAGCTGCTCGCGCTCGCCCCCGCGCCCGCCGCCATCGCCTGCGACCCCGATCCCGCCGGCGTTGCCATCGCCCTGCAAGCCGGCACCCTGTGGCAAGCCGCCGGCCTCGACTGGCAGCCCTGGCGCATGGACATCGCCACCCTGCAGGCGCTGCCCGGTCACACCCCGCTCAACGCCTGGGACAAAGCCCAAATCGCCCAACTGCGGCAAGCGCCCCACCTGCCCGCCCCGCTCGCGGCGCTGCTGGATTACATGCAGCAGCACGACATCAAGGGCGAACAGGAAGGCGCGCTGTAGGCCGCTCAGCGCGGGCTTGCCTCGCGCCGGCCCGGCGTATATCCTGTATATACACAGGAGATTCATCATGCTCACACGCGTTTTCAAGAGCGGCAACTCGCTGGCGGTGCGCATTCCCAAGGAACTCGCCAGCGCGCTGTCCAGCCAGGAGGTCGACATCGAGAAAGTCGGCGACACCCTCGTCCTGCGCTCCGTCGTCAAGCGCAAGCTGACCGGTCTGGCCGAGGCGTTCGCCGCTTTTCCGCCCGGCTTCATGGCCGAAGGCCGCGAATTCCACGAACAGAAGGAACGCGATTGGAGCGGCTTCGGGGAAGGCGCCGCCGTGCATCAGGCCCACCCTGAGTACAAACCGGCAGGCGACAAATAAGCCCGGATAATCCATTAGGCCGATGCTGTGCGAAACACGTTGTTGTAGGCCGGCAATACTTTGCCGACGCAGCGCACCGCTGGCGTCCGGTGCGGCGGGAAGTGGTGTGCGGGCATGTCGGGAAAGTGTTCCCGACGGCAGCTCGACGATCGTACCTGGCGTCCGGGACAAGGACTGTCATCCATTACGGAAAACTCAATAATGGAAAATCTGGGATAAGCCCATGCGCTACTTGCTCGACACCAACATCTGCGTCCACCTCATCCAGCGCCATCCCCCCGGCCTGCTGCGCCGCTTTCAGGAATTCGATTACGGCGACCTGGTGATCTCAGTCGTCACCCTGGCCGAATTGCGACACGGCGTCGAGCGCGACCCCGTCACCAAGAACGAAGCCGAACGTGCGTTGCATGCTCTGCTGTCTTATCTGCCCGTTCTGCCGATCGACAACACGGTCGCCGTGCAATACGGCGTTTTCGCCGCCGCGGTCCGCGACCGCCGCCGTGATGCGCTGGATCGGCTGATCGCCGCGCACGCTGCAAGCCTGGGCCTTACGCTCATCACCAACAACGCAGCCGATTTCCGGGATTATCCCGGCCTCGCCGTCGAAAACTGGGTGTAGGCCACCCGCCTCGCACCACCACACAGGGCCTAACCCATGCGCACCGAAACCCCCGTCACGCTGTATCTCAAGGACTACGCCCCGCCCGCCTGGCTGATCGACACGGTCGATCTTCATGTGGCGATCTTCGATGGCCACACCGAAGTCAACACCCGCCTCGCCTGCCGCCGCAACCCGGCGATGCCGGCCAGCCCGCTGGTGTTGAACGGCGAAGCGCTGGAATTGATGAACATCGCGCTCGACGGCGCCGCGCTCGACCCGGCGCGGTATGCCTACGCCGACGACGTGCTGACGATTGCCGCGCCGCTGCCCGACACGTTTCAGCTTGAAACCACGGTGCGCATCCTTCCGGACGAAAATACCCAACTCTCCGGCCTGTACAAGTCGCAAGACGGCTATTTCACCCAATGCGAGGCCGAGGGCTTCCGCCGCATCACCTTCTTTCCCGACCGGCCGGACGTGATGGCGGTATTCAGCTGCACCGTTGAGGCCGACCGCG
>DYFW01000269.1 GCA_020725005.1 Thiobacillus denitrificans
GCGGTCATGAATGCGGCGCGCGCTGCCGGTGCCGGCGAGACCGTTCGCGCGCCGCGCGTGCACGAGGTGATCGCCGCCGCACGACAGGAGCAGCCCGCACCGGAGCCGCCGGCGAAGCGCGCCGCCACGCCGGCGGCGAAGAAAGACGCGCCGCCGCTGAACCTGATTCAGTTCCCGTCCGGCCGATGGGGGTTCGTCGGCAGGGTGCCGGACGACGTGTACTACGGCGACGACGCCACGCCGGAGAAGATCGCGGCGGCGAAACGGTCGGGCGATCGCTTCGGCCCGAGTCGCCGGTCGTTCGCCACGAGCGAGGAAGCCACGGCCTTCGCCGAGGCGCACGGCTACCGGGTCGGCGCCGTGTCGCCGGCGCGCGGGCAGCAAGGGTTGCTAGGCAGGGGGAATGCTGGTCCCGCCGTCACCGCTCGGGGTGAGAGCCTTGATCGCGGCCCGCCAGCGCGGGATGCAGGAGCGGCCGAGGCGGAACCTGCACAGACGAAAGCGGCGGCGACCAGCGGTGCGGACGCTATCACACAAGCCGCGCCAAAGGCAATCGCCGCCGCAGAAAGCGACCAAGCCTACCTGCGCAGGGCGGCCGCGGCAGAAGCCGAGACGAGCCTGCGGCAGTCTGCCGACCATTCTGAGCTTGCGCGCGATCCACGGTACTGGGACGCCGAGAACGAGGAATGGACCGATGCCGGGCTGGCCGAGATCGACCGGCGCAACGAGGCGGCGGCGGCTGAAGAGGCCGAGCGCCAGTACCCGAAGATCACCGAGCTTTCCGATCTGGATCGTGCACACGCATGGGCGCAGGCGGCGGCGATGAGGGAACTGCTCGACGCCCTCGGCGTTGAATACACGACGGACGCGAGCCCCACCAGCCGGTACTTCATGGGCGAGCATGCGGACGGCGAAACGGCTTGGAAGATCCGGTTCTCGACGCACGCCAACACGTCGCGCGCTCACACCTATCCGAGCATCAACGTTGCGCCAGGCGAGTACACGTTCACCGACGCGCTGAATTGGGTTCGACGGACGCTGCTTACTACAGCCGAAGCGCAGCAACCCGCCCAAGTCCAGCAGCAGCCCGCCGCGTCCGAGGCTGTGCCGACCGCTACGCCGACCACGGCGGACGAGCGCGAGCCTCTGGTGGGCAAGGTCGAGGTCGTCGAGACGAAGCACGGCAAGACCGGCGCGCCGCTGTGGGTTGCCAAGATCGGCGAGCGCGTCGAGCGCGATGTGTACGACAAGCTCGCCGCGGCCGCGCGCCGGAACGGGGGCAAGTGGAGCAAGTGGAGCAAGGGCTTCGAGTTCTACTCGGCCGAGGGCGCGCACAGCTTTGCCGATCAGGTCAGCGGGCAGCCGACGGCGCCCGCCGCGGTTGAGCTGGACGAGACGGTGCCTGCGCCGACCATCGCGTCGCCGCCCCAAGGCGAGGCTGGCCGCGGCCCAGCAGGAACTGCGCCGTTCAACGTGCCGGTAGAGGTCATCGAGGCATGGCACGGGATGGAAGGGCAGCAGTGGCTGGTCAAGCCGACGAAGCGCCTTGAACGCGCCATCCGAGATCGCCTCACCGAATTCGCCGGCAGCTACGGCGGGTGGTGGAACGAAGAAGAGCGGTCCTTCGAGTTCAAGTCGGAACAGGACGCACGCAGCTTTGCCGACCGGGTCGGAGGGCCGCAGGGGCGAACGCCGACTCCGACAGCATCGAAGAACACCATCTTCACAGAAGAAGCGGCCGATGCCGCGCGCAGGATTCTCCGCGCCAAACTGCGCGGGCAACTGAACGTAGGACTCGACCCTGAACTGATGCAGGCCGGCATCACGCTGGCCGGCTATCACATTGAGCGCGGGGCGCGCAGCTTTGCGGCCTTCGCGCGCGCGATGCTTGAGGACCTCGGCGAGGCCGTGCGGCCGTACCTGAAATCCTGGTATCTGG
>DYFW01000270.1 GCA_020725005.1 Thiobacillus denitrificans
GCTGCTCGATCGAGCACAGCCGGCACGTCGTCGCGCAGTTCCAGGCCGCCGGGATACCGGCCGAGCACGTCGACGGGGAGACCGATCCGCTGGTGCGCGATGCCGCGATCCAGCGGTTTGAGCGCGGCGAGACGCTGGTGCTGTCGAACGTGGAATTGTTCGGCGAGGGCTTCGACCTCGGCTCGATCGAGGCCGTCATCCTGCTGCGGCCGACGCAGTCGCTCGCGCTGTATTTGCAGCAGTGCGGCCGAGGCCTGCGGCCGTCGCTGGGCAAGGACCGCTGCATCATCCTCGACCACGCCAGCAACTCGCACCTCCACGGCCTGCCCGACGATCCCCGGGAGTGGACGCTCGAGGGGCGCCGGAAACGCCAGCGGCGGACCGACGCGCCGCTCCCGATCCGCACCTGCCCGCGGTGTTTTGCCGCGCTGCCGGCGGCGGTGCCGGCGTGCCGGTACTGCGGCACGGTGCTCGGTACGAGTCCGCGCGAGGTCGAGGAGGTGGCGGGCGAGCTCGTCGAGGTGGATCCGAAGGTCGCGCGCCGGCAGCGGATGCGCGAGCAGGCGCGCGCCGAGTCGCTCGAGGACTTGATCGCGATCGGGAAGAGCAGGGGATACAAGTCGCCCGACAAGTGGGCGGCCTACGTGTGGAACGCGAGACAACAGAAGAGGGGAGTAGCGGCGTGAATGACGACGGCGCGCAGTGGCACATCGTTGAGCTGCACGGGGACATACGGACGCGAGTGGCCATCGGTTGCGAAAGCCCGGCGGCGACGTTCGCCGAATGGGCAAGGCTGCAAGGTTATTCCGTCAGCCAACACGAAGGGTCGTACCCGTCGGATATGAGCGAAGAGGAGTGGAAGCGCGGTTACGACTTGGTTGGGGAATGCATCAAGTGGATGCGCGAAAAGGAGCGGACTGAGGAAAGAAAAGAGCGATGAGGCGAGAACAGTACAAGGAATATCTTCGTGGCCGTCATTGGCGACGACTGCGGATGAAGCTTCGCAGAGAGACAGAGAGATGCGAACTGTGCGACTTGCCGTTCGCTGATGGACCCATTGTTCCTCATCTCTGCCACCGGTGGGAGCTGCATCACTGGACGTACGTGAATGTCCCAAAGGAAAAGCGCGTTGATCTTTCAGTCCTCTGTGCTGCATGTCATGAAGATGCGCACCGCGTGATGGATGGACGCGAACCGCTATTAGTGCGCCGGTTGATCGTCAGGAGGCTTCATATTGAAGCCAACCCATTCTATGACCCAGCAGGCTGGCTCCACAGCCGCAAATATCCGCTTCGTTATTTATATCTCCACGAGATCGTTGAAGAGAGGTTGGACCGAAACCAGTTCGTGGACGACGTGCGCGGGAAGATGGCCGCGGCTGGATTATCGCTCGACGAGGCAAATCGCCTTAGTCAACAAAAACGAGGAGTCGCCACATGAACCGAAAACTCGAACACCTCGCCACCCTGCCGGAGGGCTACGATGCCGGCCGGCTCAAGCTCGCCGACTACGGCGACGAGCTCCTGGTCGCGCACCCCGAGCGGCCGCCGCTCGCCGTCCACAAGCAAACCGGACGGATCCGCCACCTCGGCGGGCTCGAGCACGCGCCGCGCTGCCCGCGCTGCGGCTCGCGCTGGCACACGGACTGCAGCGACCCGGTCATGGCGGGCCCGGAGCAGGTCGACGAGGACCGCTCGATGCGCATGCTCGGCTGGGCGCTCACGGGGCTGATCGTCCTTCTGGTCGCGATGGTTGTGGTGTGGTTCGCGCCGTGAGCGAGGCCTCCATCCAGCGCCGCATCATGCTGGCGCTCACGCAGGCCGGCTGCCGGGTGCTGCGCAACAACGTCGGCCAGGGCTTCCTCGGCGAGCTCGTGACGGTGCTGCCGAACGGCGACGCGGTGCTGCGCAACTGGCGGCGCGTGCACTTCGGTCTC
>DYFW01000047.1:0-17273 GCA_020725005.1 Thiobacillus denitrificans
TGCGCGACAAAGCAATCGGCGATGCGGGGCGGGTCGAACATAGCGAAACTTATGGCTTGAGCACGAGGTCGCGCGGCGCATCCCGCCGCTCATGCGGCTGTGCGCCGCGCAGACGCGGCTGGCGCCTGTCCTTGTGCAGGTAACGCTCGAGCTCCTCGAGCGCCAGGCGGTAGACCTCGCGCTTGAAGTCGACCACGGCGTCCATCGGCACCCAGTACTCGTTCCAGCGCCAGGCGTCGAATTCCGGGTGGTCGCTCGCGCGGAGCGAGACGTCGGTATCGCGCCCGGTCAGGCGCAGCAGGAACCAGATCTGCTTCTGGCCGCGATAGAGGCCACGGCTGTCACGCCGCGTCCAGTGCGCAGGCACGTCGTAGCGCAGCCACTCGCGCGTACGCCCCAGGATGCGCACATGATGGGGCCGCAGGCCCACTTCTTCTTCCAGTTCCCGGAACATGGCCTGTTCCGGCGTTTCCCCCGCGTTGATGCCGCCCTGGGGAAACTGCCAGGCGTGCTGATTGACGCGCTTGCCCCAGAACACCTGGTTGCGCGCATTGCACAGGATGATGCCTACGTTCGGGCGGTACCCTTCTCGGTCGATCATGGCCGCCACCATTCAAAGATTCGCTTGTCTGCATTCTTTCACAGACCACGGAAAATGCAAACCCGTCAGGTCAGGAAATGCGCGATTAGCTGTTGTTTTGATTGAATTTTCACTGCAGCACCTTATTCCAGCAAGGGCGCGATGTCCGGCGCCCACTGGAAATCGCGCGCAAATCCCCGGAAATCGAGGCCATAGCGCTTGGACAGATCGGCCAGCTGCGCCCGCACCGCCTCCAGCCGCGCCGCGGCGCCCGCCTCGGTGAATCCGAACACGATGACATTGGTCTTGCTCTGCACGGCGATCCAGCCGACCTGGCCATCGAAGGCGCGGTTGAGGCGCGCGAAATACTCGGGAAAGTCGGCGTCGCGCCCCCACAGGTTGACGACGAGCACCCCGCCCGGGCGCAACGCGCGCCGGCACGCTGCGTAGAAGCTCTGCGTCGCCAGGGCGGCGACCTGATTCCCGGCATCGAAGCCGTCGAGCAGGATGACATCGGCAGTGCCCGGATGCTGGCGCACGTAGAGCGCGCCGTCGGCCTCGACGACCTGGAGCGTGGCATCGTCCGGCGGCAGTTCGAAATGGGTGCGCGCGGCGGCGATGACGCGCGGGTCGATCTCCACCGCGGTGACACGCGTCTGCGGCCGCTGCCTGCGGATGAACTTGGCGAGCGAACCGCCGCCCAGTCCGATCATCAGCACGTCCTGCGGCGCCGGGTTGAACATGAGAAAGGCCATCATCGCGCGGGTGTAGGCGAGTTCCAGGTCCCACGGCCGCGAGATGCGCATGCGGCTCTGGATCGCCTGGCTGCCCAGATGCAGCGTGCGCACGCCGCGTTCCTCGGTGACTTCCAGGCCGGCGTCTTCCGCGCGGCGTTTTCCAAACTTCAAGCGCATTGCAGTCCTGTTCGATCGCGAGGACGAAAGATTACCCGGCCGCACGCTAAAATGCGCGTTTTCGTCCTGCCTCCCGATCATGCGCGCCACCCGGTTTTTCATTTCGACCACCAAGGAAGCCCCGTCCGAGGCCGAGCTCGTCAGCCACAAGCTGATGCTGCGCGCCGGCCTCATCCGGCGTCTGGGCGCCGGCCTCTACACCTGGATGCCGCTGGGCCTGCGCGTGCTGCGCCGGGTCGAGGCCATCGTGCGCGAGGAAATGAACCGCGCCGGCGCGATCGAGCTTTTGATGCCGGCGGTGCAGCCGGCCGAGCTGTGGGAGGAAACCGGCCGCTGGGCGGTGTTCGGCCCGCAGATGCTGAAGATCAAGGACCGCCACCAGCGCGATTTCTGTTTTGGCCCCACGCACGAGGAAGTGATCACCGACATCGCGCGCCGCGAAATCAGGAGCTACCGCCAGCTGCCGGTCAACTTCTACCAGATCCAGATGAAGTTCCGCGACGAAATCCGGCCGCGCTTCGGCGTCATGCGCGCGCGCGAGTTCCTGATGAAAGACGCGTATTCCTTCCACGCCAGCCGCGACAGCCTCGCCGCCACCTACCAGACGATGTACGACGCCTACACCCGCGTGTTCAGCCGGCTCGGCCTCACCTTCCGCGCGGTGGCGGCCGACACCGGCGCCATCGGCGGTTCGGCATCCCACGAATTCCACGTGCTGGCCGATTCCGGCGAGGACCTGATCGCCTACTGCCCGGATTCCGACTACGCGGCCAATGTCGAGCTCGCCGAGGCGCTCGCGCCGGCGACGCCGCGCGCCGCCCCGCAGGAAGCGCTGCGCGAGGTCGACACGCCGAAGCAAACCACCTGCGAGGACGTCGCCGCACTCTTGGGCATCCCGCTCCAGCGCACGGTCAAGCTCATCGCCGTGATGGCGGGCGACGCGATGGTCGCGCTGCTCCTGCGCGGCGACCACACGCTCAACGAAGTGAAGCTCGGCAAGCTTCCCGGCATGGCGGACTTCCGCCTCGCGAACGAGGCCGAAATCCGCGCAGCTTTCGCCTGCCCGCCCGGCTTCCTCGGGCCGGTCGGCATCGACCGCGCCAGGATCCGCGTCGTCGCCGACCGCAGCGTCGCCGTGATGAGCGACTTCGTGTGCGGCGCCAACAAGCCGAAAACCCACCTCGCCGGGGTCAATTTCGGGCGCGACCTGCAGGAACCCGATCTGGTGGCCGATATACGGAATGTGGTCGCCGGCGACCCCAGCCCCGACGGCCGCGGCACGCTCTCGCTCTGCCGCGGCATCGAGGTCGGCCACGTGTTCCAGCTCGGCAGCAAGTATTCGCAGGCGATGAACGCGAGCTACCTCGACGAGGCCGGCCGCGCCCAGGTCATGGAAATGGGCTGCTACGGCATCGGCGTGTCGCGCATCGTCGCCGCGGCAATCGAGCAGCACCACGACGAACGCGGCATCATCTGGCCGCCGACGATGGCACCGTTCTTGCTGGTGATCGTGGCGATCGGCTACGGCAAGAGCGAAATGGTTAAAACCGCCGCCGATAAGTTGTATGCTGAACTGGTCGCCGCCGGCATCGACGTGCTGCTCGACGACCGCGACGAGCGCCCCGGCGTGATGTTCGCCGACGCCGAGCTGATCGGCATTCCGCACCGGGTGACGGTGGGCGAGCGCGGCCTCAAGGACGGCGAGGTCGAGTACCAGCCGCGCCAGGCGGGCGAGCCGCGGAAGATTGCGCTGGACGGCGCTGTGGAATTCCTGAAAGGATTGCTGGAAAACTGACATGCGGAAGACGACGTCCCTCGGCCTCGTGATCGCCGCGCTGCTCTGCGCGCTGCCCGCCCACGCCGGCGGCCAGCGCGAGGAAGCGCTGTCGGCGAACGTGCGCGCCTCGCTGCAGCGCGCGCTGGCCGACACCGCCGTCACCCGCACCGCGTTCAGGAACGTCGCCGACGAGACGGCGTGGCTCAAGGAAATGTCGCGTCGGCTCGCCAAGCGCATGCCCGACGAGACCGAGCGCCTGGAATTTCTCACCACCCTGCACTGGGAAGCGTCGCGCGCCGGCGTCGACCCGCAGCTGATGCTCGGCCTGATCCAGGTCGAGAGCGGTTTCCGCAAATACGCCGTGTCGCCGGTCGGCGCGCGCGGCTACACCCAGGTGATGCCGTTCTGGGTCAAGACCATCGGCAGTCCCGAGCACAATCTCTTCCATTTGCGCACCAACCTGCGCTATGGCGCGATCATCCTGCGCCACTACATCGACATCGAGCGCGGCGACCTGTATCGCGCGCTGGGACGCTACAACGGCAGTCTCGGGCGGCCGGAATACCCCACGCTCGTCGTCGCCGCCTGGAAGCGCCATTGGGATTACACGCCCGCCACCCGTTCGGCCGACAGCCAGGCACTTACCGCCCCGCGCAGTTGAGCAACGCGACGGCCGACTTGATTTTCGGCTTCGCTGGCGCCATCCTGAAACCCGCCACGACGAGCCCAATGGAAGGGGTGCCATGAACTGGAGACAAGCTTTCGCCGCCGCGCTCGCCGGCGCCGTGCTCGCCGGGATGACCGGCTGCGAAACGGCAGCCGTGCGTGGAGACGTCCGCGTCCACGACCGCGACCTGGAGGTGCGCGTGGTTTTCACCGACAGTGATCGACGCATCCTGCGCGACTACTACCGGGTGGACTATCGGGCCCTGCCGCCGGGGCTCGCCAAGCAGGGCAAGGTGCCGCCCGGCCACGCCTACCGCCTGCGGGTGCGCCAGCCCATTCCGCCGGAAGTGCGCTGGAGCCCGTTGCCCCACAATCTCGACCGCCAGTTGAGCCGCTTGCCGGACGGCTACGTGCGGATCATCGTCGGCGGCAGCGTCGCCATCATGCATGTCCACACCCGCGTGATCGTCGACCTGATCGAGGACCTCGACGACTGACGGTGCGCTGCCGCCCCGGGCAGCCTGGCATGAAATCTGCGTAGCTGGTATTTGCGAGGCAGGCGACCCCGGCCCCTCACCCCATAATGACTATACGGAGACCACCATGGACACGTCAGTGCAACTGGCTCGCACGGCCAAGGGCCACGAGGAAATCTTCAACCAGGGCCACACCGTACGCCCGAAGTGCCGGCAGATCCTGTTCGCCATCGGCGACGGCACCACGCTCGGTGCCCTGCGCGACAAGCTGCCCAATCTCGAACTGGACACACTGCTGGGCGACCTGCAGCGGGGCGGCTATATCGAGATTCGCGGCGCGGCCCCCGCCCCTTTGCCGACCCCGTCCCCGGCAGCCGCGCCGGCCACCCCGCCTCCGGCCGCGACCGCGCCCCGCGCAGCCGGCGAGGGGGCGGGCCTCGCAGGCGCACGCGCACACGTGCTCGACACCCTGAGCGCGCTCGCGGGCACCAAGTCGCCCGCCTACCGCAAGATGAGCGAGGTGGTCGATGCGGACGGTTTCATGGAAGCGCTGGCGATGTGCCGCAAGGTCGTCGCCGCGGTGGCGTCGCCACACCAGGCGGCCGACATGGAAGCCCAGGCGCTGGCGCGCCTGGGCGGCTGAACGTTTCCGGCTAGTACCTCAAACCGTAAGTTTGCGTACATGCCGAGACACGCATCCGCGCGCCGAGTGCGCGAAGCGAACCGCAGCCATAGCCGTAGCTATGGCGAGGATACGCGACAAAGCAATCGGCGATGCGGGGTGCGTCGAACATAGCGAAACTCATGGGTTGAGGTACTAGCGGCCCAGCACCACCAGCGGCCTGGGCTGGCACTCCGCCGCCACCACCGTGCCGGGCAGCCCCGGCACCGCCACCACCACGCCGGCGAACGGCGCCTTGAGCTCGGCGTCGGCCAGGTTCTTTTTCGCGATCGCAAGCCGCGCATCGGCGGCAGCGCGCGCGGCCCTGGCCCGGGCGTGTCGCAAGGTCGCCGCTTCCCGCTCGCTGGTGGACGACACGGTGCGGTTGTAGAGTTCTTCCACGCGCTCGAACTCGCGCTTCGCGTCCGCCTCCTCGGCGTCGGCGCGCGCCTGTTCGGCCGCCGCTTCCTCGACGCGCGCCCGCAGCACGGTGCGCTCGAGGCGGGCCAGCACCGCACCCTTGGCGACGCGCTGGCCGGGCTTGACCAACACCTCCTCGACCACCCCCGACACCCGCGTCGTCAGCTCGACCCGGTCGGCCGCGCTGGCGGGAGCGGCAAGCGCCATCCCGGCGAGCGCAATTGCCATCACGCGCTGTTTCATTCCTTTGCTCCCCTGGAAGGCGGCAGGCTGCCGCCTGACAATGCCTCGAGCCGCGCCAGCGCCAACGCCAGCCGGTATTCGACCTGTTTGCGGCGGAGTGCCGCCACCTGCGTCTCGGCCATGCTGCTGCCGAGGTTGGTCTTGAGTTCGAGTTCGTATTCGGCGCGCGCGCGCTCGAGCGCCCAGTCGCGGTATTCGACCTGCTTGTCGGCCGCGCCGCGCGCGCTGCCGCGCAGCCACTCGATTTCCTGCAGGGTGGCGAGCACGGCTTCGGCCAGCTCGAGCTTGAGCTTGTCGAGCTCAGCAGCTCGGCGCGCCTTCAACGCCAGTTCGCGCGCAATGCGCGCGTCGACCCGACCGCCCTGGTAGAGCGGGACATTGAACACCAGCGCGACGCTGAGGTCGTCGCGCGTGCTCGATTCACGGCTGTAGCCGGCGCCGGCCACTTCGGCGTCGAGCGTGGGATGGCGCTCCGCACGCACCGCGGCCAGCCGGGCGTCGGCTGCCGCCAGCTGCGCCTGCAGGGCCTGCACGCGCGGGTTCTTTTCCATCACCCAGGCGAGCAGCGATTCGTAATCGGGCACGGCGCGCGCATTGCCCTCCAGCGCGGGCGGCACCAGTTGGGTCGGCAGCCTGCCGGGGCGGTGCATCGCGTTGGCGAGCTTCTCGCGCGTGCTGCGCATGCGCTGCGCGCTGGCATTGCGGCGCTCGCGCCAATCCTGGTAATGGGCTTCGAGCTTCAGGAGATCGGGACGATTGCCGATGCCGAGCTCGAAGCGCTCGCGCGCCTTGTCCCAGTCGAGATAGGCCACCGTCATGAACTCGTTGTCGGCGGCGTACTGCTGGTCGGCCACCAGCACGTCGAAAAAGCGCGCCATGATGTCGATGCGGCGCAGGCTGTCGGCGTTGATGAGCTCCGCCTGGCGCGCCGCGATTTCCTGGTCCGCCGCGGCAATCGCCTGGTCGGTGCGGCCGAAGTCCAGCAGCGGTTTGCGCGCGACGACGCGGCCGGCGTTGTCGGGCTCCCAGTCGCCCGCCGGGCGCCTGCCGCGCCGCAGGCTGCCGTCGAGAAACAGGCTGAAATCCTGGCGGCTGGCTGCCAGCTCGCGGTCGGCGCGCGACAGGGCCAGATCGCTCTCGGCCAGGCGGCGGTCGGGGTGTGCGGCCGCGACGGTCTGCAAGGCTTCTTCCAGCGTCAGCGTTTCGGCCGCGGCCGCACCGGCCAGGGCGCAAGCCAGCATCCCTCCCCAGACGATGCGTTTCATTTGCCTTGCTTGTACCTGACGAATGGCTGGGTGGCGTAGGCCCCCTCGGTGACGTACTGGCCGAGCAGCAGGAACTCGGCCTTGTCCTTGACCGGTCCGGTATGGCGCGCCACGGGTTTGCCGTCGAGGTCGAAGAACATCAGCACCGGCGTCGCGCGGACGCGCAGGCCCAGGGCGAAGGCCTTTTCGGTCATGGTGTTGCCCTGGAAATCGACGATCTCGGTGTCGCCGTTGACGTCGATGGCGTAGACGAGGAATTTCGCGCGGTAGGCGTCCTGCACCTCGGACTGGTTGAGGATGGTGCTTTTCATGCGCTCGCACCAGGGGCACTCGTCCATTTCGAAGAACAGGAAAATGCCCTGCTTGCCCTGTTTCCTCGCCTCCGCAAGGTCGGCCCTGAGGTCGCCGAACTTGGGCTGGAAGAAATGGGTCATCGGGTCTCGCACTTCGGCCCAGGCCGGCGCGGACGCCAACAGGAACAGGGCAAACAGGAGTCGTCGCATCGTCACCTTCCGCGTGTTCTTCCGGATTATCGCTTGGCCCGCTTGGACTGGCCGGCGATGAACTGCTCGACCGCTTCCCGGGTAATCAGCCCCACTTGCTGCGCGACCATCTTACCATCGGGGTTGAACAGATACGTCGTCGGCAATCCCTGCACCGGACCGATCTGCCGCACGATCGCGGGCGTGCCGAGCACGATGGGATAATCGACGAGCAGGCCCTCGGCGAAATCGATCACCTGCCTGGGGTCTTTGTAGTCCATCGCGATGCCGATAACGACGAGATTGTTCTTCTTGTTTTCGTTCAGCGCGATGAGGTCGGGGATTTCCTCCAGGCAGGGCGGGCACCAGGTCGCCCAGTAGTTCACCAGCACCCACTTGCCCTTGTAGCCGGACAGCGTATGCAGCTTGCCCTTGGTGTCCGTCACCCGGAAATCCGCCGCCTGGGCTGGCAGTGTCAACAGGGCAAGCAACAGCCCCGCCAGCCACATCGGATAAAATCGCAGTCTTCCTGTCGCTCGCAGCATTATCGTTTCCATCATGAATGAGTTTCGCACCGAGAAGGACTCCCTCGGCGAGGTCCGGGTTCCCGCGGACGCCTGGTACGGCGCCCAGACCGCGCGTGCCGTGGCCAATTTTCCCATTTCCGGCCGCCGGCCGGATAGGGATTTCGTACTGGCGCACGTCCGCATCAAGCTCGCCGCGGCGCGCGCCAACTGCCAGCCGGGTTGGCTTTCCGAAGAAAAGCGCGATGCGATCGTCGCCGCCTGCGAGAAGATCCTCGGCGGCGAATTCCTGGATCAATTCGTCGTCGACCGCTTCCAGGCCGGCGCCGGCACCAGCCACAACATGAACACCAACGAGGTGATCGCCAACCTCGCCAACGTCGCGCTGGGCGGCGAGAAGGGCAGGTACACGCCCATCAACCCCAACGACGACGTCAACATGGGGCAGTCGACCAACGACACCATCCCGACCGCGATCCGGCTGGCCGTGCTTGCCAAGCTGCCGCGCCTGGTCGATGCGGTGCACGCGATGGCGGCCGAATTCTCGCGCCTGGCCGAGCGCGAGAAAGACACCGTGAAATCCGGCCGCACCCATCTGCAGGACGCGGTGCCGACGACACTGGGCCAGGAATTCGCCGGCTACGCGTGGACGCTGAATCGCTGTGCCTCCAGCCTCGAAGCCGTGCGCCCGGCCTTGTGCGAAATCGGCCTGGGTGGCTCCGCCGCCGGCACTGGCCTCAACACCTCGCCCGGCTACCCGGCGAAGGTCGCCGCTGAACTGGCACGGTTGACCGGCGAGCCGATCCGGGTCGGCCAGCTCGTCGCGCAGATGCAATCGATGAACGACCTCGCGCGCCTGTCGGGCGAGATCCGCAACCTCGCGCTCGAGCTCACGCGCATTTCCAACGACCTGCGTCTGTTGGCCTCGGGCCCGCGCACGGGCCTGGGCGAAATCCAGTTGCCGCCGGTGCAGCCGGGATCTTCCATCATGCCCGGCAAGGTCAACCCGGTGATGTTCGAGATGCTGAACCAGGTGTGCTTCCAGGTGCTGGGGCAGGACGCCGCCGTGGCCTACATGGTGCAGGCCGGCCAGCTCGAACTCAACGTGATGATGCCAGCCTTGGGCAGCGCATTGTTCGACGCGATGGACTGGCTCACCCACGCGATGAACGCCGCCACCGAGAAGAACCTCAAGGGCATCATCGTCAACCGCGAGCGTTGCGCCTTCTTCATCCACCAGAGCGTCGCGCTCGCCACCCTGCTCAACACGCGGATCGGCTACAACCAGGCCGCCGAGGTCGCCAAGGAATCTGAAAAGTCCGGTCGACCGGTGCGCGACATCGTCGCCGAGCGTGGCCTCATGAGCGCCGCCGAGTTCGACGCGCTGGTGCTCGCCGCCGCACACGGCATCGGCAGCGGCGGCGGTGGCGGCTGAGTCACGCCTGACCTGATACCCGAACGCCATGACGATCCAGTGGTTCCCCGGTCACATGACCACCGCGCGCAAGAAGGCCGCGGAGACGATGGCGCAGATCGACGTGGTGGTCGAGGTGCTCGACGCGCGCCTGCCGGAAGCCGGCAGCAACCCGATGATCCACGAGTTGCGCGCGCACCGGCAGCGGCCCTGCCTCAAGGTGCTGAACAAGGTCGATCTGGCCGACCCCGAGGCGACGCGCGCCTGGCTGGACTACTACAACAAGCAGCCGGGCGTGATGGCGGTGGCGATCTCGGCCAAGAAGGCCGGAGATGTGGCGAAGCTCGCCGGGCTGGCGCAGAAGCTCGCACCGCACCGCGACGACACCTTCAAGCCGCTGCGCCTGATGATCATGGGCATTCCCAACGTCGGCAAGTCGACGCTGATGAACACCTGGGTCAAGCGCCGCGTCGCTGCGGTCGGCGACGAGCCGGCGGTGACCAAGTCGCAGCAGCGCATCAACCTGTCGCCGCGTCTGATCCTGGTCGACACGCCGGGGATGACCTGGCCGAAGATCGAGCACGACGCCGACGGCTTCATGCTGGCGGCGAGCCACGCGATCGGCCGCAACGCGGTGATCGACGAGGAAGTGGCGACCTTCCTCGCCGGCATCCTGCTCGAGCGCTATCCAGCGCTGCTGAAGGCGCGCTATGGCTTCGATCCCGGAGGACTGGACGCCACCGGCGTGCTGGAGGCGGTGGCGAGAAAACGCGGCTGCATTTCGAAGGGCCGCGGCGGCGAACTCGATCTGGAAAAAGCCGCGATGATCCTGTTGACCGATTACCGCAGCGGCACGCTGGGCCGTATCAGCCTGGAAACGCCGGCGACACGGCAGGCGATGCTGGCGGCGAAACAGACGCAAGCGCAACCCGCGCGCGCCGCGCCGGCCGGCGCGGACGACTGATCACGCGCCGCGCCACGCCGCGGCGTCGAGCCAGGCGACGGTTTCCTGTTTGCCGTGCACCGCGCCGACCGGCAGGCGCTCGCCCTGCCGCCAACGCAGGAGTGCCGCGTGCTTGCCCGCACCGGCGATCACGAACCAGAGTTTCCCACAGCGACTGAGGCGCGCCGCCGACAGGCTCACGCGCTCGGGCGGCGGCTTGGGCGCGTCATGCACGGCAAGCACGTCCGGGCTCTCCGGCCGCGTGCCCCAGTCGTGGCCGGGAAACAGGCTCGCCGTGTGGCCGTCCTCGCCCATGCCGAGCAGCACCAGATCGAAGTCGCCGACGCCCGCCAGCCAGTCCGCGTACACCGCCGCGGCCTCGGCCGCGCCATACTCGGCGGGAATCGGCCAGCGCTGCGCGTCGGGAATGTTCGACGCCGCGAGCCAGGCGGCCTCGGCCATGACGCTGTTGCGTCCGGGGTCGTCGGCCGCGAGGCAGCGTTCGTCGCCGTACCAGACGTGCCAGCACGCGTCGCCCATGCCCCGCCGCGCCAGTTCCTCGTACAAGGCGCGCGGCGTGCTGCCCCCCGCCAGCACCAGGTGGAAGGCACCGCGCGCGGCGATCGCGGCGTCGGCCTCGACGCCCATCGCGTCGGCCAGCGCCCTGACCAGCGCGTCGTCATCGACGAAGACCCGCATCTGCACCTGGTTCATGGTTCGTTGCGCCAGTTCTGGTCATCGCTGTCGAACAGGCGATTGGCGTCGGCCGGGCCCCAGCTGCCGGCCGCGTAGGTGGGAATGTATTCGCGCTCGACCGCCCAGTGCTTGAGTATGGGGTCGACCACGCGCCATGCCCACTCGACCTCGTCGAAGCGGATGAACAGCGAGCGGTCGCCCTCGATGACGTCGAGCAGCAGCGTCTCGTAGGCGTCGAGCGTCTGCTCGTCGGTCTTGCGGAAGCTCGCGTTCATCTGCATCACCCGCGTATCCATGTCGAGGCCCGGCTGCTTGACGTGGATCTCCATGCGCATGGATTCCTCGGGCTGGATGGAAAGCAGGATCCAGTTGGGATCGATCGATTCGACGGGCGTTTCGCGGAACAGCTGCTGCGGCGGATGGCGGAAGCGGATCGCGATCAACGAGGTCTGCTTCGCCAGTCTTTTCCCGGTGCGCAGGTAGAACGGCACCCCGCGCCAGCGCCAGTTGTCGATGTAGAACTTGGCGGCGACGAAGGTCTCGGTCGTGGAATTGGGCTCGACGTTCGCCTCCTGCTGGTAGCCGAGCACCGACTGGCCGTCGATGCTGCCGCGCGCGTACTGGGCGCGCACCGCGTGCGCATGGACGGCGCGCTTGGTGATGGGGCGGATCGAACGCAGCACCTTCACCTTCTCGTCGCGCAGCGCATCGGCCTCGAGCGCAGGCGGCGGCTCCATCGCGACCACCGTCAAAAGCTGCATCAAATGGTTCTGCAGCATGTCGCGCAGCGCGCCGGCACGGTCATAGTAGTCGGCGCGCTTCTCGATGCCGATCGACTCGGCCACCGTGATCTGCACGTGATCGATGAAATTGCGGTTCCACAGCGGCTCGATCAGGGTGTTGGCGAAACGGAACACCAGCAGGTTCTGCACCGTCTCCTTGCCGAGGAAATGATCGATGCGATAGACCTGTTCCTCGTCGAAATGCAGGTGCAGCAGGCGATTGAGCCGTTGCGCGGACTCGATGTCCTCGCCAAAGGGTTTCTCGATCACCACGCGGTTCATGCCGCGCGGCTTGTTCAGCCCGACCACCTCGAGGTTCTCGATGACGGCAGAGAATTCGGAAGGCTTGATCGCGAGGTAGAACACCGTCGCCGAGCATGCCGACTCGGGCGGCAGGCGCGCCGCGAGCGTGCGATACGACTCGACGTCGTTGAGATCGCCCTGCAGGTAGCTGAAGCGCGCGATGAAGCGCTCGAACACCGGCGTGTCGAGCGGGCCCTTGATCCGCTCCGCGAGCACCTCGCGCATATGCTCGCGCCAGCTCTCCGTGGTCCATGCGCGGCGCGAGAAGGCGATGAGCGAAAGCGATTCGGAGAGGCGCGCCGCCGCCTCCAGGTGATACAACGCGGGCAGAAGCTTGTTCGATGCCAGGTTGCCGGTCGCGCCGAAAATCACGAACGAGCACGGCAGGTTTTCGGGCAGCGCGTTTTTCGCCAGCGTCACGTCAGCCCTCCTTGATCGCGTGGCCGCCGAAGCCCTGGCGCATCTTGGCCAGGATCTTCGCCGCGTAGTCGTTCCGGCCCTGGGTGGCGAAGCGCATCATCAGGGCGAGCGTCATCACCGGGGTGGGCACGCCCTGCTCGACCGACTCGAGCGCCGTCCAGCGGCCTTCGCCCGAATCGGCGACGTAGGGCTGGATGCCGCCAAGTTCCTGGTCCTGCGCGAGGAAATCGGCGGCAAGATCGAGCAGCCACGAGCGCACCACGCTGCCGTGGCGCCACAGCTCGGCGATGGCGCCGAGGTCGAGGTCGAAGTCCGGCTTGTGCTTCATCAGCGCAAAGCCTTCGGCGAAGGCCTGCATCATGCCGTACTCGATGCCGTTGTGGATCATTTTCACGAAATGCCCGGAACCGACCGGCCCGGTGTGCAGCCAGCCGGTGGTCGGGGTGGGGGCGAGCGCCTCCATGTAGGGCCGCAGGCGCGCCGCCGCCGCCTCGCTGCCGCCGAACATGATGCAGTAGCCGTTCTCCAGCCCCCATACCCCCCCTGACACGCCGGCGTCGGCAAACTCGATCTTGCGCGCCGCCAGCATGTCGGCGCGCCGCAGGTCGTCCTTGTAGTAGGCGTTGGCGCCGTCGACCACGAGGTCGCCGGGGCTCAGGAGCGGCTGCAGGGTGGAAAGGGCCGCTTCGGTCGCCTCCCCTGCCGGCAACATCAACCAGACGATGCGCGGCGCCGCCAGCGCGTCGACCAGGTCGACCAGCGAGACGCAGGCCTGGTGCCCGGTTTCCGCCGCGATCGCCTCGGTGACGGCGTGGCTGCGGTTGGTCATGGCGATGCGTATGCCCTGGCGTGCCAGCCGCCGCGCCATGTTGCCGCCCATGCGGCCGAGTCCGACGAGTCCGAATTCCATACGTGCTCCTTGGATGTGAACGTGTTCCAGCAGCAAACGTGCCTGCCATAGAATTCATGATAGAACCGACACGTGACGCGCGGGTTGCGTCCGCCATGCACCATGGCTGCGCAGCAAGGCACCAGGTCAGGCCAGCAGGCCGGGAAACAGCTGGCCGAGCCCGCCCGCGATCATCTCGATCGAGATCGCCGCGATGATCAGCCCCATCAGGCGCGTGACCACGTGGATGCCGGTCTTGCCCAGCCGCCGCGCGATGAGCGGCGCGGCGCGGAACGCGAGCCACACCGTCAGCGCGACGAACGCCACCGGCAGCAGCAGCAGGCCCTGGTGCAGCAGGTCGCTTTCGGCCTTGCCGGACATGACGATGACATGCGTGATCGCGCCCGGTCCGGCGAGCAGCGGCACGCCCAGCGGCACCACCCCGACCGCGTCGCGCTCCTCGGCCTCGGCGGCCTCGTCCTCGGTCTGGCGCTGCGGGCTGACGTGCGCCTGCACCATGGACAACGCGAGCAGCAGCAACAGCAAGCCGCCGGCAACCGAGAATGCCGCGAGACGGATGCCGAAGAAGGTCAGCAGCGCCTCGCCGATGAGGGTGAACAGGGTGAGCACGCCCAGGACCGTGAGCGCCGCGACGCGCGCTGCCGTGCGGCTCTGCGCCTCCGTGTAGCCGCGCGTCGCCAGCAGGAAGATCGGGATCACGCCGACCGGATCGACGATGGCGAACAGGGCAAAGGCGGATTTGACGAGGACGAGCGGATCCATGGGCGCATCATAGCCCGGAAGAAAGCGGAGCTACACGCGGCGGAACACCAGGTCCCACACGCCGTGGCCCAGGCGTATGCCGCGCTGTTCGAACTTGGTGAGCGGCCGGGCGTCGGGACGCGGCGCGTAGTCGGTGGCCGTGTTCTTCAGTAGCGGCTCGGCAGACAGCACCGCGAGCATCTGCTCGGCGTAGTCCTGCCAGTCGGTCGCAAGATGCACATAGCCGCCGGGGGCGAGCCGGCTCGCCAGCAGCGCGACCAGCGGCGGCTGGATCAGGCGGCGCTTGTGGTGGCGCTTCTTGTGCCAGGGGTCGGGAAAAAAGATGTGCACGCCGGCCAGGCTCGCCGGCGCGAGCATGTGCGTGAGCACCTCGACCGCATCGTGCTGGACGACACGCACGTTGGCCAGACCGCGCTCGCCGATCTGCTTCAGGAGCGCGCCGACGCCGGGCGTGTGCACCTCGACGCCGAGGTAATCGTTCTCCGGATGGGCAGCGGCGATCCCGGCCAGTCCCTCGCCCATGCCGAAGCCGATTTCGAGAAAGCGCGGCGCGTGCCGGCCGAACACGGCGTCGAGATCGAGCGCCTGCGGCGCGTAGGGCAGCATGAAGCGCGGCCCGAGCTCGGCGAGCGCGCGCGCCTGCCCCGAGCCGACGCGGCCGGCACGCAGCACATACGAACGGATGCGCGGATGCGCGCCGGTCTCGCCCGTCATGCCTTACGGGTTGCCCGTGATGAGGCCGGAAGTCGGCGAGCTCGGGCTGGCCCGGTAGATCTTCTTCGGCATGCGGCCGGCAAGGAAGGCCTCGCGCCCGGCCTCGACCGCCTTCTTCATTGCCGACGCCATCAGCACCGGGTCGCCGGCGCCGGCGATCGCAGTATTCATCAGGACGGCGTCGCAGCCGAGCTCCATCGCGATGGTGGCGTCGCTCGCGGTGCCGACGCCGGCGTCGACGATCACCGGCACCGAGAGGCGGTCGATGATGATCTGCAAGTTCCAGGGATTCAAAATGCCCATGCCGGAACCGATCAGGCTCGCCAGCGGCATCACCGCCACACAGCCGATGTCCTCGAGCTGCTTCGCCGCGATGGGGTCGTCGGACGTGTAGACCATGACCTGGAAACCGTCCTTCACCAGCACCTCGGCGGCCTTGAGGGTTTCGGCGACGTTGGGATAGAGCGACTCGGCGTCGCCCAGCACCTCGA
Organism: Thiobacillus denitrificans; assembly: GCA_020725005.1. Lineage (GTDB taxonomy): Bacteria > Pseudomonadota > Gammaproteobacteria > Burkholderiales > Thiobacillaceae > Thiobacillus > Thiobacillus denitrificans_G. The sequence goes on from DYFW01000047.1 coordinate 15,444, forward strand.
GCTTGACCAGGGAATGCCCGTCCAGCAGCTCGCGCGCCAGCCGCAGTGTGCGGATCGCGTCGTCCGCCGTGTAGCAGCCGGCAGTATTGGGCAGGTAGGTGTACTTCGACGGCGGCAGGGCGTCGAGGAGACTCGGCTGGCTCGCGTCCTGGCCGATGTTGGTGCGGCGGATCGCGACGGTGACGATTTCCGCGCCCGAGGCTTCGACGGCAAGCCGCGTCTGTTCGAAATCCTTGTACTTGCCGGTGCCGATCAAGAGGCGCGAAGCGTAGGATTTTCCGGCGATGACGAGTGGTTCCATGGTTCAGGTGTGGCGTAAGAGGTGAAGAGTTAGTCGCAAAGGCAGGAAGGAAGGGGAAAGGCCGGGGCTTCGCGCTTCGCCCCTGACACCTTACCCCTCACCCGGCTCAGCCGCCGCCGACGGCGACGACGATTTCGAGGCGGTCGCCGCTGGCGAGCGGCGTATCGGCATGGCGGCTGCGGGGAACGATCTCGCCGTTCCTCTCGACCGCGATGCGCTTGCCGCCGAGCGCGAGCGCCTCGACCAGCTGGGCGACGCTGAGCGGCGCGGGGAAGACACGGGGCTCGCCGTTGATGACCAGTTCAAGCACGACTTCAATCCGGCTGAATGTTTCAGTAGAATGCAGCATTCTACCTGAAGCCCCCGAGCGGGCGGCAGGCAGAGCACCGGGCGGGCGTCGTATAGTGGCATTACCTGAGCTTCCCAAGCTCATGAGGAGGGTTCGATTCCCTTCGCCCGCTCCAGCCCCCCCCCGCACGCACGCCGGCGACATCCGCCAAAACCCATAAAAACAGGCCCATCCCGCGGCCACCGCAGCGCACGCTGTTTTTTTCTGGCCCGGGTTAAAGTTTCCCGGAACTTTGCCGATGATGCAGTTATGCGGCCGAGTGTCGACTTTACGACACGTCTGCCGACCACCGAACAGGGCAAACCCGCCGCGAGACGGGGACGCAAAGTTACCGGTCTCGGTTCTCCCCAGGAGGACGAGACAGCGGGACTGCCGGTCATCTCCGGTCACGCACCCCACTCCGTTCGCCCCGGTCGGCCGCCGCCGAGACCGCGAGGTGATAGCCATGGAGCGCGAAATGCCTGACAAATCCGTCGTCGTGAACCTCAATCAGTTCGAGCGTTCGCGCCGCAGCCAGATCTCCGCCGAAACCCTGGGCATCCTGCACCGCAGCCGCGACGCGCTGATCGAGGGCGCCACCCGCGCGTTGACCCGCCAGACCGAGGCCATGGAAAACGCGCTGCTCGCCATGGCCGAGCGCGCGCCTCTGCTGGAGACCCGCAATACCTATTACGACGCCCAGGGCGTCCTCAACCGGCAGGCCAACGAACTGCTCAGCGCCTGCAAGGATGCGTATTGCAAGTCCTTCAACAACCGTATCCAGCCCCAGGACAAGGCCGACGGCTTCGACCTGTCGCAGCTGACCCTGTTGGGCGAGACGGATTTCGAAATGACGCTGGCGGTCGACAAGGCCAGCGCACGCATGCACTACAACTGCGCCGAGGAACTGGTCGCGCTGAACGCGCGCATGGCGAAATTGCTGGCGCGCCCCGAAGTCGGCGACAAGGACAATCCGCTCGGCCCCCGCGCCCTGTGCGAGGCATTGCTGGACGGCATGAAGACTCTTGGACTGGCGGAAAACATCCAGATCATCCTGCTGAACCAGTTCGACCTGGTGCTGACCACCGAACTGGCCCAGATCTACCAGGGCATCAACCGCCAGCTGATCGACCAGGGCATTCTTCCCGACATCAAGGCCGGCACCAAATCCCACGTCCGCCAGACGGCGGACAGGGGGCAG
>DYFW01000047.1:17373-21270 GCA_020725005.1 Thiobacillus denitrificans
TGTTCGAGCAGCTCGCCCGGGGCGCGGCAGGTGGCGGCCTCCCGACGGCGGGCATCGCCGGCTTCAGCCTGCTCGATACGCTCGGGCAGCTGCAGGCGGGCGGGGCGACGCTGCTGCCGGGCGGCCTGCGTTTCGAACTGCCGCTGCTGGAGGCCAGCACCATCAGCAACGTGCTGCGCAGCCTGCAACAAAGTCCGGTCATGCAGGCGGCCAGCCCCCTCGACGCGGTGCTGGTGGATGCGGTGGCCATGCTGTTCGACGTCGTCTTCGACGAAGCCACGATCCCCGACAAGCTGAAGGCGCAGATCGCCCGCCTGCAGATTCCGGTGCTGAAAGCGGCGATGCTCGACCGCAACTTCTTCCTGCAGTCGCGCCACCCGGTCCGGCGCATGCTGGACGCGACCGCCACGCTGGCGGTCCACATTCCCGACACCGAGGCCGGCAACGCCCGGCTCGAGGCGATCTCACAAATCGTCACCCATGTTCTCGAGACTTTCGAACAGGACATCGCGGTGTTCGACGAGGCCGCCCATGCGCTGGAGGCGCTGGGCGCCGAATTGGAGGAAAAGCTCGAGGCGACCCTCGACACGGTGCTGCAGGAGGACATCGCACAGATTCGCCAGAGCGAGCGCGCGGAGCTCGCGCCGGTGGTGGTGCACGACTTCATCAACCGCGCACTGGCCGACCAGGAGATCGAAGAGGTCGTGCGCGAGTTCCTGCGCCGCGACTGGGCCCGGCTGCTGACGCTCGACTACATCCGGGAGGGCGAACAGGGCGCGCATTTCAACAGCCACGTCGAGACCATGCGCGAACTGGTGTGGAGCGTGCAGCCCAAGGCCGACATGGACGCCCGGCTGATGCTGGTTCGCATCCTGCCCGGCCTCTTGAAACGGCTGCGCGAAGGCGTCGCCGAAATCGATCTGCCGCAGAAACTCGCCGACCGCTTTTTTGCCACCCTGGTCATCCTGCACGCCAATGCCGTGCGGCCGAACACGCGGCCGGTGCCGCTGCCCGAGATTTCGGCGGCGGAGCTCGAAGAGATTGCCACCCAGCCGGATGCCGAAGCCCTGGCCGCCAGCTTCATTCCGGAAGTACTGAAGGAAGAGCATGAAGCCGGCGCCCCGGCGTACGAGGACGAGTTCTCCCTGCGCGCCCGCACGCTCAACAAGGGCGACTGGGTGGAATTCCACTACGACGACGGCACCTTCCGCTGGGCGCGTCTCGGCTGGGTGAGCGGCGTGCGCAACACCTACCTGTTCGCCGACCAGGACGGCATGAACAGCTTCTCGATCAGTCTCAACCGTCTCGCCGACAAGCTGCGGCGCGGCGAGGCGGTGCTGGTCGAGCGCAAGTCGATCACCGAATCGGCGTTCGGCAAGCTGATGAAGCTGTTCCGCCAGAAACTCGGCGGCTGAATCCCTCGCGCATCCGCCCGGACAGGGTGATACCCTTGTCCGGGTGAGTTCCTTCGCTTCCCGCATCGTCCGCTGGCAACGCCGGCACGGCCGCCACGACCTGCCCTGGCAGGCCGGGGCGACCGGCACGCGCGATCCTTATCGGGTCTGGGTGTCGGAAATCATGCTGCAGCAGACCCAGGTCGCCACCGTGATTCCGTACTTCGAGCGTTTCGTCGCGCGCTTTCCCACCCTCGCCAGCCTCGCCGCGGCCGACGAGAACGAGGTGCTCGCGCTGTGGAGCGGGCTCGGCTACTACAGCCGCGCGCGCAACCTGCACGCCGCTGCACGCCAAGTCCTCGACCACCACGGCGGGCGCTTGCCCGCCGACCCCGCGACCCTTGCGCGGCTGCCCGGCATCGGCCGCTCCACTGCGGCCGCCATTGCGGCGCTCGCGTTCGGCCACCGCGCCGCCATCCTCGACGGCAACGTCAAGCGCGTGCTGGCGCGCCATGCCGGCGTCGCCGGCTGGGCCGGCGACGGGCGCGTCGAAGCCGAACTGTGGCGCCTGGCCGACGCGCGCCTGCCGACGCGCGGCATCGAGTCCTACACGCAGGGCATGATGGACCTGGGCGCACAGGTCTGCACCCGCGGCCAGCCTGACTGCCACGCCTGCCCGGTCAATGCCGACTGCATCGCGTACACGCAGGGGCGCACCGCCGAGCTGCCGACGCCACGCCCGAGAAAAATCCTTCCCGAACGCGAAGTACAGATGCTGCTGCTCATCGACCGCGGCGAACTGTTGCTGGAAAAGCGCCCGCCACGCGGCATCTGGGGCGGCCTGTGGAGCCTGCCCGAACTCGACGCCGGCGCCGACCCCCTGCGCCACTGCCGCGAGCAACTCGGCGTCAGCGTGCGGACGCAGGCGGTGCTGCCGCGCCTCAGCCACGGCTTCACCCACTTCAGGCTGCATATCCAGCCGGTCCGGATCGACCTCGCGCCGCGGCCCGCCACGCTGCCCGGCCATATCTGGCTGCCGCCCGCCGACGCGCTCGGGGCCGCGCTGCCGGCCCCGGTGCGCCGGCTGGTCGCGCAGCTCGATGGCATCTGACCGCGCGCCCGGCGCACTGTCCAATTCGCCGCGACGTGCTATACGTGTACAAGCGAGTCACGCGGACAAGCCATGAACACGCCAGACCCCCCGCTTTTCGATACCGACGGCTTCCTGGTCGACCCGGACCAGTGGAGTGAAGCGCTCGCCGACCTGACCGCCCGCCGTGACGGCATCGGCCCGCTCGACGAACTGCAAATGGCGCTGCTGCGCATCCTGCGGCGCGAATACGCGCGCCACGGCAGCATCACCGCGCTGAGCCACGTCTGCCACCTGGCGGGCGAACCGCCCGACTGTCTGCAACACCTGTTTCCCGACGCCCGCGAGGCCTGGCGGCTCGCCGGCCTGCCCAACCCCGGCGAGGAAGCCAAGGCCTACCTCTGAACCCCGCGCCCCCGCGTCATCAATCGAGCGGAGAATCGACATAGGCCCTGCCCCGCGGACAGCCCGAGTTGTAGTGTTTCGCCCCGGCACGCGTGAAATCGAGCGGCCGGCCCGGCGCCCCCGTCGCGGGGTCGCGCTCGAACACCACCCGCACCTCGCGCAGCATGGGCCGACGCTTGGCGGGGTCGGGCGTGCGCGGCGTGCGGCAGTCGAAGATCACCGCGTCCCTCAGCGCCGGATCGGCCCTGGCGAGCGCCTGGCGCAGGACGTCAAGGCCGACCTCGCGTCCCGCGTGGCCGGCGATCGCCTCGCCGAGGGCACGGTTGACGCGTTCGGTGAGCGCTGCCGCGGCGGCGAAGTACGCGCCCGCATCGAGTCCCGCGCAGCTGCCGTGCTTGGCCCACTGGTAGCGCTCGAGGCAGTCGGCCATGGCCGGCATCGCGCGCGCGAGCCGCGCCCGGGCGTCGGCGGACAGCTGCAAGGCCGGCAGGCTGCAGAAGGCGCCGCGCGCCTCGCCGCCGCACCAGGCCGGGTGCCTGCGGTCGAAACGGTTCGGCCACAGGCCGTGCAGGGTCAGCGGCATGGTTTTGAACCCATGCTCGGTCAGCGCCTTGCATTGCGCGTAGCCACGCTTGCGCTGCGGTTCGTCCTCGCAGAAAGCGGGCGCCACCGAAAGCGCCAGCAGGTAGTAGTCGAAATCGGCCCGCGCCGCCCCGGCGCCATCCGCGAACGGCAGCCAGGCCAGCGCGACCAACCCAATACGCCAGTGCATCGTCTCTCCTCCAGGAATCGCATCGTGCCACAGGGCGGGCGCCGTCGGCTGCCGGATTCCGGTAAAATCCCGGTTTTCCGTTCGTTTTTGAAGAAAGCCCCACCATGTCCATGGCCGACCGCGACGGCGTCATCTGGTACGACGGCAAGCTCGTACCCTGGCGCGACGCCACTACCCACGTCCTCACCCACACCCTGCATTACGGCATGGGCGTCTTCGAGGGCGTGCGTGCCTAC
>DYFW01000048.1 GCA_020725005.1 Thiobacillus denitrificans
GCGGCATTGTCGCGCATGTCCCGCTCCCGCAACAGCCAGTAGACCAGGCCGAGCGCCAGCGCCGCGCCGGCCAGCGCCGCGATCTTGCCCGGCCCGGCGTCGGCGTCGAGGATGATGAACTTGCGCGAGAGCGCGAGCAGCGCGATGAGCACGACCGTCTTGACCTGGATGATGCTGTCTCGGCGCAGCGCGACCTTGAGGATGGAATGCTTGAATTCCATGGCGATGAGCAGCGTCATGATCATGCCGAACACGGTCTGGAACACCTGATGTTCCAGCGGGTTGAACGAATCGAGCACGAGCAGCACGAACACCGTGCGCACCAGCTGCACCAGCGACACCACGATGACGACGGCGATCACCCCGGACAGGATGAGAGCGATAACCTGCTCGAAGCGCTCGTAGAAAGACATGATGCGCCATTCGGCGCGCATGCGATCGAGGAATTGTCCGTCCTGCCTGCTATCCACGTTTTTCCGGGATGGACGGCCTGCCTCGTTCCCCGTTCCCGTCATTGATCCTTGCGACCGGCAAGCGCATCACGTGCCTTCTCGGCCGCAGCCCGCGTCGCCTCCATGGCCTTGCGGGCAGCGTCCCGCGCGGCCAGGGCCGATTTTCGTGCGGCCTCCGCCGTGGCGGTGGCCGCATTCCTGGCCGCCAGCTCCGCCTTTTGCAGCGCTTCCCGGCTTGCCGATGCCGCCCGCCTGGCCGCTTCCTCGGCCTGCTTCGCGGCCTCGCGGGCATCTGCGGTGGCCTGCCGGGTCGCTTCCGCCGACTTCTGCACGGCGAGCGCCGCGGCAGCCTCGGCTTCCCGTGCCGCCTGACGGGCAGCTTCCGCCGTCTTTTGCGAGGCGTCGCCGACTGCCTGTTCGGCTTTCTCCAGCGCCGTTTTGGCAGCTTCGGCCGCCTTGCGCGTTGCCGCCCTGGCTTCCTCGGCCGCCTGCCTCGCGGCCGTTTCCGTTGTCTGCGCAGACTGCCGGATTTCCTCGGCAGGCTTGGGCGCCGGCTCCCCGGCGGCCTGCCCGCCCGCACTGAACAGGCATGCCGACAGGATCAAGCATCGATGCAGTTTCATCGCATTTTCTCCCGGGTTCGAAACGCGGATTGACAGGGCGCGCGCCGATTTTATTACTTTGGCGTCAGCCCAGGTGGGCCTGCACCCAGCGCACGATCTCCTGCGCGCCCATGGCGCCGGGCTGGCGCGCGATCTCGCGCCCGCCCGAGAACAGCGCCAGCGTCGGGATGCTACGGATGCCGAACTGGGCGCCGAGCTGCTGCTCGGCCTCGGTGTCGATCTTGGCGAGCCGCACCCTGGGCTCCAGCAGGCGCGCTGCCTGCTCGAACTGCGGCGCCATCATCTTGCACGGCCCGCACCACGGCGCCCAGAAATCCACCAGCACCGGGATGTCGCTGCGCTGGATGTGTTTGCCGAACGTGGCCGCGGTCAGCGCCACCGGATGGCCGCTGAACAGTGGCTGGTGGCACTGGCCGCACTTGGGCGCCTGCGCCAGCCGGTCGGCGGGAACGCGGTTCACGGCGTGGCAGTGGGGACAGACGATGTGGCGGGAATCGCTCATGGGGGGCTCCGTGATATGGGTTGCGTTGTGTTCTATGTGGGGCTGGATTCGCCGCTGCCAAGCGCGGGCCTGCGCAAATCCCGGGTCAGCTCGCGAATGGCGCTTTCGTCCAGGGTTTCGCGGGCGAGCAGCTCGCGCGCGCAGCGCTCGAGCACCGCGCGGTTGTCCGCGAGCAGGCCGATGGCGCGGTCGAACACGTTCATGACGATGCCGCGCACGGCCGCGTCGATGCGGGCCTGGGTCGATTCCGCCACGCGGCAGCCGCCGGCGACCATGTCGGGCACGTCGAGGAAGCGCGGGCGCTGCGCGTCATAGGCGATGTAGCCCAGATCCTCGTCCATGCCGTAGCGGGTGATCATGTCGCGGGCGATGTCGGTGGCTTTCGCCAGGTCGTCGGCCGCGCCGGTGGTGAGCTCGCCGAACACCAGCTTTTCCGCGGCGCGCCCGCCCAAGAGCACGGCGATCTTGTTTTCCAGTTCCTGCCGCGTCATGAGATAGCGGTCCTCGGTGGGGCGCTGGATGGTGTAGCCGAGCGCGCCAATGCCGCGCGGGATGATCGAGACCTTGTGCACCGGGTCGGTGCCGGGCAGCGCCAGCGCCACCAGCGCGTGGCCCATTTCGTGGTAGGCGACGGTCTCGCGTTCCTTGTCGTTGAGGATGCGGTTCTTCTTCTCCAGGCCGGCGACGATGCGCTCGACCGCGGCGGTGAAGTCGGCAAGTGTCACCGCGTCCGCTTTGCGGCGCGTCGCCATCAGCGCCGCCTCGTTCGCCAGGTTGGCGAGATCGGCGCCGGAAAAGCCGGTGGTGAGCGCGGCCACCTGTTCCAGGTCGACCCCGGGCGCGAGCTTGATCTTCCGCACGTGCACCTTGAGGATGGCCAGCCGGCCCTGCTTGTCGGGGCGGTCGACCAGCACCTGGCGGTCGAAGCGGCCGGCGCGCAACAGCGCGGGATCGAGGATCTCAGGCCGGTTGGTGGCGGCGAGGATGATGAGCCCCACCGAGCTGTCGAAGCCGTCCATTTCGGTGAGCAGCTGGTTCAAGGTCTGCTCGCGCTCGTCGTGGCCGCCGATGGGCCCGGCCGCGCCGCGCGCGCGGCCGAGGGCGTCGAGTTCGTCGATGAAGATGATCGCCGGCGCCTTCTCGCGTGCCTGCTCGAAGAGATCGCGCACCCGCGCCGCGCCGACGCCGACGAACATTTCCACGAACTCGGAGCCGGAAATGGAGAAGAAAGGCACCGCCGCCTCGCCGGCCACCGCCTTGGCGAGCAGCGTCTTGCCGGTGCCGGGCGGGCCCACCAGCAGCACGCCCTTGGGGATGCGCGCGCCGAGGCGGCCGTATTCCTGCGGGTTCTTGAGGAAATCCACCACCTCGGCGAGTTCCGCCTTGGCTTCGTCGACGCCGGCGACGTCGGCGAAGGTGACGCCGGTGTCCTTCTCCACGTAGACCTTGGCGCGGCTCTTGCCGATGGTCATGAAGCCGCCCATGCCCTGCTTCTCGGCGAAGCGGCGGAACAGGAAGAACCACACCGCGAAGAAGGCCACCGCCGGCAGCACCCACGACAGCAGATCGCGCAGGAAGGTGCTCTCGATCACGCGCGCGTAGGGCACGCCGTACTGCGACAGGCGCGCGGCGAGATCGGGCTCGACGCGGGTGGCGACGATCACCGTCTTGCCCTTCGCGTCAGGGCTTTTCAGCTTGCCGGTGAGCGTCTTGTCCGACACCAGCACCTCGGCCACGCGGCCCTCCTTCAGCGCCTGCTCGAATGCGCTGTACGGCACCGGCTCCACGCTGCTCGCCGTCTGCCACCAGTTCTGCAGCAGTAGCAGCAGCAGCATGGCGATCAGCCAGTAGGTGAGGTTCCATTGGGTTTTCTGTTCCATCGTGTTCCTCGTGACTAGCGCCAGATGCCGCCAGGATACCAGCGCGGCACGCCGCGGACGGGCGCGGCAGCAAAGGTGTCGGCCGTCGCCTGCCAGGCGTCGGGGGGAGTCGGCTGCGCCAGCGACAGCAGGCGGCGGATGCGTTCTTCGGTCGCGGGGTGGGTGCGCAGCCAGGAGGGGTCGGGATTGCCCCATCCCGGCAGCAGCCAGCGCCGCCAGTTGTCCGACACCCGCTCGATCTTGGCCAGCGCCGAGGCCAGGCCCTGCGGGTCGCCGGTGAGGCGCGCGGCGGCGAGGTCGGCGTCGAACTCGCGCACCCGCGACAGCCCGAGTTGCGCGAGCAGGGCGAGATGCGGCGAGAAGGCCAGCACCAAGAGGCCGAGCCAGGGCACCTCGGCCTCGCCCATGAGCCAGGTCGGCAGCAGCAGGATCAGCACGACCTGCCCCACCAGCGCGAACACGCCGGTCAAGCGGCTCACGTAGTCGGCGAGGTTCATCACCTTGAGATCGCCATGGACGATGTGGGCGAGCTCATGCGCCAGCACCCCGGCGAGTTCGCGCGGCGTGAGGCTGGCGATGAGCCCGTCGGTGAGCGCGATCGCCGACTGCCGCCGGTTGCCGACGGCGAAGGCGTTGACCACGGGGCTGGGAACGTAATGCGGCACAGGCACCGCCGGCAGCCCCGCACGCGCCGCCAGCGCCTCCAGCGTGCGCCAGAGCTGCGGCGCCTCGTCCGGCGTGATCGGGCGCGCCCGGTACAAGGCGAGCGTGAGCCGGGTCGCCGCCAGCGGCTCCACCACCAGGGTGGCGAGCGTGGCGGCGAGCGCCAGCCACAGGCCGCTCTCGCCGAACAGAACGAATCCGGCGAGGCCGCCGATGGCGAGCAGCGCGCCGACCAGCAGCAGCGTCTGCACGCGGTTGGCGGCGGCATGCCCGGACACGGCCACGCGGTTCATCGCTTCAGCCGCCGAGCCGGCGCACGCGGGCGCGCAGGGCGTCGAGTTCCTCCAGCAGATCGGCCACCAGCGCCGCGAGTTCGGGCACAGCGTCGAAATCGCGCTCGAGTTCGCGCATGCGCTGGGCGTGGACGAGCGCCGCGCCGGAAAAACGCCACACCCCGGCCACGCTTTCCGCGTGCGGAATCAGGCCTTCCTGCAGATGCCGGACGAGCCAGTCCGGCTCGACCGCGCACGCGGCCGCCACCTGTTCCAGCGTCAGCCAGCTGTCTTCCATCAGGGTGCCGATGAGGACGTCGTCGTCAGCCATGATTCATCTCCCTTGCCGTGGATCGAAGGCGAATTCCTTCGCCATCTGCTCGTAGAATTCCCGCGCGCGGGGCGTATCGGCCGGCGGCAGCACAACCTCGACGGTCAGCAGCAAGTCGCCCGGCGGCTCGCCGGGAATGCCCTTGCCGCGCACCCGCAGCTGGCGCCCGGATTGCGCGCCCTCGGGGATGCGCACCTTCACCGGGCCGCCCGGCAGATCGACGCTGACGACCGCGCCCAGCGCCGCTTCCCACGGCGCCACCGGCAGCGTCAGGTAGAGGTCGCGCCCCTCCACGCGAAAACGCGGATGCGGCTTGAACTGCACTTCCAGCAGCAGGTCGCCGGGCGGCCCGCCCTGGAACCCCGGCGCGCCCTGCCCGGCCAGGCGAATCACCTGGCCGGCCTTGATGCCCTTGGGGATCTTCACGTTGAGCGTGCGCGACTCGAGCGTCACCCGGCCCTGCGCGTCCATCTTCGGCGCGCGCAGCGAGATCTGCCGGGTGGCGCCGGTAAAGGCGTCCTCGAGGTCGAGCAGCACCTTGGCGTGATGGTCCTCGCCCTGCATGCGCGCGCCGCCGCGCCCGGCATGCGCCTGGCCGAAGCCGCGCCCGCCCATGCCGGCGCGGCCGAAGATCTGCTCGAAGAAATCGGAGAAACCCGCCGCCTCGTCCGGCGCATAGCCGTGGCCGGAAAACTCGAAGCCGGCGTCCCAGTCGGGCGGCGGCCGGAACTCCTGGCCCGGCTGGTAGCCGCGGCCCAGCTGGTCGTAGGCGGCGCGCTTTTCCGGATCGGACAGCACCGCGTAGGCCTCGTTGACGTCCTTCATGCGCGCCTCGGCGTCCTTTTCCTTGGACACGTCCGGGTGGTACTTGCGCGCCAGCTTGCGGAAGGCCTTCTTGATGTCGTCGGCGGTCGCGTCGCGCGGCACGCCCAGCACCTCGTAGTAGTCCCTGAATTGCATGATGGTCTTCTTGCTGGATGATTGGCTTGATTTTATTGGTGTTCGCCTGCGTGTTTTCAAGGCGTTGAAATTTATTCTTCCGCTTCCAAATAATTTTCAAGAACGGCTGCTATGTTTTGAATGCGGGACTAGGCAATGCTTTCATCGTAGTGCATACGAGCCTATCCATCGTGACAGGACATGCGTGGCTCCCTGCCGGCAAGAAGCAAGACAACCGGGCCAACCGGCTCGCAGCCGTCCGGATTTCATCGTCAACCCAAGGAGTAAAAGAATGACCAACCCTGTACCCATCCTCTCCGCGATCCAGGGCAAGCAACTGATCCGCAACCACTGGGGCGACCTGGTGGAAATCGACGAGTGGTCGCACGACATCGCGCGCAAGCTGGCGGCGGAGGCAGGCATCGAACTGACGGCGGCGCACTTTGAAGTGCTCGACTACCTGCGCGACTACGTGATCAACCAGGGCGGCAGCGAGGAAGACGCCCACAAGATCCTGCTCGCCCTGGAGCACCATTTCGCCGACAAGGGCGGCAACCGCTGGCTGTATTCGCTCTTCCCGGGCGGGCCCGTGACCCAGGGCATGAAGATCGCCGGCCTGCCGGAGGCGGCACATGCGGTCGACCCTTCCTTCGGTACGGCGCGGTAAAAATTCGCCTTATGCAGGATCCATCGGCGAATAAAAGAGATATATCGATCTTGAATATTGATAAAACACGCCTAAGCTTGAGGAGTACCCGCAACTAACACGAGGACAGAATTTATCTACCAACCATTAGTGAGGAAACAATCATGGCCAACATCACCCGTTACGATCCCTTCAACCTGATCAGCAGCGATCCGTTCGGCGATATCGACGAACTGTTCAAGGGCTTTTTCGTTCGCCCCGCCCTGCTCGAGGGCCAACCCAAGATGCAGATCAAGATGGACGTCAAGGAGGACGACAAGGCCTACACCGTCCATGCCGACATCCCTGGCGTGAAGAAGGAAGACATCCAGGTCAGCATCGACGGCAACCAGGTATCGATCAGCGCCGAGACCAAGGCGGAAAAGGAAGAGAAAAAAGGCGAGAAAGTGCTGCGCGCCGAGCGCTACTACGGCAAGGTGGAACGCAGCTTCACCCTGCCGCACGAGGTGGACGAGGCCCAGGCCCAGGCCAAATACACCGATGGCGTCCTGCAATTGACGCTGCCGAAGAAGGCCCCGGCCACCGCCAAGAAGCTCGCGATCCAGTAAGCGCGTACCCGAGAGAATCCCGACAGCGCCCTTTCCCAAGGGCGCTTTTTTTATTGGCACGAGGCCTGACCCGGCAACGGTATGCAGATTCGCGCCCGATCTCCGTTAAAATCCCGTCTTCTTGCGGGCAAGGTGCGGCATGCCCTTCCGGCGCGCGACGGATCCGTGCCTGCCCCTTGATTTCACGCAGGTCATCCCAAACTAGACGGCGCGTGGCGGCGCGTTGTCGCCTGCCGTGCCTTCCCTCGGACAGAATCGCAGATAGATGTCAAAACGTGACTATTACGAAGTCCTCGGCGTCCCCAGGAACGCTTCGGACGACGAAATCAAGAAGGCCTACCGCAAGCTGGCCATGAAGCACCATCCCGACCGCAACCCGGGCGACAAGGGGGCGGAAGAGAAATTCAAGGAAGCCAAGCTGGCTTACGAGGTGCTGTGCGATCCGGACAAACGCGCCGCCTACGACCAGTTCGGCCACGCCGGCGTCGACGGCCAGGCGGGCATGGGCGGCGGCTTCGGCGGGGGCTTTGGCGGCGGCGGTTTTTCCGATGCCTTCTCCGATATTTTCGGCGACATTTTCGGCGGCGGCGGCGGCAGGCGCGATCGTGTCTACCGCGGCGCCGACCTGCGCTACAACCTGGAAATCGCCCTCGAGGAAGCCGCGCGCGGCACCGAGACCAAGATCCGCATTCCCACGCTGGAAACCTGCGGCAGCTGCCACGGCAGCGGCGCCAAGCCCGGCACCAGCCCCACGACTTGCGCAACCTGCGGCGGCCACGGCCAGGTGCGCATCCAGCAGGGGTTCTTCTCGGTGCAGCAGACCTGTCCGCGTTGCGGCGGCAGCGGCAAGACCATCGCCGATCCCTGCCCGGCCTGCCACGGCGAAGGCCGGGTGAAGAAGCACAAGACGCTGTCGGTGAAGATTCCTGCCGGTGTCGACAGCGGCGACCGCATCCGTCTTGGCGGCGAGGGCGAGGCCGGCGTCAACGGCGGCCCGCCGGGCGACCTCTACGTGGTCATCCATCTCAAGGAGCACGCGGTTTTCAAGCGCAACGGCGACGACCTGCATTGCGAAATGCCGATCAGTTTCGCCACCGCGGCGCTCGGCGGCGAGGTCGAGATTCCCACGCTGGAGGGGCACGCGAAGATCAAGATTCCGCCCGAGACGCAGACCGGCAAGGTGTTCCGCCTGCGCGGCAAGGGCATCAAGGGCGTGCGCAGCCACGCGCCGGGCGACCTCCTGTGCCACATCCAGATCGAGACGCCGGTCAATCTCTCGGAGCGGCAGCGTGAACTGCTGCGCGAATTCGAATCGCTGAGCCCCGGCCGGAACAACAATCCGCGCGCGCAGTCGTTCATGGACAAGGTCAAGGCGTTCTTCGGGCAATGAGCCGTCCGGCCGGCATCCAGGCGGTGCCATTCCGGCCTGCACCATGACCGGGCTTTTCCACGACGAACACGACATCGATTTCGAACGGCGCTTCGGCGGCGTACGACGGCTCTACGGCAGCGCGGCCTTCGAGCGGTTTTGCGCCGCCCACGTCTGCGTCGTCGGCATCGGCGGCGTCGGCGCCTGGACCGCCGAGGCGCTGGCGCGCTCGGCGATCGGCCGGCTGACCCTGATCGATCCCGACCATCTGGCCGAATCCAACGTCAACCGCCAGGTGCACGCGCTGACGCCCACGCTCGGACAGTCGAAATGCCAGGCCATGGCAGAACGCATCGCCGCGATCAACCCGCGCTGCGCGGTGCGACGGGTGGAGGAATTCCTCACGCCGGAGAACGTCGCGGCATTGCTGGCGGACGATTTCGACTATGTCGTCGACGCCATCGACAACGCCCGCGCCAAGGTCGCGCTCGTCGTCCATTGCCGGCGCCGCAAGCTGAAACTCGTCTGCCTCGGCGCCGCCGGCGGCCAGGTCGACCCCGGCCGCATCCAGCTCGCCGACCTCGCCCGCACCACCGAGGACCCCCTGCTCGCCAAGGTGCGCAGCCGCCTGCGGCGCGAACACGGTTTTCCCGCGGGCGGCAGGAAGCTCGGCGTCGACTGCATATATTCGACCGAGCCGCTGACCTATCCGGACCGGGAGGGCGCGGTATGTGACGAGCGTCCCGACGATGCCGCGATCCACGGCCTCAATTGCGCCGGCTTCGGCTCGTCGGTAGGCGTCACCGCGAGCTTCGGCCTGCGCGCCGCGGCCCATGTGCTCAATCGCCTGGCCGCGTCCCATGGCAGGGATCGTCCCGCCGCCCCGGCGAACAGCCCCGCCTGCGAACGGGAAGAAGCGTTAAAGCGCCCTGCGCAATGCCCCGTTAATGCCGATACTTCAAAGAGTTAAAAGCACCTTCCGGCCGTTGCCGGAAGCCCGGCGCGCCCGTCCGGCACGCCGGCGCCACCCCTGGGGGATACACATGACACGCTGGATAGCCTTGCTGATGCTGGCCTTCGGCCTTGGAATGACCGCGCCCGCCCGCGCCGGCGAGCCGCCCCCGCTCGTCCTTGGCGTATTTCCCTACGTGACGCCGGTCCAGCTCGCGCAATTCCACACCCCGCTGAAGGATTACCTCGCGGCGCGCCTGAAGCGCCCGGTGACCCTCGTCACCGCGCCCGACTTCATGAGCTTCGTCGAACGCACGCGCGATGGCCAGTACGACCTCGTCATCACCGCGCCCCACCTGGGCCGCCTGGCGGAAACCCGCGACGGCTACCAGCGCGTGGCGCAGACCGGCCACACGGTGCAGGCCCTTTTCCTCGCCCGCAAGGATTCCGGCATCGAAAAAATCGAAGACCTGAAGGGGCGGCGCGTGATGGTCGCGCAAAAGGTTTCGCTCATTTATCAAATGGCGGAGCAAATGCTGCGCAACCATGGCCTGGTTCCGGGCGTCTCGGTCACGATCGTCGAGACGCGCACCCACAACAACGCCATGCACGCGCCGCTGCGCGGCGAAGCCGACGCGTCGGTGACCGGCACCCTGCTCTTCAAGGTGCTGGAGGACGAGCAGAAAAAGCAGCTGCGCGTGATCGGGAGCAGCCCGGAGATGCCGGGCTTCATGGTGATGGCGAACAAGCGGTTATCCGCTCCTGATGTCGCGAAAATTCGCGGCCTGCTGCTCGACTACCACACCGTGCCCGGCAGTGAGGCCTACTTTTCGGCCACCGGCTACCAGCGCTTCAGGCTCATCGACGACCGCGTGATGCGCGCCATGGATACCTACACCGCCGTGCTGACGCAGCCTGCCGGGCCGTGAACGAGGCGCGCACGCCCTTCTTCCAGTCGATCCGCACCCGGCTGGTCATCGTCAGCATCGTCATCGAAGCGACAATGCTGGGCCTGCTGATCGCCAACAGCGTCCGCCTCGTCAGCGCGGTGATGGAAGAACGCACCGAGGCGCGCCTGCAGACCGTGAGCCCCCTACTCAACGCCTCGCTCGGTGCCCGCCTGTTCGAGCGCGACCACGCGTCGATCAAGGAAATCCTCAACCAGCTGGTGCACAGCCGGACGGCCGAACTCGAATACATCATCGTCCTCGACGACAAGCGGCAGGTGTACGCCCAGGCCGGCAAGGTCGACCCCGCCCACCCGCCGCGCGTCGACAGCAGCATCCAGAGCAGCCTCTCCGACCTCGTCTACGACACGGCGATCCCGATCACCCTCGGTGGCCAGACCGTCGGCTATGCGCAATACGGCCTGTCGCTCGCCTCCTACGTCACCTCGCGCCAGAACATCCTGCGGCAAAGCCTCCTCATCGCCGGCGCCGAGATCCTCTTCACCCTCATCGCGCTCGGCATCGCCGGCTACCTGCTGACCCGGCACATCCGCTCGCTGCTCGAGGCTACACGCCGGATCAGCGCCGGCGACTACGCCCTGCGCATCCCCGTCAACAGCCGCGACGAGATCGGCCTGCTCGGGCAGAACTTCAACGCCATGACCGATGCGATCCGCGCCCGTATCGAGCGCTGCGCCAGTCCGAACAGGCCCTGCACGAGGAAAAGGAGCGCGCGGAAGTCACCCTGCATTCGATCGGCGACGGTGTCATCACCACCGACACGCAGGGCCGTGTCACCTACCTGAACCCGGTCGCGGAAAACCTCACGGGCTGCAGGCATGCCGAGTGCGTCGGCAAGCCGATCGAGCTCGTCTACCGGGTGCAAGACGAAACCACCGGCAGCGCGCTTGCCAATCCGGTGCGGCTCAGCCTCGCCGAGAATGCCGTGGTGAGCGGCATCAACCGCGCCCGGCTGGTCGGCTCCGACGGCCATGTCTACGCTGTCGAGGAAACCGCCTCGCCGATTCGCGGCAAGGACGGCGAGACCGTGGGGGCCGTGCTGGTGTTCCACGACGTGACCGAGGCGCGCGAGGCCACGCGCAAGCTGGCCTACCAGGCCAGCCACGACGCGCTCACCGGACTCATCAACCGCAGCGAATTCGAGCGCCAGATCGGGGAGGCCCTCGCCGACGCCCGCCAGAGCCAGACCGACCATGCGTTCTGCTACATGGACCTGGACCAGTTCAAGGTAGTCAACGACACCTGCGGCCACGCCGCCGGCGATGAATTGCTGGTCGAGCTGGCGAACATGCTGCGCCACCGCGTGCGCGACCTCGATACCGTCGCCCGTCTCGGCGGCGACGAATTCGGCATCCTGCTGCGCAACGTCCCGCTGGCCGAAGCGCGCGCGCTGGCCGAGGATGTCCGCAACCGCGTCCGCGACTATCGTTTCCTGTGGCAGGGGAAAAGCTTCGAGGTCGGCATCAGCATCGGCGTGGTGCAGATCCGCGCCGACACCGCCAGCGTCGCCGAGGTGTTCAGCAACGCGGACATCGCGTGCTTCGTCGCCAAGGACAAGGGGCGCAACCAGATCCACGTATCCAACCTGGACGACGTCGAGCAGGCGCGCCGGCAGCTCGAGATGCAGTGGTCGGCACGCATTCCCAACGCGCTGGCGCACGACCGCTTCGTCCTCCATTTCCAGAAGGTGCTGCCGATCGATCCGGCGTCTGGCCAGCCGCCGCGCTGCGAACTGCTGGTGCGCATGATCGACGACGACGGCTCGCTGATCCTGCCGGGCCGGCTGATCCCGGCCGCCGAGCGCTTCCGCCACATGCCGGAAATCGACCGCTGGGTAATCCACCATGCGCTCGAGCTGGTCGCCCGCCACGGCAGCGAGCTCGGCATGGCGAGCTATGCCATCAACCTCTCCGGGCAGTCGCTGGGGCAGGAAGACATGCTCGATTTCGTCAGGCGCGAAATCCTGCGCAGCGGCGTGCGGCCGGGTCTGATCACCTTCGAGATCACCGAGACGGCGGCGATCCGCAACGTCTCGCACGCGGGTCATTTCATGACCGAACTGAAGAAGCTGGGCTGCCAGTTCTCGCTCGACGACTTCGGCAGCGGGCTGAGTTCCTTCGGCTACCTGAAGATGCTGCCGGTCGACAACCTGAAGATCGATGGCAGCTTCGTGCGCAACATGGTCCACGACGCGCACGACCACTCCATCGTCGTCGCGATCACGCAGATCGCCAGGACACTGGGGATCGGCTGCGTCGCCGAATTCATCGAGGACGCGGCGACGCTACACGCCCTGCGCGAAATCGGCGTCGACTACGGGCAGGGCTACCACCTGCACCGGCCGGAGGACTTCGCCGCCTACGCGGTGGCCCAATCGGGACTGCATGGCAAGCGCCGCTAGGAGCCTGTCGGACTTGAGCGATCGTAGCAAGCCGAGTGGGGGAGCGAGGACAGTCAGGCTCCTAGGCCCGGGCCGCCGCGAACAGCCTGAAGAAGTTGGCCGTGGTGGCTTCACCCACGGCTTCGACCGGCAGCCCGCGCACGCGCGCGATCTCCTCCGCCACGTGCTTCACATAGCCCGGTTCGTTGGTGCGGCCGCGATGCGGCACCGGCGCAAGATACGGCGAGTCGGTCTCGATCAGCATGCGCTCGAGCGGGATGGCCGCGGCCACCTCGCGCAGCGACGCGGCATTCTTGAAGGTGACGATGCCGGAAAACGATATGTAGAAGCCCAGGTCGATCGCCGCCTCGGCGACTTCGAGGCTTTCGGTGAAGCAATGCATCACCCCGCCCGCCTCGTCCGCACGCTCCTCGCGCATGATGCGCAGGGTATCGTCAGCCGCGGCGCGGGTGTGGATCACCAGCGGCTTGCCACAGGCGCGCGCGGCGCGAATGTGGGTGCGGAAGCGCTCGCGCTGCCATTCGAGATCGCCGGTGAGCCGGAAGTAATCGAGCCCGGTCTCGCCGATCGCCACCACCTTCGGGTGATCGGCCAGCGCCACGAGCTCGTCGACCGTCGGCTCGGCGCAGTGCTCGTGGTCGGGATGCACGCCGACCGACGCATAGACGTTGGGATGGGCCTCGGCGAGCGCGCGGATGTCGGGAAATTTCTCCAGCTCCACGCCAATGCACAGGGCATGGCTCACCTGGTTCTCGGCCATGCGGCCGAACACCTCCGGCAGCTTCTCGGCAAGCTCGGGAAAATTGATATGGCAGTGCGAATCGACGTACATGCTTTTCTCAAATAGACCGCAGTTGAATCACAAAGTCACAAAGCACAGCGGAACGGGAACAGGGCGCCCGCCTTGCCGGTCGAGCGCGCCAGGCAGGATGCCGATTGCCACGCAATGCGTGTCTTTGGGGCGTAGGAATTGTTTATTGTAATTCCGTTTCCCGACCAGTCGGGTTACGGCAGCGAGTCGCGGACAGAGGCCATGCGTTCGGCGAGGGCGGACGTGAAAAGCTGGGCGGGGATGCCCCCGCGGGCGCTACATGGTGTGGGTGGGACGCACGGATTTCAGCGAGCCGCCGAGCAAGCCTTCGATCTTGTTGTGCGCGGCCTTGCCGCTTTCGTTGTCGAGGAACTGCACTCCCACGCCCTGGGTGCGGCCACCGTGCGCGCCGGCGGGCGTCTGCCACACGACCTTGCCGGACACCGGCAGCTTGGCGGGGTCGTCCATGAGGGTGAGCAGCATGAAGACTTCCTCGCCCATCTTGTACTGCTTGCTGGTGGGGATGAACAGGCCACCGCCGCGAATGAAGGGCATGTACGCCGCGAACAGGGCGGATTTCTCCTTGATCGACAGGGACAGCACGCCGGGGCGGACCTGGCCTGCGGGATCGTTGGCGCTTGCATTCATCGTTTATCTTCCTCAAACACATGCCGGTATCGCACCAGCCAGGCCTGCAACTGCAGCGCCCGGTTGAGCGGGTGCGTCAAGGTGCGCCCCGCGTCCGCCTGCTCGCGCGCCAGCGCCAATAGCCTGGGCAGGCTCGCCTGCGGGCCGAGTTTCGCCAGCGCTGCGGCAAAGTCCCGGTTGAACTGCGCCGATCCACCGAGCCGGACTCCCAGCAGGTCGCCCAGCCACTTGCTCACCACGTTGTGCCAGGTGACGGGGCTGACGCCTTTCCAGCGCTCGCCCTGGGTCACGGCGTCCAGCCGCGCTGGCTGCGCGAGGCCTTCCAGCACGCCTTGGCGCACCTCCAGCTCGTCGCCGTCGGTCCATTGCAGGGCATCGAGCGGCGCCCCCCCGGACAGGGCGAGCAGGGTGTCGACGTCGTCGACACCCTGCGCCTCGAGCCAGGCGGCCGCCTCCGCCGCCGGCGGCAGGCCGATGTCGATCCGGGTGCAGCGGCTGCGGATGGTCGGCAGCAGGCGCCGCGGCTGGTCGGACACCAGCACGAACACCGTATTTAACGGCGGTTCCTCGAGCACCTTTAACAGCGCGTTGGCCGCGGCGACGTTGAGGCTGTCGGCCGGGTCGACCAGCACCACCCGATGGCCGGCCCGGTAGGTCGAGAGCTGGACGAAATCGACCGCCGCGCGCGCCTGGTCGACCTCGATCGCCGTCGCCAGGCGGGTCTCGCCTTCCTTGCTGGTCTTTTCCTGCAAGCCGACATGAAGGAAGTCGGGATGGCCGCCGGTCTCGAACCAGTGACACGCCGGACAGGCGCCGCAGGCGCCGTCGGCCACCGCCGCCTCGCACAGCAGGGCCTGCGCCCACGCGCGCGCCAGTACGCCCTTGCCGACGCCGCGCGGCCCCGCCAGCAGGAGCGCCTGCGCCGGCCGCCTGCGGGTCGCGAGCAGGCGCTGCCAGGCGGCGTCGAGCCAGGGGTAGGCCGCGCTCATGCGA
The DNA here is from genome assembly GCA_020725005.1 of Thiobacillus denitrificans. Taxonomy (GTDB): domain Bacteria; phylum Pseudomonadota; class Gammaproteobacteria; order Burkholderiales; family Thiobacillaceae; genus Thiobacillus; species Thiobacillus denitrificans_G. The sequence goes on from DYFW01000048.1 coordinate 15,058, forward strand.
GGCTCTGCAACAGGGCGCGGATCTCGTCCTGCAGCGCCGCGATGCTCTGGCGCGCGTCGAGTACGCGGATGCGCGACGGTTCCGCGCGCGCACGGTCGAGATAGGCGTTGCGCACGCGGGCAAAGAAGCTGTCGGCCTCGCGTTCGAAGCGGTCGGCGGCGCGCACCGCGGCACGCCGCGCCTCGGCCACCTCGGGCGGCACGTCGAACAGCAGCGTCAAATCGGGGGAAAAACCCCGCTGCACCCACGCCTCGAGCACGGCGACACGCTCGACCGCGATGCCGCGGCCGCCGCACTGGTAGGCGTAGCTGGCGTCGGTGAAGCGGTCGGACACGACCCAGGCGCCACGCGCCAGCGCCGGCAGGATCCGCTCGGCCAGGTGCTGCTGGCGCGCGGCGAACATCAACAGCAACTCGGTATCGGGATCCATCGGCTGGTGCAGCAGCAGCTCGCGCAGCGTCTCGCCCAGCGGCGTGCCGCCCGGTTCACGGGTGACGACGACTTCCCTGCCCTGCCCGCGCAGCCAGTCGGCAATGAAGGCGAGATGGGTGCTCTTGCCAGCGCCGTCGACGCCTTCGAGAGTGATGAACTTGCCGCGCGTCATCGCCGGCGCTGGTGCTCGTTGACGGCGCGGTTGTGCGCCTCGAGCGTGGCGGAAAACACGTGGGTGCCGTCGTTGCGCGACACGAAATAGAGCGCGTCGGTCGGCGCGGGATGCAACGCCGCCCGGATCGCCGCTTCGCTTGGCATGGCGATCGGTGTCGGCGGCAAACCCTTGCGGGTGTAGGTGTTGTAGGGGGTGTCGGTCTGCAGGTCGACCCGGCGCAGGTTGCCGTCATAGCGCTCGCCCAGGCCGTAGATGACGGTGGGGTCGGTCTGCAGGCGCATGCCGCGCCGCAACCGGTTGACGAAGACGCCGGCGATCTGCGGCCGCTCGAACGCCGCCCCGGTTTCCTTCTCGACGATCGACGCCATGATCAGGGCTTCGTACGGCGTCGTGTACGGCAGGTTCGGCGCACGCGTCTCCCACGCGGCAGCGAGTTTTTCCTGCTGCAGGCGGTAGGCGCGACGCAGCACCTGCAAGTCGGAGGCATGCGGCGCGAAAAGATAGGTGTCGGGGAAAAACAGGCCCTCCGGGTGGGGCTCGTCGGCGCCGATCGCCTGCATGATCTCGGCATCGCTCATGCCGGCGCTGTCATGCTTGAGCAACGGCTGCGCGGCGAGCGCGGCGCGCACGTCGCGCCAGGCCCAGCCCTCGATGAACTGCACCGCCGCGAGCGTGACCTCGCCGCGCTCGAATTTGTCGAGCAGCGCCAGCGGCGTGAGCGGCGCATCGATCGTGTAGGTGCCAGCGCGCAGCGCATGGCCCTTGCCGAGGACGCGGCCGAGCAGCCAGAAGGCTTCTGCATTGCCGATCACGCCTTCGCGCTCGAGCATCGCGGCGAGACGCTTCAGGTGCATGCCGGGGGCGACAGTGAGCGTTTTCGGCAAGGGCTCGATGGCGAGCGGGCGCTGGGCGTACCACGCCAGCGCGCCGGCCAGCACCAGCACGGCGACACCCCCCAGCAGCAAGATTCGCTTAATCCAGTTCATACAGTAGGCGGTTCAATCGAGGCGTCCATCCCGCCGGCGACCAGCTGCGTCCGTCCAGGGCCGCAACGCGCCGCACGCCGATCACGCTGTTGCACAGCATCACTTCGTCGGCACGGAGTATAGCGTCCCGCGCCAGCCGGCCGACATGCACGTCCAGGCCGGCGGCGCGGGCGCCGCGCAGCAGGCGCTGCCGCGCCACCCCGGCGACGCCGCAGGCGCCGAGATCCGGCGTATGGAGTTCGCCGTCTCTCGCCACGAACAGGTTGCTCATCACACCGCCGATGACCGCGCCGGTATCGTCGCACAGCAGGCCCTCGAAAATGTCCGGATCGTCCCACTCCGCGCGCGCCAGAACCTGCTCGAGACGGTTGAGATGCTTGATCCCGGCGAGCCGCGGCTGCCGCGCCAGCCGCAGGCTGCACCAGCGCGCGCGCACCGCGGACGGCGCGTCGGGCCGGGCATGCGGCGGCAGCGGTGAGGCCAGCACGATGCGCCGGACAACGGCTTCCGGCGGGGGCGCGTAGCCGCGCGCGCCCGCGCCGCGGGTGAGGATGAGCTTGACGATGCACGACTCCCCCGCCGCCACGCGCCCGATCTCCTCGCGCAACGCGGTTTCGGCGGGACAGTCGATTTTCAGCGCCGCGGCGTCGGCAGCCAGTTTGGCGTAATGATCCGCCCACCACAGCGGCGCCCCAGCCTCCACGCGCAGCGTGCGGAACACGCCGTCGCCGTAGGCCAGGCCGCGGTCGCGGACGTCAATGTGCGAAGCAGGATGGCCGTCGACAAGAATCACGGTTCGAGCGCCCGCAACAGCCCGCGCGCCTTGGCCCGGGTTTCGTCGAGTTCGCGCCCGGCCACGGAGTCGGCGACGATCCCGGCCCCGGCGCGGAAGCTCGCCTGCGTGCCCTGCAGCAGGAAACTGCGGATGAGGATGTTGAAGTCGAGACTGCCGTCGCAGTTGATGTAGCCGACGCTGCCGGTGTAGCTGCGCCGCGGCGTTTGCTCGAGTTCGCGGATGATCTGCATCGTCCTCACCTTGGGGCAGCCGGTGATGGTGCCGCCGGGAAAGGTCGCGCGCAATACGTCGAACACCCGCATGCCGGCGCGCAGGCGCCCGCGCACGGTCGACTCGATATGGTGCACGTGGCGGTAGCTGGCGATGTCCATCAGCGCCGCGACCTCGACGCTGCCGGGTTCGGACACGCGGCCAAGGTCGTTGCGCTCGAGATCGACCAGCATGACATGCTCGGCGCGCTCCTTGGGATGCGCCTGGAGGCGCGCGCGCAGCGCGGCGTCCTCGGCAGGATCCTCGCTGCGCGGGTGGGTGCCGGCGATCGGGCGGGTCTCGAGCATGCCGTCGCGATGCAGGCGCACCAGGCGCTCCGGCGACGAGCTCACGATCGCCCACGCGCCCATGTCGACCAGCGCGGAATACGGCGCGGGATTCTTCTGCATCAGTTGCCCGAACAGCGCCGCCGGAACGACAGAGGCGGCAAACTCCGCCTGCCAGCCGCGCGACAGGTTGACCTGGAACACGTCGCCGGCGCGGATGTAGTCCTGGATGCGCGCCACCCCCGCCAGAAAGGCCCCGGGCGGATCCTCCCGCATCGCCTGCAGGTCCGGCAGGCGGGGCATGGCAGGCAGGGCGGCGTCCAGGTCCTGCTCGAGCGCGTCGAGCAGCGCGTCCTGCCCGGCTTCGGCGACCAGCACGCAGCGGCCTTGCGAACGCTCATGCAGGATCGCGGCGGGAATACGCGCGAGCCAGGCCAGCGGAAAAGCGCCGGCGGCGTCCGCCCCGCCGACGCTGGGCTCGAACAGGCCGCCCAGCTCGTAGGACAGCACGCACAGCCAGCCGCCGCTGAACGGAAGGTCCGTGGCGGCAGCCCGGGGCTGCAGTCGCATCGCCGGGTGCGCCTGCAGGCGGGCCAGCGGCTCGCCCGGCAGGAGTTGGAAAATCTCCTGCGGAAAGGCGAAGAGGATGTCCCAGCCCGCGTCGCCGCTGCCGCGGAACAGCCCCGGATAACGGGCCGGGTTTGCCGCCTGCAAGCGCGCCAGGTCCGGGCACCGCGCGGGCGGCAGGGTCCGGATGACGGGAGGGGTCAGACGGTCCGCAAGGAGGGTCAAACGCGCTTGAAGACCAGCGAACCGTTGGTGCCGCCAAACCCGAAGTTGTTCTTCAGCGCAGCGTCGATCTTCAGGTCACGCGCGGTATTCGCGCAGTAGTCGAGATCGCACTCGGGATCCTGGTTGAAGATGTTGATGGTCGGCGGCGATACCTGGTGATGCACGGCGAGCACGGTGAACACCGACTCGATGCCGCCGGCGCCGCCGAGCAGGTGGCCGGTCATCGACTTGGTCGAGTTGACTACCGTCTTGTACGCGGCGTCGCCGAGCGCGAGCTTGATGGCGTCGGTCTCGTTCTTGTCGCCCAGCGGGGTCGAGGTGCCGTGCGCGTTGATGTAGTGGATCTGGTCCGGATTCATGCCGGCGTCGCGCAGCGCGTTCAGCATCGAGCGCCGGGGGCCGTCGGTGCTGGGTGCGGTCATGTGATAGGCGTCGCCGCTCATGCCGAAGCCCGCCACTTCCGCATAGATTTTCGCGCCGCGCGCCTTGGCGTGCTCGTATTCCTCGAGCACCAGCACACCGGCGCCCTCGCCCAGCACGAAGCCGTCGCGGTCCCTGTCCCACGGCCGGCTGGCGGTCGCCGGGTCGTCGTTGCGGGTCGACAGCGCGCGCGCAGCGGCGAAACCGCCGACACCGAGCGGCGACACGGCGCACTCGGCGCCGCCGGCGACCATCATGTCGACGTCGCCGTGCGCGATCATGCGCGCCGACAGGCCGACTGCGTGCAGGCCGGTGGTGCAGGCGGTGACCACAGCCAGGTTGGGCCCCTTGATGCCGTAGAGGATCGACAGGTTGCCCGAGATCATGTTGATGATCGAGCCCGGGATGAAGAAGGGGGAAATCTTGCGCGGCCCGGATTCGAGCAGCAGCGTGTGCGTTTCCTCGATCAGCGGCAGCCCGCCGATGCCGGAGCCGATATTGATGCCGATGCGTTCCGCATTCGCTTCGGTGACCTCGATGCCCGAGTCACGGATCGCCTGGACGCCGGCAGCCATGCCGTACTGGATGAAGGTATCCATGCGGCGTGCTTCTTTCGGATTGAGGTACTGCCCGACGTCGAAATTCTTGACTTCGCCGGCCATGTGCGCGGCGAAGGGCGACGGGTCGAAGCGGGTGATGCGGGCGATGCCGGTGCGGCCGGCGACCAGGTTGTCCCACGCTTCGGGAATGGTGTTGCCGACCGGGGAGACGATCCCCAGGCCGGTGACGACGACACGACGTTTGGACAACTTCAGTCCTTTTCTGCTGGGGAGGGATGAAAGATCAGTTCGTGTGGCTGTTGACGTAGTCGATCGCCTGCTGGACGGTGGTGATCTTCTCCGCATCCTCGTCCGGGATTTCGCAGCCGAATTCTTCTTCCAGCGCCATCACCAGTTCAACGGTATCCAGCGAGTCGGCACCCAAATCGCCGACGAAGGAAGACTCGTTCTTGATGTCCGCTTCATTCACGCCCAGTTGCTCGGCGACGACCTTGATTACACGCTGTTGGTTATCCATGCACTGCTCCTCTCTAGAAAAAGGGCTTCAATCTTCTTGAAGCCCGGAAAAAAATGAAACCCGGCGATTTTACCAAACTTTACGGGGCGGTCACGCCATGTACATGCCGCCATTGACATGCAGCGTGGTGCCCGAAACATAGCCCGCCGCGGGGGACGCCAGGAACAGCACGGCCTGCGCGATGTCTTCCGCCGCGCCGAGACGCCCCAGCGGGATGTGCGCCAGGAGCGCTTGCCGCTGCGCCTCGGGCAGCGCCCGCGTCATGTCGGTGTCGATGAAGCCCGGCGCCACGCAGTTGACCGTGATGTTGCGGCTGCCGACCTCGCGCGCCAGCGACTTGGTGAACCCCATGATGCCGGCCTTGGCGGCACTGTAGTTGGTCTGACCGGCGTTGCCCATGGCACCGACCACCGAGGCGATCGAAATGATGCGCCCGGCGCGCGCCTTCATCATCGCCCGCAGCACCGCGCGCGACAGGCGGAAGACCGAGGTAAGGTTGGTCGCGATGATGGCCTCCCACTCCTCGTCCTTCATGCGCATGAGCAGATTGTCGCGGGTGATGCCGGCGTTGTTGACCAGGATGCTGACCGCGCCGTAGTCCTTCTCGATCGCCGCGACGACCGCATCGACCGCGGCCGCGTCACAGACGTCGAGCTTCATGCCGCTCCCCTTGATGTTCGCGGCGGCGAGATAGTCGCTGATCGCCTGCGCGCCCTTGTCGCTCGTCGCGGTGCCGATCACGGTCGCGCCGGCCCCGCCGAGCGCCAGCGCGATGGCCTGGCCGATGCCGCGGCTGGCTCCCGTCACGAGTGCGATCTGTCCTTGCAGCATGCTGTCTCCTTTCAACCTAGAAACCGTAGTTGGACGCGCCCGCTGGTGCGTCTGGGCGTGTGTCTGCCGCGAAGCGACGACG
>DYFW01000271.1 GCA_020725005.1 Thiobacillus denitrificans
TCCAGGATTTCGATCCGCCGCGGATGATCCGTATCGACGCCCGCTACCGGGTGCGTGGCGACGGCCTCATCGAGCAGAGCACGCAACAGTTTCCCGATCCCAACCCGCGCGACGAGGACCTGGCATGGGCGGCCGGGATGTTCGAGGAATTCCTGGCATTCAAACGCTGAAGCGTCAGTAGGGCTTTCAATGGCGGGCCCAGACGCTGGTCTTGCCGTCCGGCGCGACCAGATAGGTGTTGAACAGTTCGCGGCGCACCATCGGCTCGCCGCCCTCGTTGTCGAGGATGGTGCAGCCGGTCTCGCAGTACGGCGCCCATTTTTCGCGGCCGGGCGCGCCGCGGGGCAGGCCCGGCACGGCCAGGCCGCGCGCCCTGGGCTTTTCCTTCAGCAGCATCTTGATGTCCTCGGCGGGGACATGGCCTTCGACGAAGTAGCCGCCGACCTGCGCCGTATGCACCGATTCGAGTTCCGCCGGCACCCTGAGCCGGCGCTTCACCGCCGCCATGTCGTCGGTGCCCTTGAAGGTCACCGTGAAGCCGTGCTGCCGCAGATGGTCGGCCCAGTCGATGCAGGCCAGGCAGACCCGCGGTCCATGAATTTCGACTGGCGGCAGCGCATCCGTCTCTGCCGCCTGAACGCCCGGCGCCAGAGAAAGCAGGGTGGCGAGCGCTGCCGCAAATCTCAGCACGGCTTGCCTGCCTTGCAGCCCTTGAGCAGCCACAGCGAAATCACGCCGGCGGTTTCGTTCGCCATGACCTTGCGCGCGAGGGAAAGCACGTCGCGCCCGGCATTGGTCTTCGCCAGGGGGTCGGCACCGGCCTCGAGCAGCAGTTGGGCATTGACCGTGCGCTGGGTGTAGGCCGCCATGTGCAGGGGCGTCACGCCTTCGTTGTCCCGGGCATTCACGTTGGCGCCCGCGGCGATCAGCGCCTTCAGCGCAGCGGAATTGGGGTTGGTCGCCGCCAGGTGCAGCGGCGTCGCGCCGCCGTCGGTGCGCGCGTCGCGCGCCGTCGCGTCCGCCTTGAGTATGACCCGCACTTCGGCATCCGTGCCCATCCGTGCGGCGTCGTGAATGGGTTTGTCATTGGCGCCGAGCACCTGAGCCCGGGCCGGCAGCAGGAACGCCACGAACAGCGCACCCGCCAGCAGTCGTGCCAAAACCAATATCGTCTGTTTCATGGCGATTCCCTCATCGAAGCGAAGTGCAAAAGCGGCTTGCCTTGTTTGACAAATCCAACCTTATCCAGATGCGCGGAAAAGCGCAAGAATCCTTGGCTGCAACAGGGTTTTCGGGTGCCGGATACGGCCGGGTTCATTCGTCCTGCAGCCGGGTGATGTAGGCGAGGATGTCCTGGATGTCCTTTTCGGTCAGCCGGTTCAGCACGCCCACTTTCCTGGCGGCGGACTGGGTCTTGGGTTTGGCATCCTCTTCATCTTCGTCCGTGACTGCGTCGTGCGGCCGCTCGCCCTTGAGGTAGGCGTCCATCTGCTTCTGCAGGTAATTGGTGTATTGACCGATGAGCATCGGGAAGCGCGTTTTGCCGCGGCCGTCGGCGCCGTGGCAGTAGGCGCATTCTTCCTTGTAGAGCTTGCCGCCGTTGGCGAGATCGCCGTCGAGCTTGGGGATGATCATCACCTTGTCCATTGCCAGCAGGCGCGTCAGCGCATCGTCGGTCGGCTTGAACTCGGGTGGCCTGGTTGGCAGGTCGATGGCGGCGATATAGGCGGAGACCGCCTTGATGTCGGCATCGGACAGTTCGCGCTCCTGCGTGTAGGGGAACATCGGGAGATTGTGACGCTCGCGCGTGCGGAATTTCCTCAGCGAATATTCGAGGTAGGCGATGCGCTGGCCGGCGATGCGCGGATATTCGCCGCGCTTGCCGCCCTGGCCGTACTCGCCGTGGCACGCCGCGCAGGGGCCGTAGACCTC
>DYFW01000272.1 GCA_020725005.1 Thiobacillus denitrificans
TCCTGGCGCGGCGCCTGGCCTCCGAGGTGGCGCTGGCCAGCGTGCTGGAGAAGGCGCTGCTGTTGCAGCGCACGCTGCTGACCGGCCGCAAGGAGCCCAACGTGGCGGCCAACGAACTCGCCCAGAAGGCCGTTACCCACGAAAGCGACATCCTCGATCGCGAGATCCACAATCTCAAGACGGAGCTGGAACTGCGGCGCGAGCTGGCGAACAATTCGCCGATGGCGATCATCCAGCGCCATGGCACCCGCGCCACCGGTTCGCGTGGCGTCTATGAAGGCGACCCGGTGCGCAACCGGCTCGACGAGCTGCAGCGGCCGCCGTCCGGCGGGAGCAACCCTTGAGCGCGGGATGGTGGCGCCTGCGCTGGCTGTTCAACCGGCGCGTGGGCCTGACGCTGCTGTGGACGGCGCTGCTGCTGATCGCGGCCGTTGCCGTCAATGTGGTCGGCATCCAGATCGCCGGCGGCATCGAGGGCTGGCAGCGCTGGATGGACGCACACACCGGAGCCTCCCTGGCCTGGCGGCTGTTGCTGTACGCCGGCACGGCGTGGGGCTGGCTGTGGATGCGCCGGCGCCTGCGCGCACGCGAGCCGGACGGGGTCACCGCCCAGCGGCTGCTGCGTGTGGAGATCGCGGCCGTCGTCGCCGTGATCGTGCTCGAAACCAGCTTGGCGACGCAGGCGCGGTGATGCGGGGTTCGCGATGACGCTCTTCACGACCGACTACCTCGAGTACTACCTGACGCTGGTGTCCTGGATCGTCCACAACGGCATCTGGTCGGTGCTGGTCGCCAGTGGCGTGTTCGCCCTTCCGTTCCTCGCCATCGTGATCCAGGAGTGGCTGAGAGCCCGCGCGGAAGGCGCGGACGAGGGCAACAAAGGCGTGTTGTCGTCGGCACGCATCGAGAACCGCGTGTTCGTCGCCATCGTGGTCATCATGTTCGCCGGCATTCCGTTCATCGATGTCGACTTCAACACCATTAGATACGACCGCTCGCGCTCGGTGCAGTGCCAGGTGAATGTGCCCGAGCCGACCGACACGGGCTGGTCGCAGTCCTTCAGCACGATCAACAACCAGTCGGCCAAGGTGCCGGTGTGGTGGTTCGCGATGCACGCGATCTCGCGCGCGATCACCGGCGCCTCGGTGGCGGCGATCCCGTGCGGCACGGATCTGCGGCAGATGCGCATGGACGTCGACGCCACCCGCATCGACGACCCGGTGCTGGCCCAGGAGGTCAGCGACTTCACCCGCGACTGCTACGGGCCGGCGCGCGCCAGGCTGTTCATGACCCGACCGAACTTGACCGAGGAGCAGATGCACGACGTGACCTGGATCGGCTCGAGCTACTTCATCGGCACCCCGGGCTTCTACGACAGCTACCGCGCCAGGACACCACGCGACGCCTGGCCCTACGACGCCACCCGCGATGCCGGACTGGCCCAGGTACCCAGCGGAGGCGGCTACCCGACGTGCCGGCAGTGGTGGTCCGATGGCGGCAACGGGCTGCGGTCACGGCTGCTCGCGCAGGTCGATCCCGGCCTGCTGACGCGACTGGCAGGCTGGGCCGGCTTCCTGAGCCAGGCCGACGTGAGCGACTCGGTGATCCGCGCGATCGCATCGCCGCGCCAGCAAAGGCTCAACCGGGGCGCGATCTATTCGGACTATGGCGGTCAGGTCGATATGACGCTGTCCAACATCGTCACCCGCGCCGCCGGCGACGTGGGCCTGACCGTCGGGTCCCTGGGCTACTTCCCGGCGATGGACGTGTTGCGCCAGGCCCTCCCCATGGTGCTGGCCCTGCTCAAGATGGCGCTGGTGATCTGCATCCCACTGGTGCTGCTGATCGGCACCTACGACCTCAAGACGGTGGTCACCGTGAGCGTGGTGCAGTTTGCGCTGTTCTTCGTGGACTTCTGGTTCC
>DYFW01000049.1 GCA_020725005.1 Thiobacillus denitrificans
AGCGAGTCGGCGGTGACGAAGAAGCCGAGGTTGCGCTTGACGATGCGGCGCTCGTCCTCGGTCAAGGCGGTGGGGTCTTTCCACTGCGCGATATCGCGGCTCATGTTCACTTCCTGCGGCATCCAGTGGTTGGCGCAGCCGGCGAGGTATTTCTCCCACGCCCACTTGTACTTGAAGGGAACGAGCTGGTTGACGTCGGTAGCGCCGTTGATCACGCGCTTGTCGGCGGCGCGCACGCGGGTCGCCGCGGCCGGCCTGGCAGCGGCGGGCGCGGGCGCCACCGGCACCCGGGCAGGCTCGGGCAAGCGCGGCGCGAGTTGCGGGGCGGGCGTGAGGTCTTCTTCAAAATTCAGCATCGTTTACGTCTCCTTTTGGTCTTTCAAAAACCACGGTGGGTTTGCCACCGAAAACAATTCACTCAATCGCGTGGCTGGCTGCACCCGTTTCCCTTCTGCGCCACCTCGGCCGAACCGGGCCGGCGGGGATGAAGGCGAGCACTGTCCGAGCTCCGCAGCAGGACACGTTGTGTGTGTCCTGCCAGGGCGAGTTGCGCAGCCGCCTCGGCGATCCGGTTTGGGCGAGGCCCGCCCCGTCAGGGGTGGCGCAGCAGGGTGCCCTTCTTTTGGTTACTTTTCTTGGGCAAGCAAGAAAAGTAACTGGCCCGCCGGGGCCAGACCCGGCAAGCCCAACCCCTTACTGGCAAGCCTCGCATTCCTCGAACCCCGGTTCTCCCGGCCGCATCGTGCAGGCCTTGCCAACGATTTCCGGCTCGGGCAGGGGCCTGGGCCCGGATGCGCTGCTGCCCATGGCCCCGGCGCCGCCGCTCGCCGACACGGCGTTCAGTTCGCCGCCACGGCCGGTGGATTTCTCCGCGCTCGTCGCGCCCAGGGTGCGCAGGTAATACGTGGTCTTCAGACCGCGGATCCACGCCAGCTTGTAGGTCTCGTCGAGCTTCTTGCCGGAGGCGCCGGCCATGTAGATGTTGAGGCTCTGTGCCTGGTCGATCCATTTCTGACGGCGGCTCGCGCACTCGATCAGCCACTTGGGATCCATCTCGAACGCGGTGGCGTAGAGCGCGCGGATGTCGGACGGGATGCGGTCGATCCGGGCGAGCGAGCCGTCGAAGTACTTGATGTCGGCGACCATGACCTCGTCCCACATGCCGAGCTTCTTCAGGTCGGCGACGAGGTATTTGTTGGTGACGGTGAATTCGCCCGACAGGTTCGATTTCACGTACAGGTTCTGGTAGGTCGGCTCGATGCTGGCCGACACGCCGACGATGTTGGCAATGGTGGCGGTCGGCGCGATCGCCAGGCAGTTGGAGTTGCGCATGCCGTACTGCGCGATGCGCGCGCGCAGCGCGTCCCAGTCGAGTGTGCTGCTCATGTCCACGTCGAGGTAGCCGCCGCGCTCTTCGGCCAGCAGTTTGATCGAGTCCTGCGGCAGGATGCCGCGGCTCCACAGGCTGCCCTCGAAGCTGGAATAGCGGCCGCGCTCCTGCGCCAGCTCGGTCGACGCCCAGTACGCATAGTAGGCGACGGCTTCCATCGAGCAGTCGGCGAATTCGACGGCCGCATCGGAGGCGTAGGGTACGCGCAGTTCCTGCAGCGCGTCCTGGAAGCCCATGATGCCGAGGCCGACGGGACGGTGCTTGAGGTTGGAGTTGCGCGCCTTGCCGACGGCGTAATAGTTCACGTCGATCACGTTGTCGAGCATGCGCATCGCGGTGTGGATGGTGCGCTTCAGCTTGTCGAGGTCGAGCGCCAGGTTGCCGGCATCGTCGCGCTTCAGGTGGTTGACGAGGTTGACCGAGCCGAGGTTGCACACGGCGACTTCCTGCTCGTTGGTGTTGAGCGTGATCTCGGTGCACAGGTTGGAGCTGTGCACGACGCCGACGTGCTGCTGCGGGCTCCTGATGTTGCACGGATCCTTGAACGTGATCCAGGGGTGCCCCGTTTCGAACAGCATCGACAGCATCTTGCGCCACAGCTGCAGCGCGGGCATGCGCTTGAAATGCTTGATTTCGCCACGGTCGGCTTTCCGCTCGTATTCGGTGTAGGCCTCGGCGAAGGCGCGGCCGTATTTGTCGTGCAGGTCGGGCACGTCGGACGGCGAGAACAGCGTCCAGTCGCCGCCTTCCATCACGCGCTGCATGAAGAGGTCCGGAATCCAGTTCGCGGTGTTCATGTCGTGCGTGCGGCGGCGGTCGTCGCCGGTGTTCTTCCTGAGGTCGAGGAACTCCTCGATGTCGAGGTGCCAGGTTTCGAGGTAGGCGCACACCGCGCCCTTGCGCTTGCCGCCCTGGTTGACCGCCACCGCGGTGTCGTTGACGACCTTGAGGAAGGGCACCACCCCCTGCGATTTGCCGTTGGTGCCCTTGATGCGGCTGCCCATGGCACGGATCGGGGTCCAGTCGTTGCCCAGCCCCCCGGCGAACTTCTGCAGCAGGGCGTTTTCCTTGATGGCCTGGTAGATGCCGTCCAGATCGTCCGTCACGGTGGTGAGATAGCAGGAAGACAGCTGCGAATGCCGCGTGCCGGAATTGAACAGCGTCGGCGTCGACGACATGAAGTCGAAGCTCGACAGCACCTGGTAGAACTCGATGGCGCGCGCTTCGCGGTCGATCTCGTTGATGGCAAGCCCCATGGCCACTCGCATGAAGAAGGCCTGCGGCAGTTCGATGCGGCGCTCCTCGATGTGCAGGAAGTAGCGGTCGTACAGGGTCTGCAGGCCGAGATAGCCGAACTGGTAGTCGCGGCCCGCGTCGAGTACGGCCCCCAGGCGTTCGAGGTCGTAGTGGCCGAGGCGCTCGTCGAGCAGCTCGGCTGCGATGCCCTTCTTGATGAATTGCGGGAAGTATTCGGCGTAGCGCTCGCCCATCTGCGCCTGCGTGACGGCTTCGCCGAGCACTTCGTGGCGGATGGAATTGAGCAAGAGGCGCGCGGTGACGTAGGAATAGGCCGGGTCCTGCTCGATCATCGAGCGCGCGGCGAGCACCAGCGCCTTTTCGACCTCGGCCATGGGCACGCCGTCGTAGAGGTCGCGCAGCACGGTCTGCATGATCGGCTCGGCACGCACGTTGTCGCCCAGCCCGGCGCAGGCGTCGGCGAGAATCGCGGCCAGACGCGCGGTGTCGAGCGGCTTCTTCTGGCCGTCCTCGATCACGTGCAGGGTGGCTTCGGACACGCCGGCGGCCTTGGCGGCGGCGCGCTCCTGCGCGCGCTTCTCGCGGTACAGCACGTAGGCGCGGGCGACTTCGTGCTCGCCGGAGCGCATCAGCGCGAGTTCGACCTGGTCCTGCACGTCCTCGATGTGGAAGGTGCCGCCGTTGGGCTGGCGCCGCATCAGCGCGCTCACCACCTGGCCGGTGATGGACTCGACCAGCTCGCGGATACGCGCCGACGCCGCGGCCTGGCCGCCCTGTACCGCGATGAAGGCCTTGGTGACCGCGATCGAGATCTTGCCCGGCTCGAAGCCGACCACCGCGCCGTTGCGTCGGATCAGCTTGTAGTCGGCGTAGCGGGTGTCAGCCGGCGCGTCGGCAGGCGCGAGGGGCGGAATGGGGGCGGATGCGGCGGACTCGGTGGCGACGTTCAGCATCTAATGGGGCTCCTTGGTGGGGTGACGAAATACGGGGCATTGCCGGGCGCGGGGGAGGATATCCGCGTTTATCCACAGCTTGCTCAGCCTGCACCAACAGCTTTATTCACAACATATTGTGGTCTTGATGCAGGGCAGCTACAAATTCTAGGTGCCACGCCCGGCATGTCAACCAGGAATTCGCCCTTTCGGAACACTTTTTTCCGGGGCCGGAAAATTCCATGGCAAATCAATCGCATGACTCATGAATGCGTGAATTTTCCGTTGCACAGCATGTTGCGTGCCAGGCGGCGGCGCGCAAAAACTGCCGCAAGCTTGGGCAGCGGCGTGGGGCCGCGCACCGCTGCATGACATACCATGGCTGTGTCCAGGGGAATTTGGTTATGATGACGCTCAATAACCACAAACCGGGTCCCCTGAACCCATGCGCCACACCGCCGTCCTGCTGATTTCCTGCCCCGACCAGAAGGGACTGGTCGCCGCGATCGCCGATTTCCTGCTCCAGCACGACGCCAACATCCTGCACGCCGACCAGCACCAGGACGCCGAGTTGCAGCTGTTCCTGATGCGGGTGGAATGGGATCTGGCGGGCTTCGACCTCGACCTGGCCGATTTCGGCCCCGCCTTCGCGCCGATCGCAGACCGCTTCGGCATGACGTGGCGGCTCGCCGAATCGAGCCGCAAGCCGCGCATGGCGGTGTTCGTCTCCAAGTTCGACCACTGCCTCGCCGACCTCCTCTACCGCTACCAGAGCGGCGAGCTGCACTGCGAGCTCCCCATCATCATCAGCAACCACGAGGACACCCGTTGGCTCGCCGACGCCTACGGCGTGCCCTACCAGCACCTGGCCGTGCACAAGGACGCCAAACACGAGGCGGAACAGGTGCAGCTGGCGATCCTGCGCGATCGCAAGATCGACTTCATCGTGCTGGCGCGCTACATGCAGGTGCTGTCGCCTGAGTTCATCCGCCACTTTCCCAACCGCATCATCAACATCCACCATTCCTTCCTGCCCGCCTTCCATGGCGCCAAGCCCTATCACCGTGCGTTCGAACGCGGCGTCAAGCTGATCGGCGCGACCGCCCACTACGTCACTGAAACGCTCGACGACGGCCCCATCATCGAGCAGGACGTGACGCGCATCTCCCACCGCGACAGCCTGGAAGACCTCATCACCAAGGGCGCCGACCTGGAGAAAGTGGTGCTGTCGCGCGCGGTGAAGTGGCACCTCGACAACCGCGTGCTGGTCTACGCCAACAAGACGGTGGTGTTCGACTGAACATGCTGAATCTCACGCTGCCCGGCACCGACGCCGTCCTCCCGCAGAAGGTCGAGACCCGCCCGCGGGCGGTAGCCGGGTGGCTCGACACCCTGCCCTACGCCAATCCGACGCAGGTCGCCCAGCAGCTGCTGATGGCACTGTATGCGCTCAATCGCCACGCGCTCGACGGCGACGACCGCGCCGCCCTGCTCGCCCTGTACCGGCCGGTGGTCGCGCGCATGGCGGCGAGCCTGGAAGTCCAGATCGCCGACGCCGGCCTGCCGCCGACGCCGGGGCAGCGCCAGGCCGGCACCCTGCTGCGCGAGTTGTTGATCGAGCTCGCCATCGGCCACAAGCACGTACTGCAGGCGCTCGCCAGCCGCCGCCTCGTGCGCGCCAGCGGCAAGCGCGTCGCCGAGGCCGCGGCGCGCGTCCTCGGCGCGCATTTCGACGTGCTGTTCGCCTGCCACCTGACGCGGATGACACCGCCCGCCGGGCTGTGGCGCGAAATCCACCAGGTCTACGCCTATGCCCAGGCCGCAGGCGCGGCAGAACTGGCGGTCGACGACGCGCCGACGCCCGCCGCCGCCTACTGCCGCGCCGTGCTGTTCACGCGCGCCGACCCGCCGCACATGAGCCACGCCGAACTGCTCCATACCCGGCGTTATCTCGAAAAGTACGCCGACCGCGCCACGCTCGCCGCCGCCCCGCTCGGCGGCCACCCCGGCTTCAGCATACCGGTCGACGGTGACCTCGCCCCCTCGCCCACGCCCCCGGATCCGGCGCGCGAAAGCCTGTGGCTCGATACCGGCGTGCTGTGCCAGCACCTGCAGGCGGTGCAGCTGCACCTGCGCACCGGCGACACGCCACGCAGGATCCGCCTGCCCGAAGGCATGGAAGCCGAAACCACGCAGATCCTCTGTACCCATCTGCTCAAACAGTGGTGCGCCGGCACGCAGCGCGCATTCCGTCGCCACACGCCGGCCGACGCAACGATGACCGTGGTGGCCGGCCTCGGCGCCATCCACCGCCTGCTCGGCGCCGGCCCCGCGCCGGCAGGGGATGAAGCGTTCACGCCCATCGCACCGCCGGCGCCCGTCACGCCCACCCGCTGGACGATACGCAATGACAGCGCCGCCGGCTTGGCGCTCGCCGGCACGCCCGGCACGCCGCTCAACCTGCGCGTCGGCGACGCGCTGGCGCTGCAGCCGGATAACACCACCGAGTGGTCGCTCGGCGTGATCCGCTGGCTGCGCATGCGCGACGCGCAGACAGTCGAGTTCGGCGTCGAGCGCCTGTCGCCCCGGGTCGAGGCGGTCTGGGTACGGCCGCTGCGCGGCCACCGCGCCACGCGCGCCGAAGCCGCGCTGTTCGTGCCCGGCATCGCGGCGATGCAGCAGGCCGACCGCCTGATGCTGCCGCGCCACCTCTATCAGCTTGGCATCGAGGCCGAAGTGACGCACGGCACGCGCAGCTACGACGTCGTGTTCGGCAAGCGCATCGACCCCACGCCAGGCTTCGACCTGATCGATTTCAGCATTTTCGAAGCGAGCCCCGAATGACCGAGATCCTCGTCCTCTATTACAGCGCAGGCGGCAGCGTGCGCGACATGGCCCAGCTGGTCGCGCGCGGCGTCAACCAGGTCGCCGGCGCCGCGGCACGCCTGCGGACCGTGCCGCCGGTCGCGCCGCGCACCGAGGTCGCCGCGCCGCCGGTGCCGGACGCAGGCGCCCCCTACGTCGAGCTCGCCGACCTCGAGCAGTGCGCCGGCCTGGCACTCGGCTCGCCGACCCGCTTCGGCAACATGGCGGCGCCAGTGAAATTCTTCCTCGACACCACCGGCGCACTGTGGGCGAAAGGCGCGCTCGTCGGCAAGCCCGCCGCGGTGTTCACCTCGACCGCGAGCCTGCACGGCGGCCAGGAAACCACGCTCGTGAGCATGATGCTGCCGCTCCTGCACCACGGCATGCTGGTGTTCGGCCTGCCCTACACGTTGCCGGAAGTGAACCGCACCGCGAGCGGCGGCACCCCCTACGGCGCCAGCCACTGGGCCGGACCCGCCGACGACCGGCCGCTCACCGACGACGAGCGCGCGCTCTGCCTCGCGCTCGGCAAGCGCCTTGCCGAAACCGCACTGAAATTGACATGACCCGCACCCCGCACGGCCCGCGCGACGAGGCCGACCTCTTGAAGACCTTCGTCCTGCAGCACGTCGCCAGCGCCTCGCTGATCGCGCTGATCTTCCTGTGCGTGGCGTGGGAGCTGTGGCTCGCGCCGATTCGCCCCGGCGGTTCGTGGCTGGTGCTGAAGGCATTGCCGCTGCTGGCGCCGCTGATGGGCATCCTCAAGGGCCGCCGCTACACCTACCAGTGGGCGCCGATGCTGGTGCTCGCCTACTTCAGCGAGGGCGTGGTGCGCGCGTGGTCGGACACCGGCCTTGCCGCCTGGCTTGCCGGGTTTGAAGTGGTGCTGTCGGTGGTGTTCTTCTTCGCCGCGATCTACTACGCGAAGTTCAGCGCGCCGTCGCGGCAGGCGCCATGAACAACGCCCCGACGTGCAGGGCGTTGTTCATTCAGCGGCTCACACCTGCGGATGCGCCCGCTCGAGCTTGCTGTGCAGCTTGTTCAGCGCGTGGAGATACGCCTTGGCCGAGGCGACGACGATGTCGGTGTCGGCCCCCTGGCCGTTGACCACGCGGCCGTCCCTGGCCAGCCGCACCGTCACCTCCCCCTGCGCATCGGTGCCGCTGGTGATGTTGTTCACCGAATACAGCAGCAGGTCGGCGCCGCTCGCGACCACCGATTCGAGCGCCTTGAAGGTGGCGTCGACCGGCCCCGAGCCGTCGCCCTCGGCGCGCTTTTCCACGCCGTCGTCGGTGAACACGACGCGGGCGTGCGGCACTTCGCCGGTTTCCGAGCACACCTTCATCGACACCAGCTTGTAGCGTTCGTGCTCGGTCGCGTAGCCCTCGTCGGACACCAGCGCCTGCAGGTCCTCGTCGAAGATTTCGCGCTTCTTGTCGGCCAGGTTCTTGAAGCGCGCGAACGCGGTGTTGAGCGCCTCCTCGGTTTCCAGAACGATGCCCAGTTCAGCGAGCTTGCTCTTGAACGCGGCGCGCCCGGAGAGCTTGCCCAGGGTCAGACGATTCGCGTGCCAGCCCACGTCTTCCGCGCGCATGATTTCATAGGTCTCGCGGTGCTTCAGCACGCCGTCCTGGTGGATGCCGGATTCGTGGGCGAAGGCGTTGGCGCCGACGATGGCCTTGTTCGGCTGCACGGGGTAGCCGGTGATGGTCGAGACGAGCTTCGAGGCCGGCACGATCTGGGTCGCGTCGATGCGGGTGTCGCACTTGAACACATCGCGGCGGGTGCGCACCGCCATCACGATCTCCTCGAGCGAGGCGTTGCCGGCGCGCTCGCCGAGGCCATTGATGGTGCACTCGACCTGGCGCGCGCCGTTCATCACCGCGGCGAGCGAGTTGGCGACCGCCATGCCGAGGTCGTTGTGGCAGTGCGTGCTCCAGATCACCTTGTCCGAGTTCTTCACGCGCGCGATGAGCTCTTTCATGCGCTCGCCCCACAGCGCCGGGATCGAGTAGCCGACGGTGTCGGGCACGTTGATGGTTTTCGCACCGGCTTCGATCACCGCGTCGAACACGCGCACCAGGAAGTCCATTTCGGAACGCACCGCGTCCTCGGCGGAGAACTCGACATCGTCGGTGTATTCGCGCGCCAGCTTCACCGCCTTCACCGCCGCCTCGACGACCTGGTCGGGCGTCATGCGCAGCTTCTTCTCCATGTGGATGGGGCTGGTGGCGATGAAGGTGTGGATGCGGCCGCGCTTGGCCGGCCGGATCGCCTCGCCGGCGGCGCGGATGTCGCGCTCGTTGGCGCGCGCGAGCGAGCACACGGTCGAGTTCTGGATGACTTCGGCGATGGCCTTGATCGCGTCGGCATCGCCCGGGCTCGCCGCGGCGAAGCCGGCCTCGATGACGTCGACGCCGAGCTTTTCCAGCTGGCGCGCGATGCGGAGTTTCTCTTCCTTGGTCATCGACGCGCCGGGGCTCTGCTCGCCGTCGCGCAAGGTGGTGTCGAAAATGTACAAACGGTCGTTCATGGCGGGCTCCATGGTGGGTCGGCGTCGCACTCGGGGCGCGGCATGCCGACGCATTATATAAGGCTGCCGCAAGCGGCTCGCGGCGCGGGGGTACAGCTCGGGGGGAGGGGGGTCAATGTGCGCGCGCGACGCGCAGCAGCAGGCTGCCGAACAGCAGGTTCGACAGGCAGAGGAGGAAGGACGGTTGCGACCAATTAGACATAGTCTAAATTCTATCTATTTTTTGTCGCCCTGCAAGGGGGGGTCGCTCGCGGACTTCGAGCTGCGGCGCGTGAGCCGCCACACCGCATCGGCATAGCCCGACAGCCCGTAGATCACGAAGCCGGCGAACAGCACCTCGGGCGGGCTGGTCGAGATGAGGATGAACACCAGCACGATCAGCAGGATGACGAAGAACGGCACGCTCTTCCTGAGGTTGATTTCCTTGCCGCTGTAGAAGCGCAGGTTGCTGACCATGGACAGCCCGGCGAACAGCGCGATGAAGGCGGCGAGCCAGCGCATTTCCTCGCCGCGGACGCCGTATTCGGTCATCACCCAGACGAAGCCGGCGATGAGCGCGGCGGCCGAGGGGCTGGGCAGTCCCTGGAAGAAGCGCTTGTCGGTGGGCTGGTCGAGCTGGGTGTTGAAGCGCGCGAGCCTGAGCGCCGCGCCGGCGCAGTAGACGAAGGCGGCGATCCAGCCGAGCTTGCCGAGGCCCTGCAGGGCGAACTCGTAGATCACCAGCGCCGGGGCGACGCCGAACGAGACCATGTCGGAGAGGCTGTCGTACTCCGCGCCGAAGGCGCTCTGGGTGCGCGTCATGCGGGCGACGCGGCCGTCGAGGCCGTCGAGCACCATGGCGATGAAGATGGCGACCGCCGCGTACTCGTAACGCCCGTTCATCGCCTGCACGATGGCGTAGAAGCCGGCGAACAGCGCGCCCGTGGTGAACAGGTTCGGCAGCAGGTAGATGCCGCGGTCGCGCATCCGCAGGCGCTCGCGTTCGGGAAGTCTGCGCGGAAGATCGTCCATGGAAAGTCGGGATTACCAGCGAGCGAGTATGGTACGCCCGCCGGTGACCTTCTGGCCAATGCTCACCTCGGGCCGCGCCGAGACCGGCAGGTAGACGTCGACGCGCGAGCCGAAGCGGATGAAGCCGTAGCGCTGGCCGCGCGCGAGGGTGTCGCCGGTCTTGACGTAGCACAGGATGCGGCGCGCGATGAGGCCGGCGATCTGCACGCAGGTGACGTCGCCGCGCGCGCTGGCGATATGGATCGCGTTGCGCTCGTTCTCGGTCGAGGCCTTGTCGAGGTCGGCGTTGACGAAGCTGCCGGGGGTGTACCACACGCCCTTCACGACGCCGTCGACCGGGCTCTTGTTCGAATGCACGTTGAACACGTTCATGAACACGCTGATTTTCAGCGCGTCGCGGTCGAGGTATTCGTCCCGCGCCTTCCCGACCACGACGATGCGGCCGTCGGCCGGCGCGATCACCGCGTCGCCGTCGGCGGGCGGCACGCGCTCGGGGTCGCGGAAGAACTGCAGCGCGAACACCGCCCAGATCCAGAACGGGATCGACCACCAGCCGACGAGCCAGGTGGCGACGAACGCAGCCGCGAAGGCGGCCAGGAGAACCAGCCAGCCTTCGCGGGCAATGAGGGGATGTTTCATGTGAGTGAGGCGTGAGGAGTGAGACGTGAGGTGAAAAAACCGTGGGGCACCAGCCGCCTCACGCCTATCGCCTCACGCCTCGCGCATTTCAGTTCTTCGACTGATCGACCAGCTTGTTGGCCTTGATCCACGGCATCATGTCGCGCAGCTTGGCGCCGGTGACCTCGATCGGGTGCTCGGCGTTGAGGCGGCGGCGCGCGGTCATGGCCGGGTAGTTGGTCTTGCCTTCCTGGATGAACATCTTGGCGTATTCGCCGGTCTGGATGCGCTTCAACGCATGCTTCATGGCGGCGCGCGACTGCTCGTTGATGACCTCGGGGCCGGTGACGTATTCGCCGTACTCGGCATTGTTCGAGATCGAGTAGTTCATGTTGGCGATGCCGCCCTCGTACATCAGGTCGACGATCAGCTTGAGTTCGTGCAGGCACTCGAAGTAGGCCATCTCGGGCGCGTAGCCCGCCTCGACCAGGGTCTCGAAGCCCATCTTCACCAGCTCGACGGCGCCGCCGCACAGCACCGCCTGCTCGCCGAACAGGTCGGTCTCGGTCTCCTCGCGGAAGGTGGTTTCGATCACGCCGCCCTTGGTGCCACCGTTGGCCGCGGCGTACGACAGGGCGATGTCGCGCGCCTTGCCGGATTTATCCTGATACAGCGCAATCAGCGAAGGCACGCCGCCGCCGCGCTTGTATTCCGAGCGCACGGTGTGGCCGGGGCCCTTGGGCGCGATCATGATCACGTCGAGGTCGGCGCGCGGCACGATCTGGTTGTAGTGGATGTTGAAGCCGTGGGCAAAGGCGAGCGTGGCGCCCTTCTTGATGTTGGGTTCGATCTCGTTGTAATAGACACCCGGCTGCTGCTCGTCCGGCACCAGGATCATCACCACGTCGGCGTCCTTCACCGCGGCGGCGACTTCCTTGACGGCGTGACCGGCCTTCTTGGCCTTGTCCCACGAGGCGCCGCCCTTCCTGAGGCCGACGGTGACCTTGACGCCCGAGTCGGTGAGGTTGGCGGCGTGGGCGTGGCCCTGCGAGCCGTAGCCGACGATGGTGACCTTCTTCTTCTTGATGAGGGAAAGGTCGGCGTCCTTGTCGTAATAAACTTTCATGGCGGTTCCTAGGTGTGTGGGGATTGACGTATGAATCAGGCTTTGAGGCTGCGCTCGCCGCGACCGATGCCGGAGGCGCCGGTGCGCACGGTTTCGATGATGAAGGCGGGGTCGATCGCCTCGAGGAAGGCATCCAGCTTGGAGCCGGTGCCGGTGAGTTCGATGGTGTAGGTCGAATCGGTGACGTCGATGATGCGGCCGCGGAAGATGTCGGCGGTGCGCTTCATTTCCTCGCGCCCGGCCCCCACCGCCTTGACCTTGACCAGCATCAGCTCGCGCTCGATGTGGCGGCCCTCGGTGAGGTCCATCACCTTGATGACGTCGATCAGCTTGTTCAGCTGTTTGGTGATCTGCTCGATGATGTCTTCCGAGCCGACGGTGACGATGGTCATGCGCGACAGCGTGGCGTCCTCGGTCGGCGCGACGGTGAGCGATTCGATGTTGTAGGCGCGCGCGGAAAAAAGTCCGGCGACGCGCGACAGCGCGCCCGCCTCGTTTTCCATCAGGAGCGAAATGATGTGGCGGTGGTGGTTGTTGTTCATCACAGCTCCTCTGCCAGGATCATCTCGGACAGCCCCTTGCCGCCCTCGACCATGGGGAAGACGTTCTCGGTCTGGTCGGTCTGGAAGTCCATGAACACCAGGCGTTCCTTGAGCGCGGGCGAGAACGCCTCGCGCAACGCGGCCTCGACATCCTCGGGTTTCTCGATGCGCATGCCGATGTGGCCGTAGGACTCGGCGAGCTTGACGAAGTCGGGCAGGGACTCCATGTACGACTCGGCGTAGCGGCTGCCGTAGAAGAACTCCTGCCACTGGCGCACCATGCCCATGTAGCGGTTGTTGAGCGTGATGATCTTGATCGGGATGCGGTACTGCTTGCAGGTGGAGAGTTCCTGGATGCACATCTGGATCGACGATTCGCCGGTGATGCACGCGACCTGCGCCTCGGGGTGCGCAAGCTGCACGCCCATCGCGTACGGCAGCCCCACGCCCATGGTGCCGAGTCCCCCGGAATTGATCCAGCGGCGCGGCTTGTCGAACTTGTAGTACTGCGCGGCCCACATCTGGTGCTGGCCGACGTCGGAGGTGACGAAGGCGTCGCCCTTCGTCACGTCCCACAGCTTCTCGACCACGTACTGCGGCTTGATGATGGGGCTCTGCCTGTTGTACTTGAGGCAGTTCTTCGCGCGCCACAGCTCGATCTGAGTCCACCAGGCGTTGAGCGCGGCGGCGTCCGGTTTCTCCTTCGCCTGCCTGAGCAGCGCCAGCATGTCGGTGAGCACGGATTTGACGTCGCCGACGATGGGCACGTCGACCTTGACGCGCTTGGAAATCGACGACGGGTCGATGTCTACGTGGATGATGCGACGCTGCTCGCGCGCGAAGTGCGCGGGGTTGCCGATCACGCGGTCGTCAAAGCGGGCGCCGACCGCGAGCAGCACGTCGCAGTGCTGCATCGCCATGTTGGCTTCATAGGTGCCGTGCATGCCGAGCATGCCGAGGTTCTGCCTGTCGGTGGCCGGATGCCCGCCCAGGCCCATCAGGGTATTGGTGACGGGAAAGCCCAGCAGGGTGGCCAGTTCGGTCAACTGTGCCGCGGCATTGCCGAGCACCACGCCGCCGCCGATGTAGATCATCGGCCGCCTTGCTTCGAGCAGCATCTGCACCGCGCGCTTCATCTGCCCGCTGTGGCCCTTGACCACGGGGTTGTACGAACGCATCTCGATGCTGGCCGGGTACTCGAACTCGGTCTTGTGGTACGTGATGTCCTTCGGCACGTCGACCACGACCGGACCGGGACGGCCGGTCGAGGCGATGTGGAAGGCCTTCTTCATCGTCGCCGCCAGGTCCTTGACGTCCTTGACGAGGAAGTTGTGCTTGACGCAGGGACGGGTGATGCCGACGGTGTCGACTTCCTGGAACGCGTCCATGCCGATCGCCGGCGTCGGCACCTGGCCGGTGACGACGACGATGGGAATCGAATCCATGTAGGCCGTGGCGATGCCGGTCACCGCGTTGGTGACCCCCGGGCCGGACGTGACCAGCGCGACGCCGACGCGGCCGGTGGCGCGCGCATAGGCGTCGGCGGCGTGGACCGCGGCCTGCTCGTGACGCACCAGCACGTGCTTGAACCTGTTCTGCTTGAAGATTTCGTCGTAGATGTTGAGCACGGCCCCGCCGGGATAGCCGAACACGAACTCGACCCCCTCTTCGGCAATGCAACGTACGACGATCTCGGCGCCCGTGGCTTCCATAAAATGACCAGAAATCAATTCGTTGGTGAACCCGAGAGGGTAATCGTTTTGCCCCGTTCCGGTCAAGAAAGCGCGGCCCGAGACGCGTTGGACGGCCGGCACGAAAAACCCTCCGAAAACGGAGGGTTGCGTGGATTGGCCGGAGAAACCCTATTCGTGGGCGACGTCGTTCAGCGCCCGCATGATGTCGTTCAACGAGGCCTGCGCATTGTCGACCAGGCAGACGACGTTGCCGACGTTGCACACGGTCGTGCTCGCGCCCTGCACGATCCAGCCCTGCGAAGGCGACCAGCCGCGCATCTGCGAAAACAGCGAGAGGAGATCGGTATTGCCCGAGACGAGGCGGCGGTACCACTGGGCGAATTTCGCGAGCCGTGTCATCAGGTCCGGCGGCAACATGCCCTCGGCCTCCATGACCACGCCATCGTCGCGAAAGCGGCACACGGCGCTGACGCCGTCGAGCACCAGGATTTTTTTCAACGACATGCGCGCTCCTTCAGGCAGCCTGCAAGGCTTTGAAAGTGGCTTCGTAGTCGGCATCGCGGTTCTTCACCACCACGCCGCAGTTGCCGTCGACGACCACCGACCACTCGAGCCCCACCACCGAGAAGCCCTTCAGCGGCTGGAAGCCTCCCTGGCCGGTGAGCGATTCCCAGCCGCGCGCCTCCATCGCCGCGATCGCCAGGTTGGCGACGCAGGAACGCGCCAGCAACTCGAGCACATCGGCCGTCAGCTCGGTGCCCTCGCGCAGCACGTGCGACTGCAGTTCGCCCTTGTCGCTGTAGGTGAACGCGGCCAGGGCCCCCGGCAATTCCATCATTCTTTGCAGATCCATTCCTTGTGTTCTCCCTCGAGTTTTTTCCGGCAGGCTCAGTACAGCGCTTCGCGGGTATCCCCGCCCAGCTTGGCATAGAGATTGACGAGCAGGTCGTCGTGAATGTCGCCGACCTTCGCGCGCATGATGGTCATCACGTCGTTGAGCAGTTCCTCTCGGTTATCGATGAAGGCGAAGTAATTGCCGACCGCGCAGATGGTGATGGCGTGACCGCGCACGATCCAGCCCTGCACCGGCTTGCAGCCGCAGCTATCGGCAAAGGAATCGAAGATCTCCGCCTGCATGTTGACCGACAGCGTGTTGGCGCGGCACAGGATCGACGCCATGCGTGCAAACTCGTCGGTCAGTGCCCCCTGGTACGAGAAGCGATCGCCACGGTAGGCATACTCGCCGGCGGCGATGACGCCGGGAATCGCCATAAGTTGCTTTACGATATGCATCGGGCCCCCTCTCTCTGACATGAATTATTGATTGTGTCGGCCGCCCGGTCTGCCCAGCCGGCCTTTTCCGCAATATAGAGCCACCATGCAAGACAGCGCAATAGCCCCCCAGCCTGCATCGTTCCGGGCACGGATCGCCGCGATGGTGTACGAATCGCTGCTGGTGCTCGCCGTGCTGTTCATCGCCTCACTGCCCTTTCTCTATGTCGTCGGCGATGCGCGGACAGGGGGAAGACATCTCGCGTTCCAGATCTATCTCGCGGCCGTGCTGTTCGCGTATTTCGCGACCTTCTGGCGCCGCAGCGGACAGACGCTGGCGATGAAGACCTGGCGCATCCGCCTGGACGGGCCCGGCGGCGGGCGCATCACGCTCAAGCTTGCCCTGCTGCGCTACCTGTTCGCGTGGGCCGGCCTGCTGCTCGGCGGCGCCGGCTTCTGGTGGGCGCTCGTCGATCGCGACCGCCAGTTCCTGCACGACCGCCTGGTCGGTACGCGGCTGGTGCGCGTGCCGCGCCCGGCCTGACATGGACTGGCGCACAGCCCTGCGCGAACGGCTGCTCGAGGCGCGGCCAGCCAGCGTGTGCGCGCTCGACGCCGCTGCCCAGGCGTTCGCCGTCGAAGCCCTGCCGTCGGCCGCCCTCACGCCGCCCCGTTCGAGCGCATCGCCCCCCTGCGCGCTCGCGCTCGGCATCGACGCGCTCGACGGACTCGACGCCAGCGCGGCCGGGGGACTGATCCATCGCACCCGGCTGTATGTCGCGCCGCGCCTGCTGCTCGTCGCGCACGCCGGCTGCGCGCTCGACGAGGCAGCCTTCCTCGCCCTCGGCTTCGAACTGGTCGCGCGCGATGCAGTGGCCGGCGTGCGTCTGCACGCCTTCGACCTCGACACCTACAAGCCGGTACCGGACTGGCTCAATGCCCGCTTCTGGGCACACCCGGAACGCTGGGAACCCTGAGGGGCTTGCGCTACACTGGGCCCTGATCCGCACCCTTCGACGCCCATGAACTTCGTCCCCCACAACGCGCTGGAAGAACAGCTCGCCGCCGTGCACGCCGGCACGCTCGACGCCGAAACCTTCGTGCTGCAGCTGCCGGCGCAGCAGGTGTTCATGCCGGTGCGCGACGACAAGAACCCGATCCAGGGCTTCCAGCGCAGCACCCAGGCCGAGCCGCTGATCATCGAGGACGAGGACGGCGAGCGCGTGCTGGTGATCTTCACCAGTCCCGAGCGCGCCAAGCCCTTTGCCGAACACTTCCCCGATTTCACCGGCGGACTGCTGACCGATTTCGCCTGGCTCCTGCGCCGCATCGGCGGTGGCGTGCCGATCGCGCTCAACCCGGGCTGGGACGTCGGCATGGACCTCGATGCCGACATGGTCGCCGCGCTCGTTGCCCAGTTGCCGCCCGAGCATCCCGCCTGAGCCGGGCCTGCCCATGCTGTCCGATCGCGCGCTCGCCGCCTTCCATTCCGCACTCGGCGCCGACCGTGTGTTCGTCGACGACGCCATCCGCGCGCACTACGCCAGCGACGAGACACCGCGCCGCGTCACCCCCGACGCGGTGCTCTTCCCCGTTTCGCACGACGAGGTCGCCGCGCTCGTGCGCGTCGCCCTCGAACACCGTATTGCACTGACGCCGCGCGGCGCAGGTTCGGGCAACGTCGGCGGGGCGCTCCCCGCACCCGGCAGCGTGGTGGTGAGCTTCGAGTGCATGCGTCGGGTACTCGAATTCGATCCGGCCAACCGCCTCGTCGTCGTCGAATCCGGCGTCGTCACCGAGAACATCGACCGCCTCGCGCGCACCCAAGGCCTGTTCTACCCGCCCGACCCCGGCAGCGGCGCGTACTGCCGCATCGGCGGCAACCTCGCGATGAACGCCGCCGGGCCGCGCGCGGTGAAATACGGCGTCACCCGCGACTACGTGCTCGGCTTGCGCGCCGTCACCGGCGACGGCCAGGAAATCCGCACCGGCTGCCGCACCACCAAGGGCGTCACCGGCTACGACCTCACCCGCCTGCTGGTCGGCTCGGGCGGCACGCTCGCGCTCATCACCGAAGCCACACTGAAGCTCCTGCCCGCGCCGGAAGCCGTCGCCACCCTGCGCGTGTGCTTCGAGAGCAATCACGCCGCGCTCGCCGCGGTCGGCCGCGTCATGTGCCAGCCGGTGATGCCGTGCGCACTCGAATTCATGGACCACCGCGCGATCGACGCCATCCGCCCGACCGGCACCGCGGACGACCTGCCCGCCGGCACCCGCGCGCTGCTGATGGTCGAAGCCGACGGCGCCGTCGACGACCTGCCGCGCCAGATCGCCGCGCTGGAGCAGGCGCTCGCCGGCGACGGCCTGCTCGAACTGAAAAGCGGCTTCACCCGCGACTCGATCGCCCGGCTGTGGGCCGCGCGCAAGTCGCTGTCGCACGCGGTCAAGCGAATCGCGCCGCTCAAGATCAACGAGGACGTGGTGGTGCCAGTATCGGAACTCGCCGGCTTCGTCGAGTTCATCGACCACACCGCCGCGGCGCACGGCCTCGCGGTGGTGTCGTTCGGTCACGCCGGCAACGGCAACCTGCACGTCAACCTGATGGTGCACCCCGACAACGCCGACGAAATGGAACGCGCCCGCGTCGCGCTCGACGCCATCCTGACGCGCGTGCTCGCGCTCGGCGGCACGCTCTCGGGCGAGCACGGCATCGGCACCGAAAAGCGCCGCTTCGTGCCGCTGGAAATCGATCCCGCCACGCTCGGTTTGATGCGTGCGATCAAGCGGCAATTCGACCCGCTGGGCCTGTTGAACCCCGGCAAGCTTTTCCCCGACTGATCGAAGCGCGCGAAATCGCCGCAAAGGCTTTACAAGCCAAAAAGGCATGTATAGAATGCGCGGCTTCGTTGGGGGTATAGCTCAGCTGGGAGAGCGCTTGCATGGCATGCAAGAGGTCAGCGGTTCGATCCCGCTTACCTCCACCAACTCACAGGATGTCCGATGCACCGACTTGGCGTCATCACCACTTGGCTGGGGCTGATACTGAGCATCGTCGGACTGGGCGTCGGGTTCTGGAAGATGGTGAATGGCAGTGAGAACGCCGAAACGTGGATCTCGCTGGTACCATTGGGTTTCGTCGGTTTGCTGCTCGGCGTGACCCTCACCCAGATATCCAGGAAGTAGCAGTGCAGCAGTGTTGACGGCGCAAGCCGTCGTCCGGGTCCCCATCGTCTAGAGGCCTAGGACACCGCCCTTTCACGGCGATAACCGGGGTTCGAATCCCCGTGGGGACGCCACCTCCCGTTAGGTGAGGTGACAAGCAAGTAGGTAAACAAAAAGCGGCCATGGCCGCTTTTTTTGTTTTTCGACTTTCCTGTTCGTGGCGCCCCGAAGACGAATCGAACGTCCGACCTACCCCTTAGGAGGGGGTTGCTCTATCCACTGAGCTACCGGGGCGTGGCGCGCATTGTACCGAAACCTGCGTCGTTCACCGAGCCGCGCGCAGCGTTACTGATCCGAAACTTCCGAACTGGAATAACGGCCAGCGCCAACAACATAGCGGATACGCTGGAAAGCCGCGCCGGGTTGCGGATCAAGAACCATCGAACCCCGGCCCGTTATGGATGGGAAGTTCGAGTTCCCGAATTTCCCATCCCTTATGATGCAGGCAAGGAGATTCTCATGCTCAAACACGTTCTCGCCGGCCTGGCCGTTGTGCTGGTGGTCGCCAGCGTTCTGTTGTGGATGCTGCGTGCCGGCGGGCAGCGGCCGGTCGGCAGCGTGGCGCCGGACTTCGCCCTGCCCGACCAGAACGGCCAGGTGCATCGACTTGGTGATTACGCCGGCCGCTGGCTGGTGCTGTATTTCTATCCGAAGGACGACACGCCGGGCTGCACGCAACAGGCGTGCAGCCTGCGCGACGACATCGGCACGCTCGACGATCTGGGGGCGGCGGTGGTGGGGGTGAGCGTCGACGACGTCGCGTCACACGCCGGATTCGCACGCAAGTTCAAGCTGCCTTTTCCGCTGCTGGCAGATACCGACGGGCGAACGGCGGCGGCCTACGGCAGCCTCCTGAACCTGGGCGTGGTGCGCTTCGCGCGGCGCCACACCTTCATCATCGGTCCGGACGGCCGCATCGCGGCGCGCCTCGACAAGGTGGACACGGCGCGGCATGCGGCCGAGGTCGCGCAGACCCTACGCCAACTGCAGGGCGCGCGGACCTGACGTCCCTCAGCGGCCGAGCAGCCGCTCGCGCCGCGCCTTGGCGCCCCAGATCCACACGTACTGCACGCCGGACGCGACGGCGATGGCGAACACGCCGGCAAACAGCGGCGTCAGCCACGCCGCCATGTCCAGCACGCCGGCGAGCCCGCCGAGCACCAGCGCGAGCAGCGCGAACTCGGCGAACATATGGGTCTTGCCGAGCCAGGTGGGATGGATCTCGATGTGGCCGGCCAGGCCCCGGTAGCTCAGAGCGCCCAGCACGATGACGCTGTCGCGCAGCAGGATCGCCAGCGCCACCCACAGCGGAATCGCCGCTTCCAGCGTGAGCATTACCAGGGTGACGATGCCGAGCGCCTTGTCGGCGACAGTGTCGAGCGCGGCGCCGAGCTGCGTCATCTGGTTCAGCCAGCGCGCGAGGAAGCCGTCGAGCCCGTCCGACACCGCAGCGGCGAGGAAGAGCCAGCACGCGGTCTCCCACAGGCGCTGCTGAATCAGCCAGGCGATCGCCGGCACCGCGGCGATGCGCATGAAGGAGATGACGTTGGGCAGGCTGAGGACACGTTCGCGCATGGGCGTAACGTAATCAATTCAGCGGCTGTCTGGCAAGCTCATCCCACAGTTTGTCGAGGCGTTTCACCGATACCGGATACGGCGTCTTGAGTTCCTGGGCAAACAGCGAAATGCGCAGTTCCTCGAGGTGCCAGCGGAATTCCTCCAGCGCCGCCGGCACCGCGCCTTTCACCTGGGCGCGCCGCGCCAGGTATTTGTTCTGCAGCGTGAGCACGCCGGCCAGGCCGCGCGAATCGCGCTGCTCGGACGCGGGCAGTTTTTCCAGGCGCTTGAGGATGCCGCGCAGATATCGCGGCAAGTCCTTGAGATGCGTCCACGGCGTGGCGGTGATGAAATCCGCCGGCACCAGCGCGGCGAGATGCGCCGCCTCGTCGCGCATCACCGCGGGAAACTGCGGCTTGGCGGCAAGCCGCGCGGCAACCTGCGCGTAAAGATCGAGAATCTCGGCGACGTCGCGCAGGAGCGCCTGTTTCACCACGGTGATGCGCGGCTTGGCGCGTTCCTTCTGCTTGTCGAATGCCTTCTGGCTGCGCGGTGTGTCATCGTCGCCCAGGAGCGCGCGCGTGGCGATGGCGTCGATGAGCGCGGCGCGCAGCTGCTCGGCGCTGCCGAACGTACGGTATTTCATTGCCAGCGCGGTCTCGCGCGACAGGTCCTTGTCGAGCTGCCGGAACTGCGCGGCGAGCGCGAGCCGCAGCAGGCGCACCACGCCGCGGCGGGTTTCGGCTTCCGCCGCATGGGGCGCATCGAGCAGCCGCAGGTCAACGCATTCTCCCTTGTCGATGAGCGCCGGGTAGCCCGTCAGTTCGCGCCCGCCGCGCCTGAATTTCACCTGCTCGGGCAGGTCGCCGAAATTCCATTCGGTGAGTCCGGTGCGCTCGAAGGGGTTGTCCTCCGCGCCACCGCCGTAGGTGATGCGCGCCGCGCCGCCGAGCTGTTCGCGCAGCGCGGCGAGGTCGCGGCCGCTGGCGAGTTCCTGGCCGCTGTCGTCGATCACCTCGATGTTCATTTTTGCCTCTTTTCAATTTCGAGTGGGTAAGCTGGACCTGAGCAGGTACGGGATCGGGT